>NZ_JAMYLM010000003.1:0-525274 GCF_040317995.1 Mesorhizobium sp. M1334
TCGGCTTGGGCACCAGGCTCTCGGTCTTTCGATAGTTCCTCATCAGGATCACGACGAACGAAACCGACACCCCAAAATGTGCCGCCGCCGCACGCCGCGAATGGCCAGCCTCGACAAACCGCACAACGCGTTCACGCAAATCGAGCGAATAGGGCTTGGGCATGGCAAATCACCTCCTTAAGGAAGTGAATCACAAACCCGACGTTAGCGGAATCCTTCGCGATTCAACCTGAATGTCCGACGCTCTAGTCTCGAGGAAGTAGTTCCAGGCAGCTTGTAATCGCATCAGCTTCAACTGGTTTCTCCAGAAACGCACGGGCGCCTGCAGCCATCACCTTGTTTCGCGTCGCCTCGTTTGGGAAAGCCGTCATGAAGATCATCGGAAAAATCCGGCCTCTTGCTATCAGCTCCGCCTGAAGTTCGTCGCCCGACATTCCGGGCATCTGGATGTCAGTGATCATGCAGCCAGGATCGTCGGCAATTTTATCGTCAAGAAATTCGAGCGCCGACGCATAGCCACACACTTCATAGCCGAGAGATCTGAGCAGGCTGGCGAGCGAGCTTCGCACTCCGTCATCGTCATCGACGATCGCAATCTTGGGAATCTTGAGCATAATCAAAGGCGTTCATGCCGCTCGATTGCAGCAGGTCATCTCCACAGAGCCACCCGTCATCCATGAGGCACATTGGCCCGAAAGGAAATCATACGGAGGTTTGCACCACGCCGGTCAGCGACCTGAAATACCCAGCGCCTCTGCCTTGCGAACAAGGTCCGCGAGCGTGCGGACGCCCATCTTGCGCATGACATTGCCGCGATGGATCTTCACCGTGATTTCCGAAAGCCCGATCACGCCCGCCACCTGCTTGTTCATCAGGCCGGCGACGACATGACCCATCACCTCGCGCTCGCGCGGCGTCAACGTTTCATATTCCGCTCGCAGGCGATCGCTCTCCGTGCGCTCGACCCTCCTGACCCGATCCCGCTCGATCGCGCTTGTTACCGCGTCCAGCATGTCCTGGTCGCGAAACGGCTTTGACAGGAAATCGACGGCGCCGGCTTTCATGGCTCGGACCGTCATCGGAATATCGCCGTGACCGGTCATGAAGACCACCGGCAGTTCGATTCCCTGTTTCGTCATCTGCGACTGGAAGTCCAGGCCGCTGACGCCCGGCAGACGGACATCGAGGATGATGCAGCCCGGCGACTGGGGAAGGCTGGCTTGAATCATCTCGGCCGGACTGCCGAACAAGTAGGTCGACATCCCGACCGAACGGAACAGGCTGTCGAGTGCGTCGCGCACGCCCGGGTCGTCGTCGACGACGACAACAAAGGGAGATGGTCCTGTCGGAGACGAAGCAACTTTCATGGAAGTAGCCCTGTTCATGCGGTCGCGCTTGCATCGACGGAGGGTAGGGTCACGCGGAACGTCGCGCCCTGCCGCGGCAGGCTCTCAACTGTCATTCGCCCGCCATGCGCCTCAATCGTTGTCTTGCATATGGCAAGGCCCATTCCCATGCCGTCCTGCTTGGTCGTGAAAAACGGTTCGAACAATCGCTGAAGATGCTCATTCGGTATTCCCGGCCCGGTGTCCTGCACGATGATCTCGATGTCGTCCACCTCGGTTTTGGCGGCGGTTATGAACTGCATGCGCGCGCCGTCCTGCCCGGCCATGGCGTGCGCCGCATTGATCATGAGGTTGACCAGGACTTGCTGCAGCTGAACGCGGTCACCGCGTATGTTGGGAAGGTGAGGCTGCAGGTCGATCTTGAGCTGTATGTTGGCCTTCGCAATCTCACGCTGGACGAGCGCCACGGCGTCTTCCACCAATGCGGACAAGGCCAGTTCGTCTCGATGTGACGGCGCCTTCTTCAGGAAAGCCCTGATGCGCTTCACGATGTCGCTTGCCCTTCGCCCCTCGGCGACAGCGCGCCCGAGCGCGAACTCCACCTCGTTGAGCTCGGGCGGATCGCGGCGGAGCCAGCGCATCCCTGCCTCGCCGTTCGTCACCACCGCCATGAGCGGCTGGCTGACCTCGTGCGCAATCGACGCGGTCAGCTCACCGAGGGTGGCGACGCGCGCGGCGTGGGCGAGTTCGGCCTGTGCCTGCTGGATAGCGTCCTGGGCGCGCTTACGGTCCGTGATGTCCATTACGTATACCAGAGCCTTGTCGCCGTCGTCAGGTGAAGAGGGAAAGGTGATGGTGAACAGCACAGGGACGGCCTTCCCGTCGCTCGAGACCATCTCCGTCTCCCCCTCATAGAAGGCGTCACCGCGCGCAAACGCAACGAGCGCGCCCGGGAAAGTCGTATCGGCCGCACCCAGGACATCGTCCAGCGTGTTCAGGAACTGCGTGCGATCATCCACTGAAAGCATGGACAGGAACGCTGCATTGACGTCCACGATTCTGATGAGCCGTCTGGCGCGCGTGTAGAAGTCCGGGTTGGCGGCGAGATGGTCGGCAATCGAGGTCCCTTCCTCCGCTACGTTGGCAAGCTCGGCTTGGACTGCGCTCCAGTCTTCTTCGATGACGCCGATCCGGCTTGTATCGAACATGCGCCTGTAGCGCCGCTCACTCCTGACCAGTGCTGCATGAGCTGTCTGGCGCTCCGTTATGTCGGTGTGCGTTTCCAGGACGCCAACGCCGTTTCCGTGGCGGTCCCGCTGTATCGCCCACCGGCTGTCCAGCACGAGCCGCGCACCGGTTCGTGTCTGATGCTCTAAGATCCCCTCCCATCGCCCGCTTTTGAGCAATGCAGCTTCAACCACCGCCCGGTCGGCAGGGTATTTCGTACCGAGCAGTTCGTCCGCCACCCGACCGATCGCCTCGGCTGCGGTCCAGCCATAGACCTCCGCGGCAGCGTCGTTCCAAAAGGTGATGACACCGCGGATGTCGCGAACGAAGATCATGTCGTGCGAGAGGTTCAGCAAGCGAGCCTGCGCAGCCAGGGTTTCCGTGGCGGCCTGACTCTGGAGCGCCAGCGCGGTGGCGATGGCGATGGCCGCAAGGCTTACGGCCGCGCGTAAGGCGGGAGATCCGAAGCTCTCCATGGCGTGGGAAATGACATAGGCCAGCACCGTCAGTACGATGGCGCCAGCAGCGGCGACCAATACGTCCGCTCGCCGCGAGGTGCGGGCCGCAATGAGTACGACGAGCACGTAGAGTACCGCGATCGCTCCCTCGAGCGGCGACAGCACGTCGAACAGGAAGATGCCAAGCGCAAGGAGGACTGCCGCCAAGCGGTAGACGCTGTTGCTCATGCTATGTCTCGGTTTAGTGAACCGAAGTCGCTTGGCAAACCTGGGGAGCCGAGCGCCGAGATGGCCCGGCGTACTGCAGATGAGCAGAACAGCCGACCATCCGGCCACGGGCGTTCACCGGCTCGGCCGGCTGGAAGGTCTTATCGCAAAGGGGCCGCATTCCTCGAAATCCCTCCAGGTCATATCACCGCCTTCTGACAGCCCATTTTCGGGCAGGTAGAATGGCAATTCAACCGAAAAGACCGAGCCATCGTTCTCGACCGACTGGCCACAGATCGGATGGGGGGAGCAGGTCGGCGGCCTGACGCACGATTGTCAGACCGAGACCCAGCCAGTCGATCGGCCGTCTGGCCGCCCCACCCGACGGCGACGCTACCCGCTTCCGGTGATCGGCCTCATGAAGCTCGGCTTCACGGCGCTGTCTCGCCTGCGGCTTGCTCGATCAACTCCGCCACAGCCGCAGGGTGCGACACCATCACGACATGGGACGCGCCCTTGACGGAGACGGTTTTGCGCGCACGAGCCCGTTCAGCCATGAACTCGGAGACCCGTGGCGGAATGTTCTTGTCGGCATCGCCGTAGATGAACCAGCTGGGTATGGCTTTCCAGGCCGCATTGGCCTGGCGTTCGTTGAGAGCGGCTTCGGTGATCGGGCGTTGCGTTGCCGCCATCAGCTTCGCTTCGCCGACCGGGACGTCGGCTGCAAACTGGTCGTGAAACTTGTCCTGCTGGATGTACAGATCCGAGCCGCCTTCGGACAATGCGACTGGCTTGGCGAGCGTCGGGCCAAGCGAACTGCCGGGAAACTTGCCGGAAAGCTCCACGGCCGTTTCGCCGACCTCCGGTGCGAAGGCAGCGACGTAGACCAGCGCCTTCACATTCGCCTGGCCCGCGGCGGCTTCGCTGATCACTGAACCCCCATACGAATGGCCGACGAGTACGACAGGAGCCTCGATGCTGGAAGCAAGAGAGGCTATATAGCCGCCGTCTTTCTTGACGCCACGCAAGGGGTTGGCTGCGGCCACGACGGAGTAGCCGTCCTTCTCGAGGATAGCGACAACGCCGTTCCAACTCGACGCATCCGCAAACGCGCCATGCACCAGAACGACAGTCGGCTTTCCGGATTGCGCCTGTGCGCTGCCCAAAGTGGCGGCAATGATGGCCAACCCTGCCAGTAAGGTTTTCATTGTGTGGTCCTTTCGTGTTGGAGATAATTAGACAGCGGAGTTCAGAGCGAGGAAAGACGGCGACGCAGGCCGAGAGCCTGACCGGTCGTCCGTTTCGTCGCGAGGGAAGTCGGTCGACTGGCTTAGTTCCCGCCACCGTTCCAGCTCTTCCAGCCTTCTTAGATCCGCCTGCACGAGAATCTTCAGGGCATCGCTTCCCACTGGCAGTCGGAATGGCGGATCATCCATTGCCGCTATCTTCAGGATGGCCTGGGCCACGCGAGCCGGGTCGCCCGGTTGCCGACCGTCATAATTGCGCTGCATGCGGGCCGTCTCGCCCACCACTCGATCATATTCGGGGCGGCCCTCCTTGAGGGTGGTCGATACACCGGAGAAATCGGTTCGCATGCCGCCGGGCTCGATCACGGTGACTTTCACCCCGACAAGTCCCATTTCGCGGGCGAGGCATTCCGAGAACCCCTCAATGGCCCACTTCGCCGACGAATAGGGTGCGCGTCCAGGAGCCCCGATACGCCCTCCCACGGACGAAAACTGGATGATGTGCCCGCTGCGCTGCTCGCGCATGATGGGGATAGCGGCCTTGGTCACGATGATGGTGCCGAACAGGTTTGTCTCGATCTGCCTCCGAAAATCCTCCAGTGCAGTGTCCTCTACCGAATTGACGTTTCCATACCCGGCGTTGTTGACCAGCACGTCGAGCCCTCCGAACGTGTCGACGGCAAGCCTCACCGCAGCCTCGGCGGCGTTCGGATCAGTTACATCCAAGGGGAAGGTCCTGACCGATTCACCGAAGCGTGCGCCCAGGTCGGATATCTGTTCGGGATTGCGGGCCGTTGCGATAACCTTATGCCCGGCCTCGAGGACCGCTTGGGCAAGCGCGCGGCCCGTTCCTCTCGAAGTCCCAGTGATAAGCCATCTCTGCGTCATTTGTTGTCCCTTTCCATTTTCGCCGCCAAGCGCTCTGCACCAAACGCGCGTGGCTATGGTGCGTAGCGCGTGAAGACGTAGTCGTCGTTTTGGACGCGGGCCTCGTGGCAGGCGAAACATGTCTCGTGCTGCGCTAGGTCGACCGGCTTGCCATCAATGAAACGGCCGAAACCCCAGCCGCCACTCGCCGCGTATTTCTTCGCATCCTTGACCATCACCTGCACGGTCGTTGGGGCTCCCGGCACGGATGCCGATTCGAACTCCGCCGACTGGGTTCGCTTCCAGGCCAGCTTCACGAGAACGCTGCCATCGGGGAACGGCAGCGTGCCTTTCCTGTAGGCGTCCAGTGCGACCGCGTTTCCGACGACCGCACGGAGTTCGTTCAGCGGGTCGCCTTCCAGCGCGGGCGCGACCAGCTCCCATTTTCGGTATCCATCCGGAATTGTCACCCCGTAGATCGGGGATACCTGCAAAGGCTCTTGGGCGCCGGCCCTGTCAATCGCCACGCATGTGATCGCAAGTGCCGCGGACAAGGCTGCGACGGCTGCAATGGCCAGATATCGTTTCATCACGCTTCTCCCCTCAGAAGCCGTCTACGTCGACGATGGCCTTGGCGAACGCCTCCGGCGCTTCCTGCGGCAGGTCGTGGCCAATGCCGCCCGACACAAACCGATGCTCGTACTTGCCCGAGAACTTGCCGGCATAGTTGGCCGGATCGGGATGCGGCGCGCCGTTGGCGTCACCTTCCATGGTGATGGTTGGAACGCCGATCACGGGCGCCTTGGCGAGCTTTTCCTCCATCTCGTCATAGCGACGTTCGCCGTCGGCAAGGCCGAGCCGCCAGCGGTAATTGTGGATGACGATGTCGACGTGATCGGGATTGCGAAAGGCCGCGGCGCTCCTGGCGAAGGTCGCGTCATCGAAGTTCCAGTGCGGCGAGGCGAGTCGCCATATCAGCTTGGCGAAATCATCAGTGTTCTTCGCATAGCCGGTGCGTCCCCGATCCGTGGCGAAGTAGAACTGGTACCACCATTGCAACTCGGCCTGCGGCGGAAGCGGCGCCTTGTTGGCCGCCTGGCTGCCGATCAGATAGCCGCTGACCGAAACCATCGCCTTGCAACGCTGCGGCCAGAGAGCCGCAACCACATTTGCGGTGCGCGCTCCCCAATCATAGCCGCCCAGGATCGCCTTCTCGATACCGAGCGCGTCCATGAAGTCGACGAGATCGACGCCGAGCGCGGCTTGCTGCCCGTTGCGAAAAGTAGCGTCCGAACGGAAGCGGGTCGTCCCGTATCCGCGAAGATGCGGGACGAGGACACGGTAGCCAGCGCCGGCAAGAAGAGATGCTACGTCGACATAGCTATGGATGTCGTAGGGCCAGCCGTGCAGCAGAATGACGGCGGGGCCGTCCGCAGGACCTTGTTCCGCATAGCCCACAGAGAGCAGGCCGGCATCGACCTGCTTCAGGGCGGCGAACGCGGCCTTTGGCGATGTAGCTTGCGACATTGCCGGTCGCACCGCCACCAACTGCGCAATGGCCACGGCTGCGGCCCCGACCGCCAGGAGGCGACGGCGATCGAGGTCGATAAATTCAGGGTTGGTTCCGGTCTGCATTGGTGGCTCCAGTCGAGTCGGGATGAAGGGATTGGCGGCGGTGCGCGTTAGGCCAGAGTGATGGCCACTTCGATGTTGCCGCGCGTAGCTTTCGAATAGGGACAAGTCCGATGCGCGGCATCGACAATCGCCCGCGCTACGTCAGGATCCAGGCCGGGAAGGCTCACATCCAGGCGCGCGCTGAGGAAGAAGCCGTCGTCGCCGGAGTTCAGGTCGACCTCCGCGTCGATCGCGGTTTCGGCGGGCAAAACTACTTGCATCTTGCGCGCGGCGATCGCCATGGCGCCTTCAAAGCAGGCCGACCAGCCAGCCGCGAAGAGCTGCTCCGGATTGGTGCCTTCACCGGGGCCGCCAGGCGTGGAAAGCCTGACATCAAGCCTGCCGTCGGAGCTGCGCGAGAAGCCACCGCGGCCACCGGTGGTATGGACCCGGCCGGTGTAGAGCCGCTTCGGTTGCGTGGTCATCGTTTGCATCCTTTCTATGAAGAGCGTCAATCACGCAGCGACCTGAAGGCCGCTCGTATTTCGCGTGTGAAGATTTCCGGCTGTTCCCAAGCGGCGAAGTGGCCGCCGTTCTCCGCCTCGTTGAAGTAGATGAGGTTGTGGTAGCAGCGCTCAGCCCAGCCGCGCGGCGCACAATAGATTTCACCGGGGAACACGGTCACGGCGACCGGAAGCGCCTGAATGTCGACCGCGTTGAAGTTGTTGGAATGGTCTTCCCAGTATATCCGCGCGGCCGATGCACCCGTTGCGGTCAACCAATAGAGCGAGATGTCGTCGAGCATCTCGTCCCTTGTCAGCACACGCTCCGGCTGTCCGTCACTGTAGGTCCACTGAGCAAACTTTTCGTAGATCCACGCGGCAAGCCCAAGTGGTGAATCGACCAGCGAATAGCCAATGGTCTGGGGCCGTGTGACCATCATCGCCGCATAGCCGGAACTGTCCCTGTAAAATTTGTCGAGCGCGTCGAACGCCTTCCTTTCATCGTCGGGAAGGTCTTTCGGCGCTGGCCCGCCGGCCGCCAGAATAGCCGCGATCTCGCTTGGAACCGTACCCGGCATATTGACGTGAATGCCGATAAGCCCCGGCACGTTCTGCAACGCCATTCGATGCGATATCACCGAGCCGCAATCGCCGCCCTGCGAGACATAGCGATCATAGCCCAGCCGCTGCATCAGAAGCGCCCATGCTCTGCCGATGCGATCGGAACCCCACCCCGTCTTGGTCGGCTTTGCGGAGAAGCCGAAGCCGGGGATCGAGGGCACGACGAGGTGAAAGGCGTCCTCAGCATCGCCGCCGAAGGCTGTCGGATCTGTGAGCGGCCCCAGGACTTTGAGAAACTCCAGAATCGAGCCGGGCCAGCCATGCGTCATGATCATCGGCAAGGCGTCGGCATGTGGCGAACGAATATGGATGAAGTGGATCTCGAGCCCGTCGATTTCGGTGACGAACATCGGCAGCCGGTTGAGGTGAGCCTCGATCGTTCGCCAGTCGTAGTCGGTCGTCCAGTATTCGATGAGGTCGCGAAGCCGTTCAAGCTGGACGCCCTGCGAATGAGCTGTGACGGTCTCTTTGTCCGGCCAACGCGTCGCCGCCAGGCGCTGACGAAGATCAGCGACGGCTGCTTCCTGAATGTCGACGCGGAAGGGTCTTATAGCTGTGCTTTCAGCCGCAGCGGCCGTGCTTGACGGCAACAGGCCAACGGCGCCGGCAGCCGCAGAGATGGCGAGCAAGTGGCGTCTTGTAAGGATAGGCGACATCGTGGACATCGATCATTCTCTCGGGACAGGAAGTCTTCTTGCCTTAAGGTAGAGGCGACTGGACCGAGTGGCTGCTATACATAGATATGGATCGCTAGCACTTGTGGGTCGCAGAGCGTCGCCATCCAGCCTCGATCGGCCAATCGCATGTCATGGGACCAGCAGCAGCTTGCCCGTCGTCCCGCGGCTTTCCATGTCGGCATGGGCGGTTGCTGCGTCCGCCATTCCGTATTCGCCACCGATCCGGACACTGAGCCTGCCCTCCATGATCCAGTCGAAAAGCTGCGCCGAATGCGATCGCAGCAGTTCAGGCGTGTGGATGTGGTCGGAACAGACCGCATAACCGATCTTGATGCTTTTCGGTAATTGCATGATGTCGAACGGTCCGGGACCGCCGAGCACGGGCCCGTACCAGCAAAGGTCCCAGAATGGCGGAGCGCGTCGAGCGATCCCTGGAATGTCGTAGGACCCGACGACAACCCCGAGGGAACACCATGGAGGTCTTCGACGGCTTTCGGACGGCACTGGCCAGCAACCGCGCGCAGTTCTTCCTCGACGTCCCGTCGGGCCCGTTCTACGGCTTCAACCGCGAGGGTGCGACGGTCCATGAGGGCGTGATCCAGAACTGGTGGCGGCAGGGCATGATGGGTAGCGCCAAGGCGCACTACGATGGCATCAAGGCCTTCTCGGAAACCGACCAGACCGATGACCTCAAGGCGATCACCGTGCCGACGCTGGTGCTGCACGGTGAGGACGACCAGGTCGTTCCGATCGCCGCCTCGGCTTTGAAGGCGGTCAAGCTGCTGCCGAACGGCACGCTGAAGACCTATCCTGGTTTTGCGCACGGGATGCTCACAATGAATGCTGATGTGCTGAACGCCGACCTTCTGGAGTTCGTCGCCAACTGAAGTGGCTGCGGGCGCGGCTCCCGGCCCCGGCCCACAGTTCAAGTCGACGCTTAAAAGGTGTGCGTTCGTCGGCGCCGCGCTCATCGCGGTCTCAGTGGCTAGTCCTATTGCTGGGGCCGAACCAGACGGTCAGCAGCCGGCCCCAAACGCGACGGGTCAAGCGGCCTTCGGAAGGACGGCGCGATAGCGGCCGTAACCCACCTTCACGAGCAGTCCCTCGTCGCACATCCTGGATAGATAGCATCGGGGGATGCCGATGGCCGTGAGTTCAGCCGTGCGCACCTCGCCCCGCTCTCGCGGCAGAGCGACGGCCAGCTCCCTGAGCGTCGGTGTCGGGCCACCAGCGGTCCCGGTCGCGTTTGCGGAGTTTCGGTCCCACCGGCGCGTTCTTGCGAAGCGGAATCGCGAATTCATATTTCTCAGTTTCGACGATCCCGGGGAGCCACAATCGCCAGAAAAGTCTTGAAACCCAAGGATTGCAAGGGTTTCCGCTTCCCCAGAGATACACCGCGAGATACACTGCGGGGTACCCTGAGCATGAAGATTGACGTGAAGCATATACAGAAACGTGGCAAGGCTGGCTGGCGCTACAGGGGCAAAATCCCTGAGGAACTTCGGGCAATTTTGGGCAAACGGGAACATCTCGTCCCGCTTGGAGCGACCGAACAGCAAGCCCTTAAAAAATTATCCGAAGGTTCATGCCGAGCCCTAGAGACTCCTGCTATCGGCCATTGCCAGCAAGAAAGCGCCGTCCCTCAACTCCCCCCAACCATTGACCGCGTTGGAACAGTTCAAATCGGGGCAGCAGTATGTTCGCAGATTGCAATTGGACCCGGAATGGTCTGGTTCCGATGACGAACACGACAGCGAAACTCTCAGACGCGAAATAATCGCTGAGCAGATCGCCGCGAAGTATCCCCTGGACGATCAAGGAAACCCGACAGGGATTAGCTTCGAGGACGCCGCAACCCTTCGGGCGCTTATGTACGGCGCCCGACAAGGTCTCCCTGCCCCGACCTTAGAGGACGCCAAAAGGCTGTATCTGAAGGAGCGCGTCGGGGACGACGAAACGAAGCAAATGGAGCTTGAGCGGGTCTTCAAGCTCGTCAGGGCCGCACTGGGTACGGATCGCAAGCTGGCAAGCATTAAGCGCGCGGACGCCAAGGAAGTCCGCGATCACATGCTTGACGGTCGCAAAGCGTCTTCGGTAGATCGCTACTTGAACGTAGTTCGCGCGGTCATCAACCACGCCATGAGAGACTTTGACCTATCTGGCGTCACCAATCCCTTCATGAATTTGGAGGCCGCGTCGAAGGATAAGGCCGAGCCCAACAAGGACAAGCGCCGTCCTTTCACCTTGGACGAGGTCACCGCCCGCATCTCGTACCATGCCAAGGCGGACCTTCAACACATTTGGACAATTCTGAATGGCACCGGCTGCCGCCTCGCTGAGGTGTCGGGCCTGCGGGTGACGGACGTACACCTTGACCACGCGATTCCGCACTTAGGTGACCCCAGGTCGTTGGGTCTTGAGAAAGGCCGGCCGGTGGCAGCAATGGTCAGTTTCCTGCAATGCTAGATCGGTAAGTTCATGTCGGAAGTTGACGCTCTGCTCCCCGGACCTGGATGGCGAAGTAGAGCTGGTCGCCAGCGAACGCCAGTGCGCGATGGCGGCCAGTTGGTCTGAGCGTTATCTCTTCACGCACTGCCCGGAGCCGCCGGGATCGCAGACTTCTCCTACACCGCAATCGAAATCGCGTGTGCAGGCGGGCGGCGACAAGGGCGGGGCGAGGACGATATAAGGCGTATGGACCTTGTCGCCAGGCGGCACGAAAGCCGGCGCTCGCTCGCCTGCGTCACCGAGCGTGCGGATATAGAGATAGAGCGATTTCTTGTCCTCATCGCTCATCGCACGTACGTTATACCCTGGCATCGGTGGATAAGTCCCAAGGCCTCGAAGATATGAAACGAAGCCGTCGGCTGTGAGGTCGGCGGCCGTCAGCCGTAGGTTTGCCGCATAGCTGGTTCCCCACGGTCCCTGAAAGCCGAGTGCATTTCCCTTGAAAGCCTTGGCCGGATCGATCTTGCCGCCACTTTCGCTATATCCTTCGGTGTGGCAATCGTGGCAGCCGCCGATGATGGAGATGTAGAGTCCTCGCTCGACCGAAGGTTCCCCTGCCGCCGGCGCGGCATTGAGAACAAGCGCGGCAATGCACATCAACCAATATGCACGCATCACATCCCCTTCCTTGGTGCCGAACGGCTTCTGGAAGGGACTTGTGTCCGACGTTGTCGCGCTTTGTCATGTCGGCCGAGCTTCCCCGCCTGTCGCGCAACTCGGAGATGAGGGAATGGTTGCATTAGGGATAAGGGTGCTGGAGAGGGTATCGGGCTGATTGTTTGACGGACTGGCTTTGCGTTGTCGTCCGTGCCTATGAAGCATCACGCTCACCAGCTGGTTGCAATTGCCGTTGGCGCAACTTTCTGATGTGAATAACCCCACCACTAGCTATGAAGGCGATCTCCGCGCCTTCGCGCGGACCGGTCGCCTGGAAGAAGGTAACCTTGCTTTCCGGCTCAAGCGTGACGATCTCGCGCAGATCAGCACCGGCGATCATAGCTTGGCGCACGAAGTGGGTCGCGCTCTCCTCCACGACGTCGCAACGGGTGCAGAGGCCTGCGGGCAGGAACAGGCGGGCGTTGCGCGCCTTGAGTTCCAGGCCCTGCCATATCTGCGCACGGGTCAGCTTGGTCTCGCCTCGGGGATTCACCGGAACGGTGGCAGTCGAGCAAATCATGATATGTCTCCTGGACAGAACGTCGGTGATGGGGCTCAGACGGCAATTGCGGCCGCATAGTCGCGATAGGAGCGCAACGGCCGGCCCAGCAGCGCGGTCAGCCGATCGACATCGCCGGCATCGGGGACCATACCGTCCGTGAGGAAGCGCTCGGCCATCAGGCGCATGTCGAGCGCCATCCAGCTCGGCATGAACTGCCGCAGGTTCTGCTCGAAGCCGGCGGTGTCGTCGCCGGGATACGCGATATGGCGACCGAGGACGTCCGTCCAGATCGCTGCGACGTCCGTGCCAGTCAGCGTGTCGGGGCCGACCAGGTTGATGCGATTGAGCGGGAGCGGCGCGGCGGCCTGCTCACGGCGGAGGAGTTCGATCGCGGCGATCTCGCCCAGGTCCCGCGCGTCGATCATGGCGATGCCCTTGGCTCCGATCGGCATCGGATAGATGCCGTAGCCGATCACCACGTCCTTGATCGTGATGTCGTTGTCCATGAAGTAGGCGGGCCGCAGGATGGTGGCGTTGAGCTCCATCTGTTCGATCATCCGCTCGACGCCGAACTTGCCCGCGAAATGCGGCACATTGACGTAGATGTCGCTGTGGATCACCGACAGATAGACGATCCGCTCGATGCCGGCCTCACGGGCAACTGCCAGCGCTACCAGCGCCTGGGTGTATTCGTCGGCCACCACCGCGTTCAGCAGGAAAAGGGTGGAGACGCCGGAGAACGCCTTGCGCAGGGAATCGACATCGAGCAGGTCGCCCTGCACGACATCTACGCCAGTGGGGAAATTGGCCTTCGAGGGATCGCGAACCAAAGCGCGCACATCGGCGCCACGCTTCACAAGCTGTTCGACTACGTTGCGGCCGACATTGCCGGTCGCTCCGGTAACGAGAATGGTCATGGGATTACTCCTGAGTTGAGCCGGATGGCGTCCCAGAAAATTAGTGATCCACATTTGTGTCGGTAGGCATTATATCTGAACACGCCGTCCCACAGGTGGAACACATGGATCTACTTGCCCTTGCTGATTTCAATCTGGTCGCCCGCCACGGGGGCTTCGGTAAGGCCGCCCGCGCCGCCGGGCGCCCGAAGGCCACCTTGTCCCGACGCGTGGCGGAGCTGGAGGCGAGTCTGGATCTACGGCTGTTTGAGCGTGGCGCGCGCGCGTTAAAGCTGACGGAAGAAGGACGCGCGCTTTTCGAGCGCGCGGGCCGGTTGCTTTCCGAGCTCGAAGAGACGACGGCGGCGATCGCCTCAGGCGGCGAAAGGCCACGCGGCCGGTTGCGGATCAGCGCCCCATTGCTGTTCGCACAGACCGCGATGGGGAAGATCGCCGCCGGCTTCGCCCTGAAATACCCGGAGGTCAGGCTCGAGGTCACTACCGAAGACCGCGTCGTCGACATGATCGAAGAGGGATTTGACCTGGTGATCCGGGTCAATCCGGATCCGGATGAGAGCCTCGTTGGGCGAGCCTTTCTGCGTGATCGGCTGGTGGTCGTGGCAAGTCCTGACCTCGCCCAGCCGGCCGAAGGGCTGGCGACCCCGGCCGTCATGCGTTCGACAGATCGCAGGGTTTGGGACGTGAAGACGCCCACCGGCCGGTTAACAATCGCGATCGAGCCCGTCCTTGCGTTGTCGTCGCTCATCATGGTCCGGGATGCAGTGCGAGCGGGCGTCGGCGCGGGACGCCTTCCAGTGTCGCTAGTGAGCCATGATCTGGCGGACGGAACGCTGGTACTTTGGGGCGATGTCGAGGGACCCGACATCGCCCTGTGGACACTCTATCCCTCTCGGCGGCTGCTGAGCGCGCGCGTCTCCGCATTCCTCGACCATCTGAAACGCGCCTTTCCCATGGGGACACCTGACGAGCTGGCCGCCTATATCGGCAAATGACTCCCAGGAAACTGGCTAACCAAGCTGATGCGTTACTCCATAAATCTTTCAGCGTTACTTCACATCCGAATTACGAAGTTACGGTGACTGTGCACGTTTTGCCGCGGCATTCAGGGGCCTTTCCGCCGCAAATCTCGAATGCGCGTTTTTTAGCCTTGCCTGACCGGCAGCGCCTTTTCCCCGGAATCGACCGCCCTATTTCGCCTCGACAGGTGGGTGGCTGCTTGCTGGACGAGTCCTTGCGGCGAGTACGGCATGTGCTTCGAGGTACCCCACATGAACTTCCACGATCGGCACCTATTGAAGTTGCGGGTGAACGGAGAGGATCACAGCCTTTCCGATCTCGATCCCCGCGTCACGCTGCTCGACCTGCTGCGCGAGCGGCTTCATCTGACCGGAACGAAAAAGGGATGCAATTTCGGCGAGTGCGGCGCCTGCACCGTGCACCTCGACGGGCGGCGTGTGAATGCCTGCATGATACTTGCCGTGTCCTGCGAAGGACGCGAGGTTACCACGATCGAAGGGCTGGCGGACGGCGATGCGCTTCATCCCGTGCAGCAGGCGTTCATCGATCATGATGGTTTTCAGTGCGGATTCTGCACGCCCGGCCAGGTGATGTCAGCGGCGGCGCTGATCGAGGAGGGACATACCGGCTCCGATGCCGAGATCCGCGAATGGATGAGCGGGAATCTGTGCCGCTGCTCGGCCTATCCGCAAATCGTCGAGGCGGTGCGCGCAGCGGCCGGGAGGGCGAGCCAATGACCCCATTCGTCTATGCACGCGCCGACAGCCTGGGCGACACGATCGCAGCCGGTGCCGCGCCGGACAGCGCCTTTCTCGCCGGCGGCACCGAATTGCTCAACTGGCTGCGCCTTGGCATTGCGGAGCCGACCCGGATCATCGACATCTCCCGCCTCGACGGGCTGGATCAGGTTGAGGCACTGCCCGGCGGCGGCTTGACGATCGGCGCGCTGATGCATCTCAACGATGTCGCGCTGCATGCGTTGGTCGTGCGCGACTATCCGGTGTTGAGCCAGGCGATCCTCAACGCCGCATCGCCGCAGCTGAGAAACCTGGCAACGATAGGCGGCAATCTTCTGCAGAAGACGCGCTGTGCCTATTTCCGTGCCGAAGAGCAGTTGCCATGCAACAAGCGTCAGCTCGGCTCCGGCTGCTCGGCATTGCATGGCATCAACGACAATCACGCGATATTCGGCTGGACCGAGGATTGCGTCGCCACCCAGCCATCCGACCCGGCCGTGGCGCTGGCAGCACTTGATGCGGTCATCGTCACCGCGCACCGCAGCGGCGGCCGGCGCATTCCGGCAGCGGAATTCCACCTGCTTCCCGACACGCGGCCCGAGGCAGACAATGTGTTGCAGCAAGGCGAACTGATCACGGCAATCGAGCTGCCGGCGCCGGCGCCGCGATCGGCTTACCTCAAGGTGCGCGAGCGCGAATCCTACGAATACGCCATCGTCTCTGCCGCCGCTGTGCTGGAGATGGACGGCCAAACCATCCGTCGGGCCGCCCTGGCGCTGGGGTCCGTGGCGCTGCGGCCGTGGCGGCTGAGCGCCGCCGAGGAGCAGCTCGCCGGTGCCGAAATCGGCGATCGCGAGGCGTTGAGCACCGCTATCGAGCAATCCTTCACCCAAGCGCGTCCCTTGTCGCAGAACGCCTACAAGATCGAACTGGCCAAGACCGCCGCTTTGCGGGCGATCGAAAGAGCAGCGAGGATGTCGTCATGATGATCAGCCAGCCTGTTGCCCGCCCTGACGGCGGCGTCAAGGTCACCGGCCGCGCCCGCTATGCGGCCGACTATTTCGCCCCCGACCTGCTCTATGCGGTACTCGTGACCGCGCCCGTTCCGGCCGGCCGCGTGACGTCGATCATGGTCGACGACGCGCTCGCCGAGAAGGGCGTCGTGCGTGTGCTCACGCATGAGGACATGCCCAAATTCGGCCGGTTCGCATCGCCGAGGGCCGAGCCCGATACGCAGATGCAGCAGGCCGAAGGCCCACCGGCAGCGCAGAGCTTCATGCCCATGCAGGGCGACGAGATACGTCACGAGGGTCAGCCGCTTGCCATTGTGCTGGGCGAGACGCTGGAGGCGGCGGAGGCCGGTGCCCGCCACGTCGCATTGCGCTTCGAGTTCGCCGAGCCGGAATTGCCGGCAACGCCGGAGTGGACCGCCATCGACAAGGCTGCGGTCGTGCCGAGGGAGAGCGGCTTCCTGTTCCTGGAGCCGACATTTACCAAGGGCGACGTCGACCGCGGGCTTAGCGACGCAGCCGCCATGGTCGAAGCCGTCTACCTGCAGCCGTCGCGCCACCACAACGCCATGGAGCCCTCGGCGACGCTCGCTGAGTGGAACGACGGAGAGCTGACGCTGCACGACGCCACGCAGCACGTCTATGGTGTCCGCCAGGTGCTTGCCGCCCGTTTGAATGTCCCCGCCGGGAAGGTCCGCGTGATTTCCCGCCATACCGGCGGTGGCTTCGGCGGCAAGGGTTGGATCTGGCCGCATCAGGTGCTGGCCGCCGCCGCGGCGCGCATCATGCAGCGCCCGGTCAGGCTGGCGCTGAGCCGCGCCAATGCCTATTCCTGCCTCGGCTACCAGCCGCGCATGGCACAGAAGATCGTGCTGGCGGCGGACAGGTCGGGCAAGCTGACCGCCGTGCAACAGGACGTGGTCAACCTGACCACCGTGAGCGACGATTTCGTCGAGTTCGCCACCGAAGCCTCGAAGGGTCTTTACGCCACGCCGGCCATGCGTCTCAGCCAGCGTGTCGAGCGCGCGAACGTCGCCATGCCGACGGCGCTGCGCGCGCCGGTCGAGGGTCCGGGTACCTGGGCCCTCGAAAGCGCGATGGACGAGCTCGCCCACCGCCTCGGCATCGATCCGCTCGACCTGCGTCTGATCAACCATGCGGACACGGATCCGGCCACCGGCCAGCCCTGGTCATCGAAGAAGCTGCGCGAGGCTTATGAGGAAGGCGCCCGCCTGTTCGGCTGGCGCGAGCGCCCGCGCAAGCCGCAACGCGATGGCGATTGGCTGATCGGCTACGGCATGGCAACCTGCAGCATGGGCTGTTTCCGCCACCCGACGCCTGCAGCCGAGGTCAGGCTGCACAGGGACGGCAGGGTGCTCATCCGCACCGGCACCCAGGACATAGGGACCGGAACACTCACCATCTTTCCGCAGATCGCGGCCGATGTGCTGGGCCTGCCGATGGAGAAGATCGAGTTGGAAATGGGCGATACAGAGCTGCCGGAGGCGGGACCGACCTATGGCTCGTCATCGACCATGGGGGTGGGCGCGGCGGTGCTTGCCGCCGCCGAAGATGCGCGTTCGCAGCTTGCCCGTCTTGCCAATCTGCTGCCGGACGAGGTGGAGATGCAGGACGGCAAGATTCGGCGCAAAGGCGCTGCCGGCGGTCAGACGATCGCCGACGTTATGAGCCATACCGACATCGGCGAGATCATCGGCTCCGGCTCGTTCGATCCGGCGCAGCATGGCAAAGGCCTCGCCATGCGCACTTTCGGCGCGATTTTCATGGAGGTCGGCGTCGATCCGGGGCTCGGCCTGCTCAGGCTTCGTCGCGCCGTCGGCAGCTACAGCGCCGGCCGCATCGTCAATCCCCGCACCGCACGCAGCCAGATGACGGGCGGCATCATCTGGGGCTGGGGCATGGCGGCGAGGGAGCAGAGCAGGCACGAACCAGTGCTTGGGCGGTTCCTGTCGAAGAACCTTTCCGGGGTCGCCATTCCGGTCAATGCCGACATTCCCGGCGACATCATAATCCACTTTGTCGACGAAATGGACGAGCATGCCAGCCCGATCGGCGGCAAGGGCATCGGCGAGCTCGGCGCCACGGGCGTTGCCGCTGCGGTGGCCAATGCCGTCTTCGACGCCACAGGCAAGCGGATCCGGGAGTTGCCGATCACGCCGGAAAAACTGCTGTAGAAGGACCGGCCCGCGGAAGCGTCTGCTCGACGAGGTTGACGTAATAGCGCATCACCGTCGGCACGATCTCGTCGTTGAAAACGTAGCGGTCGCCGTGCAGGCCTTCGCCCGGGCCGACCTCGCCGGCACCGATCCACGCATAGCAGCCGCCGGCGTCGCGGATCATGAAAGCGAAATCCTCGCAGCCGAGACTGGGGCTGAACTCGGTCAGGACATTCTCCCGGCCGACGACGGATGCCGCCGCCTCGACGGCGCGGGTCGTCGCGTCCGCCGTGTTGATCAGCGGCGGATAGCCCTTCCGGTAGTCGAGCCTGGCGTTGAGCGAATGCGCGGCGGCAATGCCTTGTGCGATCTCGCCGATCAGCCTCTCGCAGTGATCGGAAAGTTCGGGCTCGAAGAAGCGGCAGGTGCCTTGCAGCCAGACCTTGCCCGGCACGATGTTGCCGACATTGCCGCCATGGATCTGCGTGAGGCTGACGACAAGCGCGCTTTGCGGGTCGACCGAGCGGCTGACGATGCGCTGGACGGCTTGCACGAAGGCGCCGGCGGCCAGGATCGGGTCATCGCCGAGCTGCGGCATCGCGGCATGCGCGCCAAGACCCTCGAAGATCAGTTCGAAATTATCCACGGCCGCCATTTGCACACCAGCGCGGGCAGCGATCGTCCCCAGCCTGACGCCCGGCCAGTTGTGGACCGCATAGACCGCCTCGACCGGAAAGCGCTTGAACAGGCCGTCCTCGATCATGCGCATGCTGCCGCCCTCGTTTTCCTCGGCCGGCTGAAAGATGAAAGTGACGGTGCCGTCGAAGGTGCGCGATTGACTGAGCAGTTTGGCGGCGCCGAGCAGCATGGCGGTGTGGCCGTCATGGCCGCAGGCGTGCATTACTCCTTCTTTCCTGGAGGCATAGGCCAAGCCGGTTTTCTCCAGCACCGGAAGCGCGTCGAGCTCGGCGCGAAGGCCGATGGCGCGTGCGCCGCCACCGCTGCGCAGGACACCGACGACGCCGGTGCCGCCGATCCCTTCATGCACCTCGTCGACGCCGAAGGAGCGCAGCTTCTCTGCAACGAAACGCGCCGTTTCGTATTCATTAAATCCGAGCTCCGGATTGGCATGGATATGGTGCCGCCAGCCTATGACCTCTGGTGTCAGCGCGGCTATGGGGTCATTATGCAGCATGATGCCTCCTTTCACGCCGGCAAGGCGGCGCGGTTTGATCCTGCCAGCCATAGAAGGCCCGACGAAAAGCGTCTTGAACCGGATTGACCATGGCAAAGACAAACGAAGCGGCAGAGACCGGGAAATACTGGCGCCATCCGTGCTTCCCCGACCTGGGCCTGTTCGAGGCGCGCTTCACCCAGCACCGCTACGACCTGCACACGCACCCGACCTATGTGATCGCCCTGATCACCGCCGGCTGCGAGCGCATTCGCATCGGCCGTCAACGCGTTCTCGCTCCGGCGGGCGCCATTGCCGTCGTCAATCCTGAAGAGTGGCATGACGGCGAACGCGGGACGGATGAAGGCTGGGCCTACCGGACATTTTATCCTTCGGTGCCGATGATGACCGCGCTTACCCGCGAACTCGGCCGCGACGGCGCTCCGGTGTTTTCGCGCGCGACGATCGAAGACAGCAGTCTCGCCGCAGCATTGACCGCAGCGCACCACGGCTCGACATCCCCGGACACAATGACGGCCGAGACGTCCCTGCTCGTGGCGCTGAGACAACTGATCGTTCGGCATGGCGACTCGAGCGGACCGGCCGAAGAGATCGAAAGCTGCGGATCGCAGCGAAGATTTTCGCTCTACCGCGATCTTGTCGAAAGCGAGCTTGGCTCGCAGCTCGACCTCAAGCGGCTTGCCGGCGCGGCTGGCGTGACCCGGTTCCAGGTCATCCGCGATTTCAACAAGGCAATTGGCCTGACGCCGGCGGCCTATATCCGCGACCGGCGATTGCGCCGGGCGAGCGCGCTGATCGAACAGGGATTTGGCCTCGCCGACGCCGCTATTACGGCGGGTTTCGCCGACCAGAGCCATTTTTCCCGTACATTCCGGGCCATGCATGGTATGACGCCGGGCATGTTCAGAAGAGCGGGATAAGGCGCTCCTGAACAGACAAGCTTGCGCCTCAAAGCTTGCTGCGCAATGCTGACGCAGTTCGGGGGGAATCATGCGAAAAATCTTGGCACCGACGCTGCTGCTCACGGCTGCACTGTTTGCAAACAGCGCCCAGGCGCTGGATGCCAGCGGGACGCCGGTTGTCGTGACCCCGCTTGCCTCTCGCACCGAGACCGCGTCCGGCCAGCCGATCACGCTGCCCCAGAAGAACGTCCAGGTCCTGGTCTCGGCCTATCAGATCGCGCCGGGCGCGACCTTGCCGGTCCACAAGCATCCGTTTCCGCGCTATGCCTATGTCGAGGCTGGCACGCTTCAGGTCACCAACGTCGAGACCGGCAAGAGCAACACCTATCAAACAGGTGATTTCATCATCGAGATGATCGGGCAATGGCATCAGGCGACCAATGTCGGCGCCGATCCGGTCAAGCTGCTGGTCATCGACCAGGTCGAAGAAGGCACCAAGAACACCGTGTTGCGCCAGTAGCTGCCACGTCTGAAAATGGCGTCCGGGGCGGATCCAGCATAGCGCGTAACCGACGTCAGAACGCGAACCCCTCCGGCAAATTGTGATTCCAATAGCCTTCCTCGACAAGTTCACTTATGCGCCAGCCCTCGGACGTGCGTACGACGCGGTCGCGATACCAGAGCCCTTGGAAGAAGACCTGCCTTTTGCCTTCGCCGAGGTCGACCACCATCGGGCATGAACAATGCACGCGCGCGCTGGCCTCATCCCCTCGGAGATCCAGAAGGATTGTCGAAATGGCGTGCTGCGAGATCAATATCTTCGAAAGGGCGCCTTTCATGTAAGCGACATGCTCATCCACACCGCTCCTGATTCCACCTGTTACAGTGTCGTCAAGCACGGCATCGAGTGTGAATATTTTGCGATAGGCGTCCCAGTCGCGATCGTCCACAGCGTAGCAATAGCGAACAAGCAGCTGTTCGATCTCGAGCCGATCCGAAACCTCTTGCAATGAAAGGGTCATGTCCGGTTGGCGGCACTAATGCCGCATGCGCCAAGCCTGCCCCGACATTTCGATCAATATTCACGTTGCCGATCCTCCGAGCAACCTCGCCGCGCGACTGGGCATGCGCAAACCCGAACACTCATTTGGCCTCCGCTTTTACCCGGTCGGCCGCAGCGGCCAGAACGGCGCGATCCCCCTCTTCGTACAAGCGGCGGATGGAGATTGCCTTGACGCGCCAGCCTTCCGGCGTCCGCACCAGCCGGTGGAGATAGCTGCCACCGACCGTCCAGAACCGCCCGTCGATCCAGTGGGCTGCGCGGACATGGCTGCGTGCAACCGCGTCATTGCCTGCGCCTTCGACAATGATGTTGGTGATGAGGTGCTGGGTGGCGTCGAAGCCCGG
This sequence comes from Mesorhizobium sp. M1334, assembly GCF_040317995.1. Lineage (NCBI taxonomy): Bacteria > Pseudomonadati > Pseudomonadota > Alphaproteobacteria > Hyphomicrobiales > Phyllobacteriaceae > Mesorhizobium > Mesorhizobium sp. M1334. The sequence continues at coordinate 21,797 of NZ_JAMYLM010000003.1, forward strand.
CAGCAGCCCTTGCCACTGGGCGATCAGCGCGTCGCGGCCGCTGGTCGCGGCTTCGCCGCCGAAGAGGCTGGTATAGTCGATCGTGACGGACAGCACTTAGTTGGCGGCATGGTGCGACCCTAGCTGCCGCTTGCTGATAGCTCGGGCAAGTCCGGATCTGGTGCTCGGCATACGGCACGATGAATGGCCCGGTTTGGCCTCTGCGGACATCAACGCGGATACAAGAAAGCCGTCTTAGGTCTCCGACGCCATTTCTTTTGCCAATTCGCCGATCATCGAACGCAACCACCTGTGGGCTGGGTCGTGGCGGTAGCGAATGTGCCAAGCCATCTGCACTGGAAAAGTGCCGAGGTCGACGGGCGGCGGTAGTATCTTCAGGCGCGGATCCCTCTCAAGGCTGCGGCAGATCAGTCTCGGCAGCGTTGCGCAGTAATCCGTGACGGCAAGCATCTCTGGCACGGCCAGGAAGTGCGTGACAGAAAGGGCAATCTCTCGCTTGAGGTTTTGTTGCTCCAATGCCTGGAAGAGGCCCGCCCGCAGCCGGCCCGGCGGGAGCACGTTCACGTGCTTGAGCCTTTCATACTGTTCTCGGGAAATATGGTCTCGAACGTCGGGATGATCCTTGCGCACCGCGCAGGCGAGCCCATCGTCCATAAGATGCTGGACGACAAGATTGCCCGGCGGATCGACGATCCGGCCAATCACCAGGGCCGTGGTACCGGAAATGACGCCGGTCTCGGCGAGATCGTTGCCAAATGCTGTCATGCGGAGCTTGATACCAGGCGCCAGCTCACGCGTCCTCGCGACGAGGGCCGGCATCAACACAAGCTCCACGTAACTGTTGGGGGCAAGCGTGAACAGCCGTTCGGCCTTTGCTGGCTGAAATTCCTGCTGGTTCAAAATGAGATCGTCCAGTTGCGCCAGCGCTGCATCGATCGTCGGAGCGATCTCCTCAGCCAATTGCGTCGGCTTAATGCCATACCTTTCCCGGATGAATAGCGGATCCCGGAGGGTGTCGCGCAGGCGGTTCAACGAATTGGACAGCGCCGGCTGGGTGATGCCCAGTCGCGCTGCTGCCCGTGTCACGCTCCGCTCTTCCATCAGGGCGAGGAAAACCGGGAGCAGGTTCAGATCGTATCTCATCGAGATATAATCTGACATGAATATATAAAGTAAATGAAATAAATTTCTAAAATACATGGGCAGGTGCCATTATCCGTGCATCGACAAGCCGACGCGGCCGATTGAGCTCCAAATCAACCAACTACGACGCCTCATTGGCGCGGCATCACCTGAGAAAAGGATCTGACAATGAAAGTCCTGATGGTACTCACCTCCCACGACACTCTCGGTAACACCGGCAAGAAGACCGGCTTCTGGCTCGAGGAACTGGCAGCCCCCTACTACGTCTTCAAGGACGCCGGCGCCGAGATCACCCTCGCCTCGCCGAAGGGCGGCCAGCCGCCTCTCGATCCGAAAAGCGACGAGCCTATGTTCCAGACCGACCTTACACGGCGCTTCAGTGCTGACGATGTTGCCAAGGCGCAGCTCGCAGAAACCGTGCGCCTGGACAGTGTCGACCAGAAGGACTTCGACACGGTCTTCTACCCCGGCGGCCACGGCCCGCTGTGGGATTTGGCCGAAGATCCGAATTCGATCAAGCTGATCGGATCCTTCATCGCGGCCGGCAAGCCGATCGCCCTCGTTTGCCACGCACCGGGCGTTCTGCATCGCGTGACCAGTCCCGACGGCACGCCGTTTGTGCAGGGACGCTACGTCACCGGCTTCACCAATAGCGAGGAGGAGACCGTAGGTCTCACGAATGTCGTGCCGTTCTTGGTCGAGGACGAACTGATCAGCCTCGGCGCGGTTTTCTCCAAGGTCAAGGACTGGGGCGTCCACACAGTCGTCGATGGTCAGCTTATCACGGGTCAGAACCCAGCATCATCGAGCGAGGCAGCTGAGGCGCTGCTAGGCGCTTTGAGCCAGAGGAAGAGCAAGACCGCCTGAGCGGTCTGGAACAACCGTGATCTGCCGACGGCTCGCGTCGGCGGATTAACTCGGCGGATTAACTTCAGAACCCGCTACAGTCTCAAGCCGATCCGAAACCTCTTGCAATGAAAGGGTCATGTCCTGTCTCCGCGGTGGCGCCACTAATGCCGCATGCGCCAAGCCTGCCCCGACATTTCGATCAATATTCACGTTGCCGATGCTCCGAGCAACCTCGCCGCGTGACTGGGCATGCGCAAACCCGAACACTCATTTGGCCTCCGCCTTTACCCGGTCGGCCGCAGCGGCCAGAACGGCGCGATCCCCCTCTTCGTACAAGCGGCGGATGGAGATTGCCTTGACGCGCCAGCCTTCCGGCGTCCGCACCAGCCGGTGGAGATAGCTGCCACCGACCGTCCAGAACCGCCCGTCGATCCAGTGGGCTGCGCGGACATGGCTGCGTGCCATGGCATCATTGCCCGCGCCTTCGACAATGATGTTGGTGATGAGGTGCTGGGTGGCGTCGAAACCCGGCAGCAGTGCTTGCCACTGCGCGATCAGCGCGTCGCGGCCGCTGGTCGTGACCTCGCCGCCGAAGAGGCTGGTATAGTCGGTCGTGACACGGGGCGCGAGATAGGATCTGACCCGGTTCCATTCACGCAGGTCGGCATAGAGGCCGATCCCGGCCACTGCCTCGGCGATTGTGATCCTGTCTTTGACCGTCAGCGCATCTCCCGGGGCGCTCGAGGCGGGCGCCGAGACGGCGGAAACCATCGCAGCGGAAACCGCCGAGGCCAGGACATGCCGGCGGGTGACGAAGCTCATTGTCCCGCCTCCCCTGCACTGCCGAGCGTCGCGCGGAAGTGCGCGGCGGCGGCATCGCTCGCCGCCTTCACCGGCGCGGCGCGATCGTAGAAATCGAACTGGGTGACGTTGTCGAGCCACAGCTCCTGCCTGGAACTGGTCAGCCGCGCGTAGAACTTGTGCGCACCCTGCGGAATGGCAGCCGCCTCGCTATGCACCATCAGAAAGGGCTGGTGCAGGCGCGGGGCAGCCTGGATGGCGTCGAACCTCAGCCAGCCGCGCCAGAAGGCCGGATCGGCCTCGTTACGCCAGGCCGGGATCATGCCGCGATCGGGTTCGGTGTAATAAGGCACCTTAAACATGATCGCGCGCTTGTCGGACAGGCTCGCAGCCGGCAGGAACGCCTGTTTGCCGGTGCGGCGATACGCGGCCTCGGCCGCATCGCTCGCGGCCTCAAGCCTGGCGACGCCGTGCCTGCCGCCGTAGGCCTGCTCCACCACTTCGGCATCCTGCAACCAGGGCGCAACGAGGGCGACCGATTTGATCGCGGCGTTTTCGGCCGCTGCGGTGACCATATAGCCGGAACTGGCGCAAATGCCGAGCCCGCCGATGCGGTCCTGATCGGTCTCGGGCCGGGTCGCGAGATAGGCGACCGCCGCTTCGATGTCGGCGATCTTGGCCTTAGGATCCTCGTACTGGCGGCGTAGGCCGCCGCTTTCTCCCCAACCGCGAAAATCGAAGGTCAGGGCGACGAACCCGCGATCCGCCATCTCGCGGGCGTAGCGGGCCGGCATCTGTTCCTTCACCGTCATCCAGGCGCCGGTCACGACCACCGCGGGCCGAGGTTTTGCCGCCTCCAAATCCTCCGGCAGATAGAGCTCGCCGACGATCTGCTCACCGTGCGAGGAGAATGTGACGCGCTCGACGCGCGGTGCGGCGGCGGCATTGGAGGCGGCTAGCGTCACGGCGGTTGCTGCAGCAAGTGTCAGGGTTTTAAGCATTGCAAGTCTCCTTTGGCTTGGAGTGAGAACCGCGGCGCGTTGCGAAAAAGACCGCCGTCTCAGCGCTCGCCAGCAAGTCGGCCGGGCAGTGGCTTCAGCAGGTAATGCGCCCAGTAGAAGGCGTCCGACTGGTACATGTCGGTCAAAAAATTCTGTGCCTCGGTGATCTTGCCGTCCTTGATGCGGAACATCAGGGCGTAGAGCTGGTCGATCTCGGGACCCGAGCCGACATTCGACCAGCCGCGATGGACATCGACGACAAGGTCGCCTTGCGCCTAGAAGAAGATCGGCTCGGCCTTGAATTTGCCGTCGGCCAAGCCGCGGAAGAAGGCGACCACCTCGTCCGGCCCGCGCTTGTCGCCGGCAAGCGGATGATGGCCGGGAATGCGCCACACGATGTCGGGTGCGAGGAAGGGCCGGACGGCCTCGGGATTCCCGGTCGCATAAGCGGCGTAGTAGTCCTTGACGAGTTGGATGTTGCTGTCTTCCAGCGGGCCGCCATTCGCCGGGGCGGCAGACACCGCCAGAAGAGCGGCGGCGGCGAGCGAAGCAAGCCTGGTCATCGGTCCTGTTTCCTTCCCTGTTCGAGCCGTTCCCAACACCGAGGCCCGTTCGTCGGACTCAACATGACGCCTTTTGTTCACCGGAAAAACCAGTAGAATTCGACAGGGCTATTTGGAAAATCCTTACAATGCGCCTCGACCAGTTCAGCGGCATCGTCGCTTTCGTAAAAGTTGCGGAGGCCAAAAGCTTCACCCGCGCCGCCGCCGAGCTCGGCGTCGCTCCGGCCTCGTTGAGCGAGGCGGTCAAGGGGCTCGAGGAGCGCTTGGGGGTGCGGTTGCTCAACCGGACGACCCGTAGCGTCGGCTTGACCGAAGCTGGCGCCCAGTACCTCGACCATGTGCGCCCGGCAGCCGAAGATATCCGGGCGGCTGGTGCGGCGCTGCGCGAGGCTCGCGACCGCCCAGCCGGCACGTTGCGCCTCAGTCTGCCGTGGATCGCCGCCCCGCTGCTGATCGAGCCGCTGATGCGGCCGTTCATGGATGCTTATCCCGAAGTGCGGCTTAGTCTGATTTTCGACGACAGCTTCGTAGACATCGCCGCCGAGGGCTTCGACGCCGGTCTGCGCATCGGCGAGCTTCTCGACAAAGACATGATCGGCGCGCGTCTGGGCGGGCCCTTGCAGATGGTCGTGGTGGGCAGCCCGGACTATCTGGCGCGCAATGGTACGCCGAAGCGGCCGGCCGACCTCGCCGCCCATCGCTGCATTGCATTCGCCCTCACCCGCGCGATTTCGCCATGGGAGTTCATCGTGGAGGGACGCGAAGTCGCATTCACGCCGGACGCATGTCTGGTCGCGAACACGCTTCTGCTGTGCATTACCGCCGCCGAGCAGGGGCTTGGCCTCGCCTTCGCGGTCGAGGGCCTCGCCGCGCCGCTTCTTGCCTCAGGCGCGCTGGTCAAGGTGCTGGAGCCTTTCTGTCCCGCTTACGAGCCGCTCCACCTCTATTATCCCAGCCGCCGCCTCGTACCGCCGAAGCTGCGGGCCTTCATCGACTTCGTGCGCGCGAACGCTCACAAGCTGCGTATCTGATGTGACCTTTCGAGAACCCGGCCCCGTTCAGCCCCAGGCGCCGACCATCTGCCTGGTAGTTGCGTTGAGGCAGTTGAATGCGTTGATCAGGGCAATCTGGATGACCAGGGCGGCAAGAGCCTTTTCGTCATAGTGCGGGGCGGCCTGTCCCAGACCGCATCCGGCATCGGATCCGGCCGGTCAGCCAACCGGGTTGCCGCCTCGGTCAGCGCCAGCGCGGCGCGCTCGGCGTCGGTGAAGTAAGGTGTTTCCCGCCAGGCGGACACGGTGAAGACGCGCTCGTCCTTTTCACCGGCCTTCTCCAATTCTGGCGCATGCATATCGATACAGACGCTGCATCCGTTGATCTGGCTGGCGCGCAAATGGACGAGCTTGCGCGTCACATAGGACAGATCGGCCGTTTCCGTCGACTTGTCCAGCGCGAGCAGCGCCTGCAGGGCCCGGGAATGAGCATCACCGGGTTTTTCAATCGTGCTTGTATAATGGCCTCCTTCAGGCGTGTTTTCGCAAACCCGGACGCCGAACATCCGGGGTATCGACATCCTTGGCTCTGTCAGTTCGCCGGCCGCCGCGTTGCGGCGAGCGCAGGGATCTTCAGCTTCGCGAGGCAGTCACCTGCTCAAGCCGCTCGAGAATGCGCGGCCAGCCGCTTCCCATTCCGATGTACCCGCGCTCGTCCTCGGCCCGGAACCCGGAATGCTCCATGCGCACCCGGGTCGCCGTACCTTCGGGCGTCAACGACCATGTCACGACGGTCTTCAGACCGCTGTCGGATTCGGTGCCGTCGCCCCAGCTGTAGGCGAGTAGGCGCGGCGGCTCGATCTTCAGCACCTCGCAGTTCGTCACGCCGGACCAGCCCGGTACCGGCGTCGCGCGAAAGGTGAAGCGATGGCCTTGCACAGGCGCGAAGTCGTTCTTCATCAGCCATTCGGCAACCAGATGCGGTACGGTCAGTGCGCGCCATATCTTTTCAGCCGCGTGCGGTATGAGACGCTCGACGACAATGGATTTGGTTTCGACTGTAGTTGCTCCAGTCATAACTTCGGACCCGTTGTTTGCGGTTTGGCTGGTCTGTTCACCAACGCGCTCTCCACGAGAACCAATAACCCACCAGCTATCGTTTACGTATAACTCTGAAGTTATGAATGTGTCAAGCGGCGGAATGGCAGGCGCGATCGCAAGCACATTGAGCCAACACTTCCGGCTTTCATCGCACCATGCCCGATGCTACCGCTGGCCAGCTGAAATCATGAACGGATCCCCCATGCCCGAGACCGAACGCCCTCGCCTGCCGCTGATCGAAATCTGCGTCGAAGGCATAGACGGCCTGCTGGCCGCGCAAGCCGCCGGCGCCGACCGTGTCGAGCTCTGTGCCAGCCTGATCGAAGGCGGCATCACACCGAGCTTCGGCACGGTGCGCACGGCGCTCGAGCTGGCGACGATCCCGTTCCACGTCATCGTGCGGCCGCGCGGCGGCGATTTTCTCTATAGCGAAGCCGAATATCGTTCGATGCTCGCCGATGTCCACGCGCTTGCCGACACCGACGTCGCCGGTGTCGTTATCGGCTGCCTTAATGCCGACGGCACGATCGATGAACAGCGCATGAGCGAACTGGTGCAGGCGGCGGGGCGATTGAACGTCACCTGCCACCGCGCCTTCGATATGACGCGCGACCCGACAGAGGCGCTGGAGACACTGATCCGCTGCAAGGTCGGCCGCGTGCTGACCAGCGGCCAGCGCGACACGGCGCTCGAGGGCGCTGACCTGCTCGCCGATCTTGTCAGGCAGGCTGGCGACCGCATCATCATCCTCGGCTGCGGCGGGCTTGACCCAGAGAACATCGGCAAGGTGCGGAGGAAAACCGGGTTGAGCGAAATGCATTTCGCCGCGCTCAAGGACGTGCCGAGTGCCATGCGTTACCGCAACCCAAGGGTCGGCATGGGCGGCACCGATCTCGACCGCGAATACCGCAACACCGTGACCGACGAGGCGAGGGTGGCGGCGACCATTGCCGCCGTCCGGACATGATCCCGGAAGACAGAAAAAACATGATCGAAACGCGTTTGCCGATCGAGCGGGTTTCGCCGCGTGATGAGCCGGCCGTCCTCGCGCTCAACAACGAGCACGCCGCCGAATTGTCGTGGCTCGAACCCGACCACCTTTCCTTCTTGCTCGGCGAAGCGTTTTACGCACGCCGTATCGGTTCGCTCGAAGCCTTCATCATGACCTTCGACCAGGACGCCAGCTACGATAGCCCGAACTTCCTGTGGTTTCGCGATCGTTACCCGCGGTTCGTCTATGTCGATCGCGTCGTGGTCGCCGCTGCAGCGCGCGGGCGCGGCCATGCCCGCCGGCTGTATGAGGATCTGTTCGAGCAGGCGTCACGCGCCAGCCAGGCGATCGTCACCTGCGAAGTCAATGCCGAGCCGCCCAATCCGGCTTCGGACGCCTTCCATGCCGCACTCGGCTTTGCGGAAGTGGGCGACGCGGTAATCCACGGTGGCAGGAAAGCCGTGCGGTATTATGCAAGGCGGATCGCCGGCTAAAACGGCGGGCGCCGTTCGCCCTACCAATTGCGGTTCAGCCAGGAGCGGGCCGGCCTTTCGATGATATAGTAGCTGCACAGCGCGCAAGCGAACGCCGCCGCCAGCATCAGCCACGGCGATCTGCCTTGTATGTCGACGAATTGATAAAAGGGCTGCTGCCACAGATAGAGCGAATACGACCACAGCCCCAGCATCGTCATTGGCAGGGACGACAGAAACCCGGTCAGGTAGCGGCTGCTGAAGTCGAGCAAATTGACGGCGAGCGCCAGCAGCGGCACCGCGACCAGATAGTGAATGGGGGTTGGCACGGCAGCCATGAAAAGGAGCACAGCCACGACTGTGGCCGCCAGGGCAACGTGCGGCCCCTTGAGCAGCGCCGGCAGCCTGTCGTCGGCCTTGAGCAGGCATAACACCGCCGACAGCAGGATCGAGGCGATGTGCACGTCGGTGCGCCAATAGGTGCCCTCGTAGCCTATTGCGAGCACCCAGTAGGAGATGGCGCCGTTCGCCATGGCCAGCAGCGACAATGCGCCGAGCAGCATGATGACGCGGGACCGTCCACGGACGACGACGCTGATCAGAGCCAGAATGATATACGCATGCTCTTCGACGCAGAGCGACCAGATATGGTCGAGCGAGCCGGCGCGGGTAACGAGAACTCCGGCGTAATTGTAGGTGAACGTCAGCGCCGTCAGCGCCGCCTTCCACTTGAAGGCGATGAACGTGCCGGACAAGGCGATCATCGCGACGACGACGAAAACCAGCAGTGCCGGATAGATGCGAGAGAACCGGCGCTTGAAGAATTTCTTCAGCGGATAGTATTCGACGAACAGGATCTCGGCCATCAGCCGGCCGCTGAGCACGAAGAAGAATTCGACGCCCAGGACGCCGAGATTGATGCCGGGAACGGGGAAGAAATGGCCGATCAGCACCAGCGCGATCGACAGGCCGCGCCAGCCGTCGAGATAGGCAAGCCTCGCCCTTGACGATGTGTCGGCGACAGGCCTGGCCACGACAAGACGCGTCGCGGAGATGTCCGTCATGCCGGTCCCCTCTGCGAAAGGCGGGCTCAAGGCCGCATTCCCAGCCATATTGCAGTGCACTACAACTTTGTGCAAGTGCGAGATAACGACACGCCCGACGGGACGCACAGCTTCCGTCCGTGAGCGGCTGCGCTGACGCCGTCAAACGGTAGAAACTTCAAATCCATCATGTTGGCTCATTGCCAAAGCACCGCTTCAAGACAACAATGACCTCGACGCCGGCGCGCCAGACGCGCACAAAAAAGCGTCGGAGGAAATGGAGGAGGAAGCCGCTGGCCAAGTCACGGACGCGCTATGCATGCGGCCTCTCGGTGCTCACGACCGACGAATCCGACGCGGATGCCTTCGCCCGGGCGGTGGCAGCGGAAGCAGTGGCCATTGACGCCGGGTTTGCCCTCCTGTTTTTCTCGCAGAGGCTCATAGAGGCCGTCGCCCTGTCGGAAGCCCTGAAGACCCGCGCGCCGGCGCTCCACTATGCCGGCTGCTCGACGGCCGGTGAGATAACGCCCAAAGGGCTGGAGGAAGGCCAGATCCTGGCGATGCTGCTTCCCTCCGCCTCGTTTTCGGCAGCCAGCACCATGGTCGAAAATCTGTCCTCATCGGGCATGGACGGGATTACCGGCGAAGTCGAGGCGCTGAGGCGTTCGTTACGCGAGCGCCTCGGGCACGAGCGAGCCGACACCACTTTCGCGCTCTGCTTGATCGACGGGCTGTCCTATGCCGAAGAAGCGGTGACCTCCGCCATCCATTGGGGGCTCGACGATATTCCATTGATCGGCGGGTCGGCTGGCGATGACTTGAAATTCGAGACAACGCGGCTGATCTCGAACGGCAAAGTGACCTCCGACAGCGCCATCATCGTGCTGATCACCACGGAAATTCCTTTCCACGTGTTCAAGACCGACAATTTCGTTCCCACCGACGAGAAGCTGGTGGTGACGGCATCCGATCCCGACCACCGCATCGTGCGCGAATTCAACGCCACCATTGCCGCCGAGGAATATGCCGCCTCGGTCGGCGTCGTCGCGCAGATGCTGACGCCACTGAGTTTTGCCTCGCACCCGGTGGTGGTGAAAGTCGGCGGCGAATTTTACTGCCGTTCAATCCAGAAGATGCACGCGGACGGCTCGCTGTCGTTCTTCTGCGCCATCGACGATGGTGTCGTGCTTGCCGTCGCCCAGCCTAAGGACATGGTCGAGGCGACCCGCGCCGCTCTCAGCGACGTCAGCGAAAGGCTTGGCGGCATCGACCTGATCCTCGGTTTCGACTGCGTGCTGCGCCGGCTCGACGCGCGCAATCGGCAGGTCTATCGCGAGATTTCGGAACTCTACAAGGTCAACAACGTCCTCGGCTTTGGCACCTATGGCGAACAGTACCGTTCGATGCATCTGAACCAGACCTTCACCGGCATCGCCTTCGGTGAACGCAATGCGGCCGAAGCGGCGGAGTAGGAAATCCGGCATGCCGCTCAGGAACATCGACGACCTGGAAAGGCTGAAGAAGATCAACGCCGCGCTGATCAGCCGCGTCGAGCGCTCCATGGACCAGCAAGGCAATGCTTTTTCGCTGTTCCAGACTGCCATTTCGCTTGAGAGCCGAGTGCGCAGCCGCACCGAAGAGCTGCATTCGACCTTGCGCCGGCTGGAGCAGTCGAACATCGACTTGAACGCAGCCAAGGAAAACGCCGAGCTGGCGAACCTGTCCAAGACCAGGTTCCTGGCGGCCGCCAGCCATGACGTGCTGCAGCCGCTGAACGCCGCGCATCTGTCGGTCTCGGCGCTTGCCGAAGTACAGACCAGCGAGGAAGGCAGAAACCTGGTCCGCCAGGTCGAGCGATCGCTGGAGACGATGGAGGACCTGCTCCGCACCTTGCTCGACATTTCCAAGCTCGATGCCGGCGTCGTGCAGCCCGACATCACCGATGTCAGCCTGGAGACGCTGTTTTCGTCTCTGCGCTCGGATTTTCAGCCGGTCGCGGAGATGAAGGGGCTGACGCTGAAGTTCCGGCCGGTCGATGCGCTCGTTCGTTCGGACCGAACCTTGCTGCGCCGCATCCTGCAGAACATCCTGTCCAATGCACTGCGCTATACCCGCTCGGGCGGCGTGTTGGTCGGCACCAGGCATCGCGGCGACACGATCCGCATCGACGTCGCCGATACCGGTTGCGGCATCCCCGACGACCAGCGCGAGGCGGTGTTCGAGGAATTCCATCGGGGCGTGATCCCGACGGATGCCGGGCTTGCCGCCGGCGGGCTGGGGTTGGGGCTGGCCATCGTGCGCCGCATCGCCGCGGCACTCGGCCATCCCGTCACGTTTTCGTCGAAGGTCGGACATGGCACGATTTTCCATATCGACGTTCCGGTCGGGATCGGCGACACGGCCGATCCAATCGCCGGCACCGTCGACATGGAGCGGCCGCGCGGGTACGGTCTGTTCGGCACAAGGGTGCTGCTGGTCGAGAACGACATCGAGGTGCTGCAGGCGATGACCTCCCTGCTCGAGCGCTGGCAATGCCTGGTGCGCCCCGCCACCTCGACCGGTGACGCGCTCGACATGCTTGGCGATACCGACTGGTTGCCAGACATTGTCATAGCCGACCAGCATCTCGACGGCGGCGACCTCGGCACCACCACCATCGCCGAGGTCCGTGATTATCTCGGCCGCGCCGTGCCGGCGCTGATCGTCACCGCCGACGGTTCGGAGACCGTCGCCAACGCCGCCCGCGCCGCTGGCATCGAGCTGATGCGCAAGCCGCTGAAGCCCGCGCAGCTAAGGGCGCTGCTGGCGCATTTGCTGGCTTGATCCCATCTGAGGGCATGGGCGAACTGCATCAGGCAGAACCAAATTTTGAAAAGGCCAAGGATGTATTGGAGAATAGAAGAAAACGCCCGAGACTACTGTATTCTCGTCGACGACGGAAATACAAATGGATCCCAGGCTTTCCTCGAGATGGAGGAGGCTGGGCCTGTCGACAAAAGTAAGTTGCTTTTTCGCTTTGATGACGAGCGGCCGCTGCATATCTCGGATTTCGTACCAAGCTCTCATCCAGGCGTCTTGTTTGCAAAGCGCGAGATATTCGAGGCGTTTGGTCCGATTGTTTCGAGAAGCAAGCACCTCTTTTATACGGCCAAGACGGATAGGGGCGACTTGAAAATATATGTACCCATGGAGGAGATAAAAGGGTTCGACTTTTCCGAGTCTACTTTCGAAACATTTGAAGACGGAGACATATACCGCATTGATCAGCTAAGGCTTGTTGATGGTTTCTCGACCGAGTTTGATATTTTTCGCCTGAATGACAACTTCGGGACGAGATTCCATATAATTGTTTCTGATAAATTCAAGTACATGTATGAGTCGCATGGAATGACGGGGCTGCGGTTTTCTGCGACATGAGCCGCTGAAGCCGGCGCGACTGCGCGGCGTGCTGGCGCATGTGCTGGCTTGACGTCTCAGAGGCGTTAGCTTTGCGCAAGGGATCAGGTGTTCCATGTATACAATGGACACGACGAACGCTCGTTATTGGATTTTCGCATATTGGTCCTTGTTCACTTTGAGGGTTTGTAGGCAGTGCAAGAATTCCAGTTGCGATACGATCATGGTCTGTGGCTCTTGGAGACGAGCAAGGGCTCCTACCCTCTCAGCGAGGTGAGAGATTTTTTCCGCTTTTTCATCCTCTTAGACGAACCGTTTGAGCGAGCGTCCAATATCATCGCTCGATCGCTAATTGGAGGCAGCGGCCAGCAGTTTCCTCTTTGGAAAATTGTGGCGGCGGCGTTTTTGTCGACGTCCGAAATCAATGCTCAGACGGCTCTGGTTGGCTGCCGTCACTCTCGAGCGAGGATCGATAATAATTACAGCCGTATTTGTCATCAATGTCATCGTCCCGATCGGCCAACCAGAAGACGCGCCACCTCGTAAGGAAATACGTCAATCGTGTTCCTTGAAGCGACAAGCTGCAGAATTTGGAACAAGCAATGACGCCAGGAATGAAAGTTCGGATCTAATAGATGCAATTACAGCAACAGTGCACTTTTCTACTGTTCGCCTGGCCGTAGTTGTCCGTAGATCGACTGCATGGCTCGCCTCGCCCGCCCTATCGTTCCCGGTCTGCCGCACTAAGTAACGCAGCTGACCGGGTTGCGCTGCAAATCGACAAAGCCGTGAACCCACGAAAAATAAGGCAGGCGACGCAAGAAACATGGTGCGCTGTCACCGGATTTGGATTGCAGACATTGAAGCCGTCGCGGGCAAGACCAAGAACGACGTTGCAGAATATCTGATGATTAACTCTGTCGGATTCAACTACGATAAAACGTTTGACAGCGATTCAGACCGCGGTCTTCGCCTGCACGATGGAGGAAGTATTCATTTCTATAACAAAGATGGAATATTCTATCTTGGTTCAGTTTTTTTGATGAAAATTTAGAACAACAGAAGGCGTGAAGAGTCCGTCTTTATTCGCAGACGACCGTGCGATCAAAACCCCGCCGGATCGCGAAACAGCTCGGCATTGTCCAGCTTCGAGACCTCGATCACCGCCTGGGTGCGGCTGTAGACGTTGAGCTTGCGCAGGATTTCCGAGACATGCGCCTTGACGGTGGTCTCGCCGACCTGCAGCTCGTAGGCGATCTGTTTGTTGAGCAGGCCCTGGCGCAGCATCTGCAGCACCTTGAGCTGCTGCGGCGTCAGCGTGGCCAGGCGCTGTACCATCTCGGCGCGGTCGGTGCTGTCGGCGTCGGGCGGCCGGCCCTCATAGGTCTGGGGAACATAGATCGCACCTTCCATCACCGAGCGGATGGCCGCGGCAAGATCGCTCTTGCGTGCCGATTTCGGGATGAAGCCGGCCGCGCCGTAGGACAGCGCCTCGGAAATGATCTTCGGCTCCTCATAGCCGGACACGATGACGACCGGCAGGCGCGGATAACGCGTCCTGAGCTGCAGCAGCCCGTCAAAGCCATGCACGTCGGGCATACTGAGATCGAGCAATGCGAGGTCGAACGGCTTGGCATCCGTCAGAAGCTCGAGCGCCTCGGCAATCGAGCGCGCTTCCACCGTGTCGACCTCCGGATAGGCCATCTGCACTGCGCTGTGCAGGGCCTCGCGAAACAGCGGATGGTCGTCGATGATGAGGAACCGGGCGCGATCGTTGACTGCGGTCATTAGCTTCACTTCGGTTCGGTCTGGTCTGGTCTAGAATAGTCCGGCAACCATGGCCAGCTTATTGCCAAATAGTACATTGCCATCTTGGCTGGCTAAAGCAGGATGGACCGACGATTTCCGCGGCACCGTGCGGCAGGCCTGCTCTTCCGCCATCCAATGCCTTGCCCGTTTGCCCAAATCGGCCGAATGTGCCGGCGACAGATCCACTGAACAGAGACAGTGCATGACCGGCTTCGTCCTTCCCCTGCCCGCAACCCCGTCGGTGGCCGTGGCCGGCTCGCCGGAGCGTTTTGCCGTGCGCCGCATTTTCTGCGTCGGCCGCAACTACGCCGCCCATGCCCGCGAGCTCGGCAATGACGAGCGCGATCCGCCCTTCTTCTTCACCAAACCGGGCGACGCAGTGGTCGACGCGGTAGTCGGTTCGGGCACCACGGTCCCCTACCCGCCGCTGACCCAAAACCTGCATCACGAAATCGAGCTGGTCGTCGCCATCGGCAAGGCCGGCTTCCGCATCCCGCGCGAGCGGGCGCTGGAGCATGTCTGGGGCTACGGCGTCGGCGTCGACCTGACCCGCCGCGACCTTCAGGACGAGGCGAAAAAGGCGGCACGACCGTGGGACTGGTCGAAAGCCTTCGACCGTTCAGCACCCTGCGGCCCGCTGGTCCCGGCGCAACAATCCGGTCATCCCGAAAACGGCCGCATCTGGCTCGCGGTCGACGGCGAGATCAGGCAGGACGGCGACCTTGCCGAACTGATCTGGCCCGTTCCCGACATCGTCTCGATTTGCAGCGAGGCGGTAGAACTTAGGCCCGGCGACCTGATCTTCACCGGCACGCCGGCCGGCGTCGGCGCCGTTGGGCCGGGCGAAAAGATCACCGGCGGCGTCGACGGCATCGGCGAAATCGAACTGACCATCGGCCAACCGAGCCCGTGACACAATGAGCGATATCGTCCTTCACAACTACTACCGTTCCTCGACCTCTTACCGGGTGCGGATCGCGCTGGAGATGAAGGGCTTGGCCTACGAGTACGTGCCGCATCATTTGCGCCACGGCGAACATCTGGATCCCGCCTACCTCGCGGTCAATCCGCAAGGGCTGGTGCCGGCGCTGGTCCTAGGCGATGGCACGCTGCTGACGCAATCGCTGGCGATAATCGAATATCTCGACGAGACCACGCCCGAGCCGCCGCTGCTGCCCAAGGATGCGCCTGGCCGCGCCCGCGTCAGAATGCTGGGGCAGATGATCGCCTGCGACATCCATCCGGTGAACAATCTGCGCGTGCTGACCTCGTTGCGCACGCTGTTCGGCGCCGGCGACCAGGATGTCGTCAACTGGTTCCGGCACTGGGTCAACGAAGGCTTCCAGCCGCTTGAAAAGATTCTGGCTTCCTCCCCCGAGACCAAGACATTCTGCCATGGCGACACGCCGGGGCTGGCCGACATCTGCCTGGTCGCACAGGTCACCAGCAATGCCCGCTTCGGCGTCGACATGACGCCCTACCCGACGATCGCACGCATCCACGCCGCCTGCATGGCGCTGCCGGCATTCCGGAAGGCCGCGCCGGAGAACCAGATCGATGCCGAATAGACCGCAATTGCATGAAGTGATGAGGAACTGCCGATGAAAGCCGTCGTTTTCGAAAAGTTCGGCGAAACGCCAACGATTCAGACGGTGCCGGATCCGACGCCTTCGCCGGAAGGCGTCGTCATCAAGGTGGAGGCGACTGGCCTCTGCCGCAGCGACTGGCATGGCTGGATGGGCCACGACGACGGCATCCGGCTGCCGCATGTGCCGGGCCACGAACTGGCCGGCGTCGTGGTCTCCGCAGGCAACCGGGTGACCCGCTGGAAGGGCGGCGAGCGCGTCACCGTGCCGTTTGCCGTCGGCTGCGGCCGCTGCTTCGAATGCACGTCGGGCAACCACCAGGTCTGCGAGCACCAGTTCCAGCCCGGCTTCACCGCCTGGGGGTCGTTCGCCGAATATGTCGCCATCGACCATGCCGATACCAATCTCGTACGCTTGCCCGACGAGATGGAATTCGCCACCGCCGCCAGCCTCGGCTGCCGCTTCGTCACTTCGTTCCGCGCCATCGTCGATCAGGGCCGCGTGACGCCCGGCGAATGGGTGGCCGTACATGGCTGCGGCGGCGTCGGCCTGTCGGCGATCATGATCGCCAGCGCCATGGGCGCCAATGTCGTCGCCATCGACCTCACCGACGAGAAGCTGGACTTTGCCAAAAAGATCGGCGCGGTGGCGACGATCAACGCGGCGAACACGCCGAACGTGGTCAAGGCGGTCAAGCAGATCACTAATGGCGGCGCGCATATGTCGATGGACGCGCTCGGCCACCCGACAACCTCGTTCAACTCGATCGCGAACCTGCGCCGCCGCGGGCGCCACGTGCAGGTCGGCCTGATGCTCGGCGACCATGCCAGGCCGCAGATTCCGATGGACAAGGTGATCGCATTCGAGCTCGAAATTCGCGGCAGCCACGGCATGCAGGCGTTTCGCTACGAGGCGATGATGGAGATGATCCGCACCGGCAAGCTCAAACCCGAACTCCTGGTCGGCAACAAGATCAGCCTCGAGGAAGCGCCGGCCGCTTTGATGGCGATGGGCGGCTTCGAAGGCATCGGCATCGGCGTGGTTACCAGATTCTAGATCACGCCCCGACTCTGGATCAACGAAACGACGCGCAGACCTCCCGCACGCAGGCTCGCAGCCAGCGCTGCGCCGGATCGACATCGAGCCGCGGATGCCAGAGCATCGAAATGGTGACCTCCTCGATATCGACTGGCAACGGGAAGCTGTACATGCCTGCGCGCGCGCCCAGCGTGTGCCGTTCGGGGACGCTGGCGATCAGATCGGAGGCGCGCGCCATGGCGAGCGTGGCCGAGAAGCTGGAAACCATGCACGCAACCGTCCGCTGGAGACCCAGCAGTTTCAAGGCCTCGTCGATCGGGCCCTTTTCGCGGCCACGCCGCGACACGCTGATGTGGCGACCGGCCGCATAACGTTCCGGGCTCACCGGGCCCTCGCTCAGTTTATGTCCCGTTCGCACCACACCGATGAAGCGGTCGCGAAACAGCGCCTGAATGCGCATTTCAGGGCTCGTTTCACTGGCAACCCCGATTTCGAGATCAATCGCCGCGTCGCGCAACGACGTGTCGCTCTTGTCGGATTTCGGCGCAAAACGCAGCCGCACGCCGGGCGCATCCGCTTCGACACGGGTCACAAGACGCGGTGCGAACTCCTCGACAAAACTTTCGTTGGCGCGCAGCGTGAAGACCTTGTCGAGAGCGGAGAGGTCGAGGGGCCTGGCCGGGCGGAGCAGCGCTTCCGCATCCTGCACGACGCGGCCCACTTGCTGCTGCAATTCGAGCGCGCGCGGTGTCGCAACCAGGCCACGGCCAGCCCGAACCAGCAATGGGTCGCCTGTCGCCTGGCGCAACCGCGCCAACGTCCGGCTCATCGCCGAGGGACTGAGGCGCAGCCGCCCGGCGGCGCGCGCGACGCTGCCTTCGCTCAGCAGCACATCAAGGGCGACAAGCAGATTGAGATCGGGCGATGACATGGAAGGACCGTAGCACAGCTCAGCCGTAATGTGGCGTTTCATGCACGAATAAGATGCAAATACTGCGCCTTCCGCCACATCATGCGAGGGAATAGCCTCCGACAGCTCCGATTTGGGGCTGACGGCAAAGGAGTTCACCTTGGCATCGACCGCTGAAAAGACCTGGGGCGAAGTTGCCCCGGTGAGCGCCCGCTCGACCCGATGGGCATTGGCAAGCCTGTCGCTTTCAACGCTGCTGTCGTCGCTCGCCACCAGCATCGCCAGCGTCGGGCTGCCATCGCTGATGCAGGCGTTCGGCGCATCGTTCCAGCTCGTCCAATGGGTCGTTCTTGCCTATCTGCTCGCCATCACCACCTTGGTCGTCAGCGCCGGGCGGCTCGCCGACATATTCGGCCGCCGCCCGCTATTGCTCGGCGGCATTGCCCTGTTCACCTTCGCATCCGTGCTTTGCGGGCTTGCCCCGACGCTCTGGCTGCTGATCGCCGCACGGGCGGCACAGGGGCTCGGCGCGGCTGTCATGATGGCTCTTACGCTGGCCTTTGTCGCGGACACGGTTCCCCGGGGAAAAACGGGCAGCGCCATGGGCCTGCTCGGCGCCATGTCGGCGATCGGCACCACGCTTGGCCCGTCGCTTGGCGGATTGCTGATCGCCGGCCTCGGCTGGCGCGCGATCTTCCTCATCAATCTGCCGTTGGGGGCGCTGGCTTTCGCGCTTGCCTGGCGCGTCCTGCCGGCCGGAAAAAAGACGCCAGATCGGCGCGGTTTCGACGGCATAGGCACGGCTTTGCTCGCGCTGACGCTGGCCGCCTATGCGCTCGCCATGACTCTTGGGCGCGGCAGTTTTGGTTCTCTCAATATCGGCTTGCTGATTGCCGCCGCCGTGGGTGGCCTGCTGTTCGTGATTGCGCAGACAAGGGCCGAGAACCCTTTGATTCAGCCTGGGAGGTTCCGCGATCAGGCGTTGAACGCAAGCCTCGCCATGAGCCTGATCGTCGCCACCGTGATGATGGCGACGCTGGTGGTCGCGCCGTTCTATCTGTCGCGTGCGCTCGGACTGGACGCAGCCATGGTCGGGCTGGTTCTGTCGACCGGCCCTCTGGTTACCGCACTGGCGGCGCTGCCGGCCGGACGCCTGGTCGATCGTTTCGGGGCGCACCGGATGACGATCGTCGGCCTGTTCGATCTCGCTATTGGTACTTTTGCTCTGTCGCGGGCGGAATTCGGTGTTGCCGGCTATATCGTGCCGATCATCATCGTCTGCACCGGCTACAGCCTGTTTCAGACCTCCAACAATTCAGCCGTGATGACCGGCGTGGCACCCGACCAGCGCGGCGTCGTCTCCGGCCTTCTCAATCTCTCGCGCAATCTCGGCCTGATCACCGGTGCGTCGGTAATGGGCGCGGTGTTTGCCTTCGCATCGGCTGGCGGAAGCGAAGGTACCGGTCAGCAGATATTGGCATCTGCGACAGCCGCACGCGGCATGCAGGTCACTTTCCAGGTCGCGACGGCCCTGGTAATGGCGGCGCTGATCCTTGCGATTATTTCGGGTCGCCGCGGCTAGCGCGCTTAGCTGAGCCGCCAGCGACGAACTCCAGCATCAGTTCAGCAGCTTTGAGCGCATGCGTCTCCAGGAGGAAATGGCCTGCGTCGAAGACGTGAGCCTCCATCCGGGGAAGATCCACAAGCCAGGATTGAACCTCTGCAATGTCGAAGAAGGCATCGTGGCGACCCCAAAGAAGCATCGCTCGGGGCTGATGCTTCGCCAGATAATCAGCCACTTCCCCGAACCGGTCGACATACCGGCCGTAGTCGGCAATGAGCGCCTTCTGCAGATCAAGTCGTCCCGGCAGGCACATGACCCGCCAGTCTTCAATCCAACCACCTGGATCGATCTGCGCCGCGATCTCGCCGGGCAGGCCGGCGACATACTGGTCGCGGGTTCCCTCGAGGGTCAGATGGGCGGTGGCGGCCTGCTCATTCGCCGCATTCGGCGCAGCCCAGAAGTCCAATGTGTCTGCCCATTGCGGACCAAAACCGGAGCGGTGGGCATTGGCATTCTGGATAACGAGGCCTTCGACGAGTTCCGGCGCGCGCATGGCGAGATGAAGCGCTACCGGGGTTCCGAAATCATGAAGATAAAGAAACCTGCGGCCAACGTTGAGACGCGAGAGCAGCTCGTCAATCGCGCCGGCCAGCATGTCGAACGATGGCTCGGGCGGCAGATCGGACGCGCCGAAGCCCGGCAGGTCAGGCGCCACGACATAGGCGCTGCCGGAGAGCGGCGCGATCACGTCGCGAAACGTCCGCGAAGAGCTAGGAAAGCCGTGCAGCAGCACGAGCGCGGGCTTGGAAGCGTCACCAGCCGTCCGGACGGCCACCTCGCCGCCGGAGGACAAGACTATCTTCTGGACCCCAGGCACCAAAATCGTCCCTTTTTCCTCCACGCCGACATGAGGCCACCTCGCGCCTTGTGCCACTCTGGCCGACTCGGCACCTCGAGACGCCGTTCCGCCAGGTCGGCAGCTCTTGGTATCAATTGGACGCGATTGTATCGAGTCAAGAGTGTGCTGGCGCACCTATTTTGCATATCTCTTGGCACCGACGACGCAAAGTACGACGGCGGCGGTGACGGCGATCATGGCGGGACTGACCTGCTCATGCAGCAGCGCTGCCGCCAGCCCAAGGCCGAAGAAGGGCTGCAGCAGCTGCAACTGCCCGACCGCGGCGATGCCGCCTTGCGCCAGGCCGCGATACCAGAACACGAAACCGATCAGCATGCTGAACAGCGAAACATAGGCCAAGCCTATCCATGCGCCCCTGCCGGCACTTTCGAGCGACGGCGGCATAGTGATGAACGTCAGCGCCAGCATGAAGGGCAGCGACAGCACCAGTGCCCACGAAATCACCTGCCAACCGCCGAGTTTGCGCGACAGCGCCGCTCCTTCGGCATAGCCCAATCCACACACGATGATGGCGGCCAGCATCAAGATGTCGCCGAGCGGCGAGACCGACAGACCTTGGGTGACTGCGAAACCGGCGACAAGGGCGCTGCCGAGGCACGAGAACAGCCAGAACGCCGGCTTCGGGCGATCGCCGCCTCGAACCACGCCGAAGATCGCGGTCGCCAACGGCAACAGGCCGACGAAAATGATCGAGTGAGCCGACGTGATGTGCTTGAGCGCCAGCGCCGTCAGCAGGGGAAAGCCGACCACGACGCCAAGCGCCACGATCGCCAGCGGGAACAGATCTCGCCGCTCCGGGCGCTTCTGGCGAAAGAGAAGCAGCAGCGCCAGGCCGAGGATGCCCGCCGAAGCCGCACGGGCGACCGTTACGAACACCGGATCGAAATCCATCACCGCCACGCGCGTCGCCGGGAGCGAACCGCTGAAGATCAGCACGCCGATGAACCCGTTGACCCAGCCACTTGCCGCCCAGCCACTCGCCGCCCAACTGCTCGCCGCCCAGCTACTCGCCGCCTTGTCCATAGATGCCCCGCTGATTTCGCCCTCTATCGGGCCGAGCGTATGGCTCCACCAGAGACAATCGGGTACAGTTTGACAAAACTGTCATGGTGGGGCGAGCAGTACGGATGGACGAGCAGACGACAACAGATGAAGGCAACCGAACGCTTGTCGAAAGCGTCATGGCGACGATCAGGCACAGGATCGCCTCGCGCAGCCTGACACCGGGAATGCGGCTGCCTTCGATCCGGGCTTTCGCCAAGGCCATGCAGGTTTCCAAATCCACCGTGGTCGAAGCCTATGAACGTCTTGCGGCGGAAGGCATGATCCGCTCGCGGCCAGGCTCGGGCTTCTATGCCGCCGGACCGCTGGCTCCGCTGTCGCTGGCCGAGATCGGCCCCAGGCTTGACCGTGCTGTCGACCCGCTCTGGGTCTCGCGCCAATCGCTGGAAGCCGGCGACGGCGTCCTGAAACCGGGTTGCGGCTGGTTGCCGGCGTCATGGATGCCCGAGACCGGATTGCGTCGCGCGCTGCGGACGATGGCCCGCGCCGACGACGCAGCGCTGACCGATTACGGCACGCCGCTCGGGTTGCCGGCGTTGCGACATCTGCTGGCGCGGCGCATGGCCGAGCACGGCATCGAAGCGTCCCCGGAACAGATCATGCTGACGGCATCGGGCACTCAGGCGATCGACCTGCTGTGCCGGTTCCTGCTCGAACCGGGTGACACGGTGTTGGTCGACGATCCCTGCTATTTCAACTTCCATGCCCTGTTGCGCGCCCATCGGGCCAAGGTGATCAGCGTCCCCTACACGCGCTCGGGGCCGGACACCGAACTGTTCGCGCAGGCGCTGAACGAGCACCGGCCGCGCCTCTACATCACCAATTCGGCGCTCCATAATCCGACCGGTGCGATATTGTCCCCGGTCGTTGCCCATCGGGTGCTGAAGCTCGCCGATCAGTCGGGGCTGACGATCATCGAGGACGATATCTTCGCCGATTTCGAACACTCGCCCGCGCCCAGGCTGGCGGCCTTCGACGGCCTCAGCCGGGTCATCCATATCGGAAGCTTTTCCAAGACGCTGTCGGCATCGGTGCGCTGCGGCTTCATCGCCGCTCCTCGCGACTGGATGGAAGGTTTGACCGATCTCAAGATTGCCACATCCTTTGGCAGCGGGCGACTTGCATCCGAACTGGTGCTGACGTTGCTGAAGGACGGCCTCTATCGCAAGCACGTCGATCTGCTGCGCGCGCGGCTCTCGCGCGCCATGGAAGAAACCGGCACCCGGCTCAGAGCAATCGGCATTGTGCCGTGGATAGATCGGCCGGCCGGCATGTTTTTATGGTGCAGGCTGCCGGAGGGAATAGATGCCGCGGACGTCGCCCGTCACGCTTTGTCGGCCAACGTCGTGCTTGCGCCCGGCAATCCGTTCAGCCTGTCCCGTTCGGCCAGCCGTTACATGCGCTTCAACGTCGCCCAATCGGGAGACGACCGGATTTTCATGGCGCTTGAAGAGGCGATGTCGCGTTGATTGCGCTGCCGGAAGCCTGCTGGCCTGAGGCTGTGCCCTCAGGCCCCTGCCCGCTTGCGGCGTGCATAAAGCATGACGAGCGTCTCGGCGGTCAGCGCCGGCTTTTGCTCGCCTTCGATCTCGACTGTATTGGCGGCCTTCATCAAATACTGCCCCGGACCTTTGTCTTCCATCGACAACAGCGTGGTGCGCAGCCTGATTCGCGAGCCGACCCTGACCGGTGCCACGAAACGCACTTTGTCGAAACCGTAGTTGAACGCGGCCTGCGTGTTTTCGGGCACGATCCCCATCTCGAGCGCCAGCGCGCCGATGATCGACAGGGTCAGATAGCCATGCGCGATCGTGGTGCGGAACGGGCTTTGCCGCTTCGCCCGTTCGGGATCGACATGGATCCATTGATGATCGCCAGTGCATTCGGCAAACTGGTCGATGCGGTGCTGATCGACCAACGTCCAGTCCGAAACGCCCAACTCCTGCCCGGCCATCGCCCTGAGTTGCTCGAAGGTCGGCGGCGTCCTCGGCCGTATCTGCGTCATTCCTGCTTTCCCGATCGCTTGCCTGTTCCGGACCACGACCGGCCGCCCCTGTCAATTCGCCAGTGCGATTCCAGCCCATAATCTTCGGCCGCGAACCGCCGGTCTTCGCTGCCGGCAAGCGTGCTGCCGGGGAACAGCTTACCCCTTGTGGTGGCCGGCGCGGATCTCCTCCATCGCCTCCTTGATGCGGCTGCGCAGGATTTCGATCGATTCGGTGCCGGACGCCCTCGCCAGTTCGGCCATCTCGCCGGCATTCTTCAGCGCGGTCTCGAAGGATTTCCTGGCGAACGCCGCCTGCTTCTGCATCATTTCCTGGGGATTGCCGGGCGCCCTGTAGTTTTGTGCCATGTCGGTGATTTCGCGCAGCGTGTCCTGCAGCATCTCGCGTTGCCTGGACAACAGCGCCGACGCTCCGGCGGCACTCGCCCGGGCCGACTTCTCCAGCGCTTCCAAGTTTTTGCGGTTGTGAGCGAGGATCGCCTCGACATCGACATTCGGCAGCTTCAGGTCGCGGCCGAACTTGCCGAACATGTCGATGAAGGACTCAGGCTCCGGTCGTTTTGCCATGCTGGTTCTCTCCCGCTGTTGCCGTGAACGCCGTCACTGCACCGAAGATAGTGCAGCGAAGCTCAGCGGTCCATTCGGACGAGTCAGCCGACGAGAAACAGCCGCTCGGCGATGTAGAGCACGAGCCCGGCAAGGCCACCGATGATCATGCCGTTGAAGCGGATATATTGCAGGTCCTTGCCGATGTTCATTTCTATAAGCCTTGTCAGTTGCGCGAGGTCCCAGCGCTTGACCTGGTCGGCGATGAACTTCGACACGCCGCTTTTCTGGCTTTCGACGAAGGAGGCCAGCGCCACGATGAAGCCCTGGTTCATGTCGGCCCTGATCTGCGCGTCGTCGGCAAGATGGCGGCCGACCTCGACGAACATGGTGGCGAGATGGTCGCGGATCATCGAATTCGGCGCCTTGGCGTCCTGTTCGATGAACAGCCGCAGGCTGTCCCACATATCGCCGGCCAACGCGCTGAGCTCTGGCCGGGCAAGGAAATCGCGCTTCAGCTTTTCGGCGCGCCTGGCATATTGTTTGGATGTCCTCAACCGCTCGACGAAGGTTTCGACGAAAAGGTCGAATTCGGCTCGCATCGGGTGGTGCGGATCGGCCCGCACCTCATCGAGCAGCGAGCCGGCCGACGCAACGATCTTCTTCAACAGATAGGCGTCGGCGCGAAACAGGTTGAACAGCGACGGCAGTTCCTCGCGGATCTTCTCGCGCATCGTCGCCAGCGCCTGCTCGTCGCTCAGGAAGCGGCCGACCACCTTGGTGAACTCGTCGAATAATTTCTGGTGGCGGCGATCGTCGGTCAGCGCCGACAGCAGCTCGGCGGCAAGCGGCGCCAGCGGTACCTTCTCGATCTGCTCCAGCATGCGGCTGGTGACGAATCCGCGCAGCCCGGATTGCTCGACCGCTGCCAGCGTCTGCGGCACCAGCCGGCCAACGAAACGCGACAAATCGGCGGCGCGGTTCGGGTCGGCCAGCCAGTCCGCGACCAGCGCCGAAAAGTCCACCTCGGCGAGCTTTTCGCGCACCGGTTCCGGCGCCAGGAAATTGACCTCGATGAAGCGGCCGAGATTGTCGGCGATGCGGTTCTGGTTTTCCGGGATGATGGCCGTATGCGGGATTGGCAGGCCAAGCGGCCGCCGAAACAGCGCCACCACCGCATACCAGTCGGCCAGCCCGCCGATCGTCGCCGCCTCGGCGAAAGCGGCGACGAAGCCCAGCCACGCATGCCGGCTCTCGAGCGATTTCGCCACCGCAAAGACCAGCACGCAAAACGCAAGTGCTGCGGCGGCAACGAACTTGGTGCGCCTGAGCGCCGAAAGCTTGGCATCGGCATCGAACCGGGCGGACGCGACAGATGCAAATGCCGGGGCTGGTCGAGACATGATGGGCCGCTCCTGATCGTGTATGCGAACTTATCTAGTGCCGCCTGCCCCGGAAAGCGCGCCGCTGGTTTCAGCGCGCGCAATCGTGCACGCAAACTTGAGGCCGAAATTCATCTATTATGCAGCGCCAGTCTGGAATTGTTCCAAACTATAGGCCATATTGACGCCAACCACTGCTATGTGAGGACACGATGCGGCTTACCCGTCAGACAAACTACGCCATGCGCATTCTGATGTATTGCGCCGCCAACACCGAACGGTTGAGCCGCATCCCCGAGATCGCCGCCGCCTATTCGGTATCGGAACTTTTCCTGTTCAAGATCCTGCAGCCGCTGGTCGAGCACGGGCTGATCGAAACGGTGCGCGGCAGGAATGGCGGCGTCAGGCTCGGCCGTGCGGCCGAATCAATCAGCCTGTTCGATGTCGTGCGGGTGACTGAGGAAAGCTTTGCCATGGCCGAGTGCTTCGAGAACGATGCCGCCGAATGCCCGCTGGTCGACAGCTGCGCCTTGAATTCGGCATTGCGCGAAGCGCTCAACGCCTTCTTCGCGGTACTGTCGCGCTACACGATCGCCGATCTGGTGGCGGCGCGCCCGAATGTGCGGCACCTGCTCGGCATCGACATGCTGGTGCAAAGCGCGCCGGCCGCTTGAGTTCTCTGATTGCCTAAGCCGCCGATTGCGGCAGTACGAACGGCATGTTTGCCGCCGGCAACACGCCGACCTTCAGCCGGCAATCGAAGACCTTTTCGATCAGTTCGTCGCTGAGCACCTGTTGCGGCGAACCTGTAGCGGCGAGCCTGCCGCGATGCATGACGAAGATCCGGTCGGCATACATCGCCGTCAAATTGAGGTCGTGCAGGATGGCGACCACGCCGCCGCCGCGCCTGGCGAAATCACGCGCGATTTGCATGATGATCAGCTGGTGTTTGATGTCGAGGCTGGACACCGGCTCGTCGAGGAACAAATAGCGCGGCTTGCCGTCGAGCACCGGCGCCCATACCTGGCACAGAACGCGGGCAAGCTGCACGCGCTGCTGCTCGCCGCCGGACAGCTCCTGGTAGAAGCGGCCGGCAAAACCGTCGAGGTCGACGCGAGCCAGCGCCCGTTCGGGCAGGCGCTGGTCCTCGCCGGGCAACGCGCCGGAGCGCCCGCCGACCAGGCCTAGCCTGACGATCTCACGCACGGTGAACGGGAAGGACAGCGTCGTCGCCTGTGGCAGCACCGCGCGCACCGTCGCCGCCTCGACCGGCTTCATCGCGGATAGATTGCGGCCGTTGACGGTGACCTCTCCCGAATAAGCAAGATCGCCGGACAGTGCTCTGAGAAAGGTCGTCTTGCCCGAACCGTTGGGGCCGACGATGGCCGCGACCTCGCCGGGCCAAGCCGCGAAATCGATATGGGCGACAATGCGCTTGCCGCCGATCGCCACCGAGACATCCCGCGCTTCGATCATAAAAACCTCTTAGAGACTGTTTCGAAATTCGCTCTGGCGAGTCATATGGTGGTGGTTTCGAGAACCGGAGCGGAGCGGACATTTGTGTCCGTGAGCACCGGAAGCGCAGAAAACGCCATCAAATGGCCGCCAGAGTAGAGTTTCCAAACGGTCTCTCACAGGTCGATGACGCCGCGCTTACGCAGCAGGATCCACAGGAAGAACGGTGCGCCGGCGACCGCGGTGACGATGCCGATCGGCAATTCGGCCGGGGCGACGATGGTGCGGGCGACGGCGTCGGCCAAAAGCAGCAGCGCCGCACCAAGCAGTGCCGATGCAGGCAGCAGATAGCGGTTGTCCGGGCCAATCAGCAAACGTAGCAAATGCGGTACGACGATACCGACGAAGCCGATGCCGCCGCTGACCGCGACGGAGGCGCCGACCGCTGCCGAGACGCCGATGATGGCGGTGTATTTCAGGCGCTGCACCGGGATGCCGAGATGGCCGGCGGTGGCCTCGCCAAGTGCCAGCGCGTTGAGGCCGCGCGCCAGGAACGGCATTGCCGCCAGCGCCAGCACGATGACCGGCCCGACCGAGCCGATCTTCTGCCAGGTTGCGCCGCCCAGCGAACCGAGCTGCCAGAAGGTCAGGTCGCGCAATTGCCGGTCGTCGGCCATGAAAATCAGGATGCCGGTCAGCGCCATGGCAAGCGCCGCCAGCGCGATGCCGGCGAGCAGCATGGTGGCGACCGAGGTCCGGCCTTGTCGTGTCGCGACCCGATAGAGCAGCAATGTCGTCGCCAGCCCGCCGCAGAACGCAGCCAGCGGCAAAGCCGTCGTGCCGAGCGCTGAAGTCAGCGGCGCCAGCATGGTCGAACCAAGCACGATGACGGCGACCGCACCGAGGCTCGATCCAGCCGAAACGCCGATCAGGCCGGGGTCGGCCAGCGGATTGCGGAACAACCCCTGCATGACGGCACCGGAGACGGCAAGCGATGCACCGATCAGCACGCCCAGAATCATGCGCGGCAGACGGATGTCATGGATGATCAGGCGGTCGCGGGCGCTCAACGCCGCGTCGCCGGGCAACGCGCCGAACAGCCAGTTGTGCATGACGCCGATGGCCGAGGCATCGGACGCGCCGGAGGTCAGCGACAACAGCACGGCGATAGCCAGCCCGACGCAGAGCAGCACGATGACGATGCGGGCGCGCCGCGAACGGTCACCCTCGGCTGCCGTCGCCATGATGGCCACCGCACCGGCGATCGAATGATCGGCCATCGCGCTCAATCCGTGACCTGGCTGCCATAGAGCGAGACGGCGAGATCATGGATGGCGTCGGCCGTGCGTGGACCGAAGCCGAGCAGGTAGCCGCCGTCCATGCGGATCAGCGTGCGGGCTGCACCCGCCGGCGTCGAAGCGACGGCAGGGTTCGAAAACAATTCGTCATCCGCGGTGGCCGGCCCGGCGTTGTTCATCATCAGGATCACGTCGGGCCTGGCGGTGATGACTGCCTCGTCCGACAATTGCTTGTAGCCGGCAAATCCGTCGATGGCGTTGATGCCGCCCGAAAGCTTGATGATGCCGTCGGCGGCGGTGTCGCTGCCAGCGGCAAGCAACTTGCCGCCCTGCATCGACAGCACGAACAGGATGCGCCTGCGCTCCTTGATCGAGGCGGTCTGCTTTTCAACTGCCTTCAGCTTGGCGTCTGTCTGGGCCGCCAGCGCATCGGCCTTGGCCTCGGTGCCGAGCGCCTTGCCGACGATGTGGATCTTTTCTAGAATGCCTTCGTGGTCGTAGCGCTCGGGCACCTCGATGAACGGGATGCTCGTTTTCTTCAGCACGTCGACGGCTTCCTTCGGTCCGCTGCCGTGCAGCGCCAGTATGCCCGACGGATTGACCGACAGCACACCCTCCGGCGACAGCTGGCGCATGTAGCCGACATCAGGCAGTTCCGCCGCCGCTTGCGGATAGCGGCTGGTCGAATCGCGGGCGACCAGCCGATCCTGCTCGCCGAGCGCAAAGACGATCTCCGTGATCGAGCCGCCGATGGCGGCTATCTTTGACGGGTCCGCAAAGACCTCCGTGCCTTCAGTGGCGTGGGCCGGCAGCAATGCGGCAAAGGCCAGGAAAAGGGCGATCGCCGGCCCGAGCGCCATTCTGAAAACACGCGCCCGTTTGAGCAAAGACACCATAGTCGTTGTCCTCAGGCTGCGGTCGGGCTTGGAATGCGCGGCAGGTTTTCGGCCAGAAAGCGCCAGTCTTCGCGCTCGCTTTCGCCTTCGTGCCGCTTACCGAAGAACTGGATGATCATCTTGCCGTCGGCGCCATAGACTTCGAGCGACGTGACATGGCCGTCCTTGGTCGGCTTGCGCACTGCCCAGACCTCATCGATGTGGTCGGTCCGCAGGTGCAGATGGAAGGTCTCGTCGAGCACGTTGAGCCATGGTCCCATCGGCTTGATCGAGGCGACGGGGCCGGAATGGATCTGGATGCAGCCGCGATTGCCGACAAAGCACATGATCGGAATGGCGTCGGCAGCGGCGTGGTTGAACATGGCGTTCACCGCATCCTTCTCGACCAGCCAGGCGTAGTCCTGGCCGACCATGCGCACCGCCTGTCGGCGGCTGATCTTCAGTGTCTTCAGCATGCCGAAGAACTGGTGCACGTCGGTCAACTGGCTCCAGCGGTTGCGCAGATCGTCGACGCTCGCCGAATTGTCCGCAGTCTCGGTCTCGTCAGCCGTGCCCGCTGAAATCGCCATCGTCGGCTCCTGGTTCGGCGATTCCAGCCCGGCCACCAGTTTCTGATAGGCGTAGAGGTTGGAGGCTGGCCTGAGATGCATCTTGTGTACCGCCTCGCCTGCGGTGTCGAAGAACTGCAGGCTGCGGCGGATGTCGGCGCCATCGCGCTTTTCCACGGCAAAGCCGTGCGCCCAGACTTTGGGGAAAATGCGCAGGTCGATGTTTTCGCCGAGCACCATGGCATTGTGATTGCCGGTGACGACCTTGTCGTAGACGCCAATCTTCTCGTGCACCGCGCTTTCGTTGCGGGTCAGCGCCATCACCTCACCGACAGCTTCGAGGCCAGTCAAGAGGTCGTTGACACGCGGCTCGACGCGCACGACCCCGTCGCCGCAATGCGCGGCGACCAGTTCGGCCTCCGAAATCCTCAGCCGGGCGGCGAGATCACGCTCGCGCATTTTCGGATTGTCTGCCCGTGCCCGCCGGATCTCGTGCGGGGCGGGTTTTACGCGCTGGTCCATTTCTACCACCTACTTGTTGAGGATGAGCTTGCCCTGCCGGGTGATCTTCAGCCGATACAGCGCACCGTGATGCTCGATGCCGATCTCGTGCTCACCCTGGAACAGCGTGTTGCTGGACAGCGTTCTCACGGCCGATTGGACCCGTTCGAAACGGACGGAATTTTCGTCGGAACGGCGGACGCGATAGCGAAAGTCGCTGGGATTGTGCGTGTTCATGGGTTCGCTCCCTGTTCTGTGCCGGGCATCTGGCTCGGCGCCTGCGTGAAATGCCGATTCAATTCTTGACTCGAATGGTCATGTTATCTAGCAGTGCAATACCGGAGTAAATGAGTCAACATTTAAGACGCCGGACGCGATGAAAAATGCCAGCGAGCCCCAAGCCAGCCAGCATCGAACATGGATTCTTGGAGTTGCAGCATGGGGTTGGCGAATTGGGGACGGCCGGCGGGCAGCGGCCTGGCACACTGGTCGACAGCAAGAAAAATGGGGTCTATGGCAAGCAAAATGGCCGCGTTGCTGGCCGGCGCGGCGGCGATCCCGCTGCTCGCCACACCGGCCGGCGCCCAGCAGGCCGCCCAACCGGCAACCGGGCAGCAACGGACTGACCCGTCACAACAGCCCGAACAGGCAAAGCCGGCTCCGACGGGTACCACGCTGCTCGACAAGATCCTGATCCTCAGCCGCACCGGCGAGACGGCGATCGAATCGCTTGCTTCAGCCAGCCATGTCGACGAGGAACAGCTCGAGCGCCGCATGGCGACGACGCCCAACGAAATGCTGTTCGGTGTGCCGGGTGTCGCCGTCCAGGCCGACGCAAGGCGTGTCAGCTCCAGCATCAACATCCGTGGCCTGCAGGATTTCGGCCGCGTCTCCGTCATCGTCGACGGCGCCCGTCAGAATTTCCAGCGCTCGGATCATGGCACGCAATCGACCTTCTACATCGATCCCGAATTAATCAAATCCGTCGACGTGATCCGCGGCCCGGTCGCCAACACCTATGGCTCCGGGGCGATCGGCGGCGTCGTGTTTTTCGACACCAAGGATGCGCAGGATTTCCTCAAGTCCGACGAGACCTGGGCAGCAGCAGCGACCGGGCGCTACGAAACCAACGGCGAAGGCTGGACCACCAGCGCCAGCGGTGCCTATCGGATCAACGAGAATTGGGACGTGCTCGGCAACATCGTCTACCGCGATTATGACGACTACAAGCATGGCGGCGGCGACACTGTAGCGGGCACCGGCTTCGACGTCTTGAGCGGGCTGCTCAAGACGACCATCCGCCCCAGCGACAACAGCGAACTGAAGCTGGGTTGGATCGGCTCGAACGACGGATGGACCGAAACCAGCGGCAGTGCGCCGGTGAACGACGCCGACCTGAAGGCGAATACCTTCACGGCCCGCTACAACATCACCGACGAAGACAGGAGCTGGCTCGATCTCCACATCAACGCCTCTTACAACAAGACCAAGCTCGATCTGACGACCCTTGTCGCGCAAAACCGGTTTGATCCGGTCACCGGTCTGCCCGTGGTTTTGCCGGCGGGTTCGAAATCGATGTTCGACATCGGCACCTCTGGCATCGACATCTGGAACACGTCGAGATTCGAGACCGTTGGAATCGCGCATGAGCTGACCTATGGCGGCGACTGGGTCGGCGACGATGTCGAGACAGGCGGCGCGGCGGGCGGCGACAGTTTCTACACGCCTTCGGGCGATAGAAACGTCTCCGGCGCTTACGTTCAGGACAAGCTCACCTGGTACTGGCTCGAGGTCATCGCCGGGTTGCGTTACGACAGCTACAAGCTCGACAGCGATGTCGGCGAAACCTCTGGCAACCGGCTGTCGCCACGCATCACAGTGGGCGTTTCGCCCTTCGAAACCGCCGGCCTTTCCGGGCTGCAATTCTACGGCACCTATGCGGAAGGCTACCGTTCTCCGTCGCTGTCGGAGACGCTGATCAGCGGCAATCATCCGTCAGGCGTCAGCTTCCCGTTTCTCCCCAATCCGAATTTGAAGCCTGAAATCGGCAAGACGGTGGAGTTTGGCGTCAATTACAGCACCAATGGCGTCATCGAGGCTGATGACGCGCTGCGGCTGAAGGCGGCCTATTTCAACAACAACGTCGACGACTACATCGACGGCGTGACGTTGTCGCCGTTCGACCCGACCAGCGGCTGCCCATTCGGTCCGGGCATCCCGATCTGCTTCCAGTACCAGAATTTCGCCAAGGCCAGGATCCACGGCTTCGAGATGGAGGGCGTCTATGACGCCGCCTGGGGCTTTGCCGGGCTGTCGGCGTCGGTCACCGACGGCCACACCATCTCCTATGAAGGCGAACGGGCGGACCTTGTCACGGTCCCCTCCTCCCAGGTCACCGGGCAACTCGGGTTTCGCTTCCTCGAGGACAGGCTGACTATCGGCGGCGAGGTGCAATACAACGGCAAGCCGCAGGGCAACGCGGTGGCCAAGGACTATACGCTGGTCAATGCCTTCGCCAGCTACCAGGCGACCGACAATTTCAAGGTCGATTTTCGCGCCGACAATCTGTTCGACGTCAAATACGCCAACCCGCTGAACGCATCGACGACGAGCGTCGTCTACGAGCCCGGCGTCACCCTGAAGCTGGCGGCGACCATGAGGTTTGGAGGCTGACGACAATGACAGGCATGACGGCATCCCTTCGTCTGTTCGCCGCGGTGCTGGCAATATCGCTTGCGGCGGCTCCGGCATGGACACAGCAGCCAGCGCCGGCGCTGAACCTAGAACTGAACGGCGCGCAACCATCCGACAAGGGCTGCCGCCTGACCTTCGTGGTCACCAACAATCTCGGTGCCGATCTGTCCAAGGCGGCATTCGAGGTCGCGCTGTTCAACGAGGTCGGTGTCGTCGATCGGCTGACCGTGCTCGATTTCAAAGAGCTGCCGGCAGGCAAGACCAAGGTGACGCGTTTCGACCTTGCCGGCACCGATTGCGGCAAGCTCAGCCGCGTGTTGATCAACAGCGCCACGGAATGCGCCGGCGCCGAGCCGAATGCCTGCATGCGCGGGCTGAAGACGCAGACCAGGACCGGCATCGCCTTCGGGGTCTGAATTTTGGGACTGGAACCCGCCTTCGCACGAAACGCCGTGGCGTGGCCGCTAGCCGGTTTCCTGCCGCCGGAGCCGGACGATCCGGATTTCGCCATCCCGCGCGAGGCGCTGCGTGTTTCGCTGCGCGACAGACCGGAAGACAGTTACATCGTCGATGCCGACGGCAACCTGCCTACGGTGCCTGTGGAGCCAATGCGGCAGGCACGACAGAAGCAGCGGCGCCGCAACTGGACGGTGGCGATCGCCTGCTCTTGCGCATTCCACGTAGCCGTGGCGCTGGCTTTTCTCACGCTGCCGGACGACCGGCCAAGGATCGAAGGTGCTGACCAGCAAGGCGAAATGCTGCTCGGCGCCGATCCGCAGCAGGCGGCCGGCGATGTCGGAGACGACCCAGAAGTGGCCAACGTAACGATGGTGACCATGCTCGACGCCAAGCCCGTCGAAACGGTCGAGGCACAGGCGACCGCGGCGGAGGAGACGCTCCAGCCGGTCACTGACGCGGCCAAAGCATCGGGAACAGAAGTCGTCGAGCCGGTCAGCGAGGCCGCCCCGGAAACTGCTGCCCTTGCCGATCGCACAGAGCCGGCACCTGCCCAACCCTTCCACCCTGCCCGCCAGGACCCATCGCCCGACATTCTTGCGACCGACAGGCTGGTGCCTGCCGACGACAACGCCGTGCCGCCGCCAGTCAGCGCGGTCGAAACGGCCGAGCCTGCCGAGACGAGTGCTCCGGCACCAGCCGACCTGGCGCCGGCCGAAACGGTTCAGACGACCGAGACAGTCGGCGCGGCGGAAGAACCGAAGCCGGACAGGCCGGAGCCCAAGCAGCCGAAAAAGGCAACCGCACAGAAAAAGCCGGACAGGAGGGCCGAACCAAACGGGCCCGAAAAGCCGGCCTTGCGCAAGAAGGCGAGCAAGGCACTTGCCAAAGCCGATTCCAAGAAGAAAAAGACCGGCTCTGGCGGACGTGACGAAACGGATGTCGCGCGCGGCGCGGCCGACGGCAACAAGGACGGCAAGATCCTGACCGCCAGCAGGGGCGGCAAATCGGGCGTCGGCAATGCAGCCGTCACCAACTATCCCGGCAAGATCAGGTCTAAGCTGGTGCGGGCGTTCAATTCGACACGCACGCGCGCCATCGGCACGGCTACCGTTGTCTTTACCGTCGCATCGAATGGCAGCGTCCGGTCGGCCAGGCTGACGGGCAGTTCGGGGGTTGCCGCGCTGGACAAAGCCGCACTCGACGCAGTCCGCCGGGCTTCTCCGTTTCCTCCCATTCCGGAAGGAGCCGGTCGCTCGGCCTGGCAGTTCGAAGTGCCGCTCGGTATCAGGTAGCGACCATCCCCATGCCGACACCAAAGTCGGCGCCGCCGCTGCCCGCGATACGCGAGCCCTGGCGAAACCCTCAGGCCGCGGCCAGCAGGCTGGCATTGCCGCCCGCCGCCGTGGTGTCGACGCAGACGGCGCGCTCGTGCGCATAGGCGGCCGGATAATAGACTTCGCTGACCAGCGGCACGATCGGGCCGGCGCGCTCGGCGATGACCTTGCGCACGATGCGCGCGGCCTCGGGCGTGCCGGAAAAGGCCACGACATCGACCCGCAGCGAGCGCGCTTCGACCGGGTCCGGCCGGCCGTCGATCGCCGCCAGCGGCAAGCCCTTGCCGGTCAGCGCCGATAGCGCCGCCGGCGCGCCGGGCGCGACGGCGAGCACCGCGTTGCCGGCGGCCAGCGCCTGGATGGTCTGGGCAAGCAGCGTATCCGCGTCGGGACCGAGGCACAGCACGCGCCCGCGCGGCGCCAGCGACAGCGTATTGGCCTCGCCGGTCGGCCCGGGCAGGTCGACCTGGCCGAAATCGATCGCGGCTGCAGCGCCGATGGCCGCGGCGCCCTTGCCGCGCAGATGTTTCCTCAGGATGGCGACGCGATCCGGCCGCGTCGACCACCCGCCAAGCGCCGGGTCCGGCAGATTGTCGGCGAGCTCGGTCGCCGTCACCTTGCGGCCTTCGGCAAGATGGGTGCCGGCCTCCGGCCCCTTGCGGAAGCGCCGGAGATAATGCGGGCCGCCAGCCTTCGGCCCGGTGCCGGAAAGCCCCTCGCCGCCAAACGGCTGCGCGCCGACGACGGCGCCGATCTGGTTGCGGTTGACGTAGATGTTGCCGGCATTGATGCCGTCGACGAAATGCTGGGCGCGGCCTTCGATGCGGGTGTGCAGGCCGAAGGTCAGGCCATAGCCCTTGCGGTTGATCGCCGCGATCACCGCATCGATCTCGTCGGCATCGAAGGCGGCGACATGCAATACCGGCCCGAACACCTCGCGCTCCAGCTCCTCGATGCCCTTGACCCGAAAGACGTGCGGCGCAACGAAGCGGCCATCCTTCGGTGCTTCGAGTTTGGCGATCAGCCGGCCCTGCAGGCCCATTTTGGTGCAGTAGTCGCGGATCGACGCTTGCGCCTCGTCGTCGATGACCGGGCCGACATCGGTCGATATCCGCCAAGGGTCGCCGAGGCTGAGTGCTTCCATCGCGCCTTTCAGCATCTCCAACATCTTCTTCTCGACGTCCTTCTGCACGTAGAGGATGCGCAATGCCGAGCAGCGCTGGCCGGCACTCTGAAAGGCGGAGGCCAGGATGTCGCGCACCGCCTGTTCGGGCAGCGCAGTGGAATCGACGATCATGGCGTTCAGGCCGCCGGTCTCGGCGATCAGCATGGCATCGGGCGCAGCGGTCTCGGCGAGTTGCTTTTCGATCAGCTTGGCGACCTCCGTCGAGCCGGTGAAGCAGATGCCGGCAATGCGCGGGTCCGCGGTCAGCGGGCCGCCGACCGAGGGGCCGTCGCCGGGCAGAAGCTGGATGACATCCTCCGGCACGCCGGCCTCGCGCAGCAGCTGGACAGCACGGAAAGCGATCAGCGGCGTCTGTTCGGCAGGCTTGGCGATGACGGAATTACCGGTGACGAGTGCTGCCGCAATCTGCCCGGTGAAGATGGCGAGCGGAAAATTCCACGGCGAGATGCAGGCGATGGCGCCGCGCGCCTCGGTTCCCGCCTCGGCATTTGCGGCCTCGGCCGCATAGTAGCGCAGGAAATCGACCGCCTCGCGCACCTCGGCAACGCCGTCGGCGAGCGACTTGCCGGCCTCGCGGGCGGCGAGTGCAAAGAACTCGACGGCGTTCGCTTCGTAGAGATCGGCCGCCCGGTTGAGGATGGCGGCGCGCTCGGCAACCGGGCGTTTTGCCCACGCCGGTTGTGCCTCGACGGCGATGCGCACGGCGGTCTCGACCTGCTTGGCGCCGGCCTCGCTGACCGTGCCGACCACTTCCGAAGGTTTTGCCGGATTGACGACCGGACGCTGCTTGCCGTAGCCGGCAGCGCGGCTGACCGGCTTGGCGTGCCAGCGCTCCGGCCCGGCGAACTCGGCCCTCGCCTTGTCGATCGCAGCCAGCGTCAGCGTGTCGGTGATATCGAAACCCTTGGAGTTGCGCCGGCCGGGACCGAAGATCGCCGACGGCGGCACGATCGCCGGATTGGCGGCGGGGCCTTGTTTCTCCACCGTCTCGAGTGGGTCGCGGGCAATGTCCTCGGGCTCGACCTCCTCGTCGGTGAGCTGGTGGACAAAGGAGGAATTGGCGCCGTTCTCCAGCAGCCGGCGGACTAGATAGGCGAGCAGATCGGAATGCGCGCCGACCGGCGCATAGATGCGGCAGCGCGTGCCTTCGGCTTTGCGCACCGTCTCGTGCAGAGCTTCGCCCATGCCGTGCAGCCGCTGGAATTCGAATGTATCGCGGTCCGTCGTCATCGATAGGATGGCGGCGACGGTGTGGGCGTTGTGGGTGGCGAATTGCGGATAGATGCGATCGGTCATCGCCAACAGCTTCTTCGCGCAGGCCAGGTAGGAGACGTCGGTGTTGGCCTTGCGGGTAAAGACCGGATACCCGTCGAGCCCGAGCGTCTGCGCCCGCTTTATTTCGGTGTCCCAATAGGCGCCCTTGACCAGCCGCACCATGATGCTGCGGTCGTATTTCCTCGCCAGTTCGTAGAGCCAGTCGATGACGAACGCGGCGCGCGGTCCATAGGCCTGGACGACGACGCCAAAACCGTTCCAGCCGGCAAGTTCCGGCTCGGCCAGCACCCGTTCGATGACGTCGAGCGACAAATCGAGGCGGTCGGCTTCCTCGGCGTCGATGTTGAGGCCCATGCGCGAATGGCGCGCTGCGAGCGCCAGCGACAGCAGCCGCTCGGCCATGACGGGCAGCATCTTTTCCTTCTGCGTGACTTCATAGCGCGGATGCAGCGCCGAAAGCTTGACCGAGATGCCGTGGTTCTGGCGGATGTCGGGGCCGTTGGCGCCGGCATCGAGCGACGAGATGGCGTCGGCATAGGCCTTGAGATAGCGCAAGGCATCGGCCTCGGTGCGGGCCGCCTCGCCCAGCATGTCGAAGGAATAGAGATAGCCTTTCTGTGTCATCGGCCGGCCGCGCTTGACGGCCTCGGCGATCGTGCGGCCAAGCACGAACTGCTCGCCCATTTCGCGCATGGCAGCCGCGACCGCCTTGCGGATGACCGGCTCGCCCAACCGGCGCACCATGGCGCGCAGCGTGCCTTCGATGCCGCCCTCGCCTTCGTCGAGCACCCGGCCTGTCAGCATCAGCGCCCAGGTCGACGCATTGATGAAGATCGAGCTCGAGCCGCCCGCATGCGCCGACCAGTCGTGCGGCGCGATCTTGTCGGCGATAAGGTCGTCCATCGTTTCGGTGTCGGGCACCCGCAACAGCGCTTCGGCCAGGCACATCAACGCCACGCCCTCCTTGGTCGAGAGGCCGTAGGCGGACAGGAAGACTTCCATCAGCCGCGGATCGGACGAGCCGCGCACTGCCCGCACCAGATCGGCAGCGCGGGCCGAGATCGCCTTTCGGTCTTTCCCTGAAAGCCCCGTCGCCTCGGCCAGCCGCTTCACAGCCTCGTCTTCGTCAGGCAGGTAATTGGCACGGATCTGCTGGCGGATGGCATCGAGCGCTGGCATGACGGTCCTGTAGAGCAAGCATCAGGGAGCGGGCCGGCGGTCGCCGGACCGAATGGCGCAAAGCTAGCACAAAGCCCGATCGCAGTCGGTCCAAAGAAATCGACAGCGCAGGTCGATTGATCTATCATGACGGCTGATGCCCGCCAATTTGACCAGAATTTTAACGACAGAAGACCAATTGGACCGCATTGACAGGAACATCCTGTCGGCGCTGGGCAGCAATGGCCGGCTTTCCATGTCGGAACTGGCGGCAAAAGTCGGCCTGTCGAAGACGCCGGTGCAGGCGCGGGTGAAACGGCTGGAGAAAGACGGCTTCATCAGGGGCTACCAGGCGATCATCGATCGCGAGCGCATGGGCGAAGGCCATGTCGCCTTCGTCCAGGTGAAACTGTCCGACACCCGCTCGGCCGCGCTCGACGCCTTCAACCGCGCCGTGCAGGCGGTGCCGGAGATCGAGCAGTGCCACATGATGGCGTCGAGCTTCGACTATCTGCTGAAGGTCCGCACCACCGACATCGCCGCCTACCGCCGCGTGCTCGGCGAGCGCATCTCCGCCCTGCCGCACGTTGCCCAGACCTCGACGTTTGTCGCGATGGAGACGGTGAAGGATCGGTAGGAGAGCGCTGTTGCGGTAATGTTGGCGGAGTGAAGGACTTAGAAAGCCGATCGCTACAGAGCGGGCTGAGCCACCCTCACTCCGCCAGTGTCTTCAAAAACGCCACCAGCGCCGCGCGTTCGCGGTCCGAAAGCTGCAGCGGGTGGATCTCGGATGTGCCCTCGACGCTTGCCGGTGCCTTGGAATAATGCGCCACCACCTCGTCGAGCGAGGAAAACTGCCCGGCGTGCATGTAGGGCGGCCGGGTGGCGGCACCCCGCAGTGACGGCGTCTTATACGCACGAACGAGTTCCGGCCCGGCCTTGACCATGAAGCGCAGTTCGCGGCAGGCGCTGGCATCGCCGTCGCGAAAGGCGCCGAAACAGTTGAACGGATCGGCCTCGACTTGGCGTACCGCGTCGACGCGGCCGCGATCCGGCGGCAGGCCCGCGACCGGCGGCACGCCGGTGTTGTGGAAGCTGCCGTCGGTAAAACGCGGGCCATTGTGGCAGGTCACGCAATTGGCCTTGCCGACGAACAACTTCAGGCCGAAGATTTCCTCCGGCGAAAAGGCGGCGTCGCCTTTCGGCTCGGCGCCCGCAGCCAGATCGATGGCAAAGCGGTCGAAGCGTGTCTGCGGCGGCGCGATCGAGCGCTCGAAGGCGGCGATCGCCTTGCCGATGTTGGCAAAGACGCGGTTGACCTCCTCGGCTTGGCTGGCGGGCATGGCTTTCCAGGCCGCCTTCTCGGCATCGGTGCCGAGCGGGCTGGCATTGGCCGGCACGCCCGAAAGGTTCGGCAGCGGGCCGAAGATGCGCTCATAGCGCTCGCCGAAGCGGGCCTTGATGTAATGCGCGAAGGCGGCGCGGTTGCCCGCCTGCTCCAGCGGATTTTCAAGCGGTGTCAGCGCTTGCGCCCACAGGCTGTCGCGCCGCCCGTCCCAGAAGAACCAGGGATCATGAGCGACGCCGGCCAACGGCATGGTACGACGATTGGTGCGGCCGACGCCGACCGCTTGCGGCAGGTCGTCCTGGAATTGGCGGTCGATCTTGTGGCAGGTCGAGCACGATACCGTGCCGTCGCCGCTCATCCCGGTGTCGAAGAACAGCGTCGAGCCGAGTGCCGCGGCGGCCGGCACATCGGCGAAGCGATTGGTGGTGTCGGGCTTCAGCGGCGGCAGCCTGGACAGCGCCAATGAGGCGATGGTCTGCTTTTCGGCATCGGAAAACTCCGGTCTGCCGCAGCCGGCAAGCACGGCCACCACCACCAACACGAGAAGACTGGAAAACCGGCTCATCAGCGGCTCACAGCACCACGTTGAAGACGACAGTGTCCGAACCGGCCGCAGCGGAAATGGCAAAATGCAATTGCCACCACCCGCTCATCGTGAATTTGACCCCGTCGATGCGATAGCGCCCGGCGCCGAGGTAATCGGTCGCCTGTGGGCTGGTCGGCAGACCGTGCTTGTGCTGCGGCATGCCGCCGGAAATCGTTATCGCAGCACCTTCCACCGGCGCACCGTCGACGGTATTCAGCGTCAGCAGCCAGGATTCCAGTTCGCCCTGCCGGATGACGCCTTTCTCGGGCTCGAAAGTCGCCACGAACAGCTTGTTCGCCGTCGTCTTGGAACGGCCTACGTCCGAGCTTGGTTGCGGCGCATGCGGCGCCGTCAGATAGACGACGGCCAGCACGCCGGCAAGCAAGGCAGCCAGGCCGAGGCCTCCAAGAAGATAACGCCATAACGATGCCAAACCAATTCCTGTTCTGCGGATAACGTTTCGCTGGGCAGATCGCGTCCCACCCCCTGTGGGAAATCGCGCCCAGCGCAAGAATCCGCCGTCGCCAAGCATGGCGCTGCCGGCCGCAAAAAGCTACAGCACCGCAATTGCAGGATGGAGGAGTGCTTCATGGCAGGAAACGGCATCGCCTCGATTGGCGAGTGCATGCTCGAGCTTTCGGGCCAGGCCGGGCCGAACTGGCGCATGGGCTTTGCCGGCGACACGTTCAACACTTTATGGGCGCTGCATGCCTTGAGCAGCGAGCGGCCGGCGACCTACGTGTCGGCCTTCGGCGACGACCCGTTCTCGCGCGACCAGATCAAGTTCCTGGCCGAGAACGGCATCGGCATCGGCGCCAGCCCGGTGATAGCGGGCGCCCGCCCCGGCCTCTATGCGATCACGCTGACCGGCGCCGAACGTTCTTTCACCTATTGGCGGGCCGATGCGGCCGCAAGGCAGCTGGCTTCGGACCCAGCCGCATTGCAGAAAAGCCTTGAAGACCAGGCGCTTGTCTATTTTTCCGGAATCACTTTGGCAATTCTCGACGAGGGTCCACGCAAGGTACTGCTGACGGCCGTGGCCACAGCGCGCGCGGCCGGCTCGCTGATCGCCTTTGATCCCAATTACCGGCCCCGGCTGTGGCGCCGGCGCGAGGAAGCACAGGCCGCCATGCTCGAGGCGCTCGCAGTCGCCGACATCGCGCTGCCGACCTTCCCCGACGAGCAGGTGCTGTTTGGTGACACGACACCGCAGGAAACAGCCGAACGGCTGCGAAAGCTGGTCGGCGAAGTCGTCGTCAAGAACGGCGAGGAGCCGGCGCTGATCGCCCGGAACAGCGGCTCGCAATCGGTGCCGGCGGTGCATGTCGCCGCGCCGGTCGACACCACTGGCGCCGGCGACTCCTTCAACGGCGCCTACCTCGCCGCTCGCCTTGCCGGACATGCCCCGGAAGAAGCGGTGCAGCGCGCCCATCGCGTTGCCGCCGCCGTCGTGCAGGTGCGCGGCGCCCTGGCGCCGTTCGAGACGCTGAGGGGTGCGTTCGAGGCACCTGCTATCTGAGCTTGATGACGACCTTGCCCTTGGCGCGTCCTGTTTCGACATAGGCCAGGGCATCATTGGTCGCTTCGAATGGAAAGACTCGATCCACAACCGGGCGGATCGCGCCGGCTTCGATGAGAGAGGTGATTTTGCTCAGCTGATCGCCCTGCGCCCACATGAAAAGGAACGAAAACTGCACGCCGCGGCGCTTGGCTTTGGCCCGAATTCCGAGACTCAGGACGCGCAGCACCAGCCTCAGCATCAAATTCAGTCCCTTTTCCTGGCAAATTCGGGATCCGGTGGACCGGAAATGGAGATGAGCTTCCCACCCGCTTTCAGCACGCTCATGGATTTTTCCAGTGTTTTGGCGTCCTGGCTGTTCAAGACGACATCGTAGCCCGACAAAACTTTCTCGAAGTCGTCTTTCCTGTAGTCGACGACGACATCGGCGCCGAGGCTTTTCAGCAGATCGGCACTCGCCGCGCTCGCGGTTGTCGCAACGGTCGCGCCGAGGTGCTTGGCCAACTGAATGGCGAATGTTCCGACGCCGCCGGAACCAGCCTGAATGAAGACCTTCTGTCCCTTCGTCAGGTTTGCCCTGTCGATAAGCGTCTGCCAGGCGGTCAGTCCGACCAGGGGAATCGAGGCCGCTTCTTCCATGCTGAGATTCTCAGGCTTCAAGGCCACGTCGGCTTCATCCACGGCAATGAATTCGGCGAATGTCCCAATCCGGCCATCGCGCGGCCGCGCATAGACATCGTCGCGGCTTTGAACTTGCGAACTTTCGGTCCCACGCGGATAACCGTTCGGCCACGTCGTGGCCCAGGATGAACGGCCGCCGATAGGGCAGGATGAGCTTGAATTCTCCGGTTCTGACCTTGGAATCGAGCAGGTTCACCCCAGCAGCATGGACCGCTACCAGGACATCGCCGTCCTGGAGCTCCGGTTCCGGCAGATGCCGCAAAGGCGCTGATCCGGCCGGTTCAAAACGAGGTGGCCTCCTGAGGGCCGCCCGGACTATTCGGCCGGCTCGAATCTGCCTTGTACCAAGACTGTCTCCACCGGCCCAAGCGGATTGATGATCCGGCTCTCCAGGACTTCGATAAGTTTGCGTCCAACACCCGCCATATCCACGGAATGAACTCCGATCTTTGCGGGCAGGAAGCGTGCCAGCCGCGTGCTGTCGCGGGTGACGATGTGGACGTCGCGGCCTGCTGTAAGACCCCGCTTGCCGAGAGCGTGCAACGCTCCCAGAAGGCCCAGTTCGTTGGCGCACGCCAAGCCCGTTGGCGGATCTGATGACGCCAGCAAGCGATCGAACCAGCCGGCGCTCGATTCCATGGTGAACATGCCATGACCGATCAGCGATTGGTCGATCGGAATACCGGCCTCGGCCATTGCCCTTCCATACCCGGAAAGACGCATAGCACTCGCCTGGTCCTCCGGAACGAGAAGTTGCAGCGCAATGCGTCGACAGCCCTTATCCATGAGCCGCCGGGTCGCCTCGTAGGCAATCTGTTCATTGTCCACATCGACATAGGGATAGGCGATATCCAGGTCGGTTCTTCCAAACGCGACGAATGGCATGCGTTGATCCAGCAGCAGCTTGACGCGCGGATCAGCCGACACCAGGCGTGTGATGATCAGGCCGTCTGCGCTGCGCGCCTGAAGCTGCCGCTGCACACTCTCAACGGCATCGTCGTCGGGAGTGGTGGAATAGATGGACAGACTATAGCCGGCTTGCCGCGCCGCCAGCGTCATGCCTTCGATTAAAGGAAGCTTCAACAGATCGGACAGATGGTCTCGTGTCTCCATCGGGAGCACCGCCGTCAGCGTCTGCGTTCGACCGGTTTTGAGCGCGCGACCATGATGATTTGGTAAATAGCCGACCCGCTTAGCCGCCTCCTTGACGCGGGCTATGGTCGAGGGCTGCACTTCCGGTCCATCCTTCAGAGCGCGGGACACCGTGGTCACCGAGAGGGAAAGTTCCGCGGCGATCTGCTTTAGATTGGCCATTGTTCGCCCGACTTCATTTGCGAAAGCGCCGGCTGATTTGCTGACCGCCATAGCGTTACCGAATTCGACATCCCGGTCAATCCGAACTCCCATAGGAAGCAGCTTGACTCTAGCGTATCCAGATGCAATCGTAACGTTACGATTACAAAATAATGGCTCTTTCAAGCGATATTCCATAGACGTTGGGGAGGAGAACCTATGTCCTGGCTACGCATTTCCTTAACAGCATTCGCAGTCTCGGCTGCCCTGCCCGTGCATGCGCAGACGGTCACCATCACGACCGCGGGCGGCGACTATGGCAACGCCATCAAGGAGGCCATGTGGGGCCCGGCTGCAAAAGAGCTTGGCTATGATGTCCGCGAGGAGACGCAGAGCGACGGCCTGGCCGCCCTGAAGATGCAGGTTACCTCGGGTGCAGTCACGACCGATATCGTCCACCTGGGTTCGCCGGAAGGGGCGCAGTCGGCCGCACAGTCGCTGCTGGAGCCGCTCGACTACAAGATCATCGATCCGAAATCCGTGCCGGACGGCGCAAAGTCCGACTACTGCTATCCGTTCGATTCCTATGGCACCGTCATGTCGTGGAACACCAAGACCTATGGCCAGAACCCGCCGAAGACGTGGGCGGAGTTCTGGGATGTTGCCAAATTTTCTGGCCGTCGCGCGTTGCGGGCCAATGCGCAAGACTCGATCGAGATCGCGCTTCTCTCCGATGGCGTAGCACCGTCGGACGTCTATTCCGTGCTCAGCACACCGGACGGGCTAGAGCGCGCCATCAAGCGGCTTGAAGCGATTAAACCAAACGTCGCCGTGTGGTGGACCTCGGGCGCCCAATCCGCGCAGTTGCTGAAAGACGGTGAGGCGGATTTGGTCATTACCTGGAACGGACGCGCCCAAACCGTGAAAGCCGATGGCGGCGCGGCTGACTACACGTTCAAGGGTTCGGTCATCGGCACGGATTGTCTTGGGGTGCCGAAGGGAGCGCCGAACAAGGAAGCCGCGATGAAGCTCATTGCAGCGATGACGCAGCCCGCGCGGGTTGCCAAGCTGACCGATTTCATTGCCTATGGCCCAGTCAATCCTGCGGCATATGAGGGTGGACTTATTCCCGAGGACCGTCTGAAGACACTTGCGACCGCCCCTGAAAATGCTGGCACTTCGGTGTTTTCCAATTCAGAATGGTGGGTCAAGAATG
The DNA here is from genome assembly GCF_040317995.1 of Mesorhizobium sp. M1334. Lineage (NCBI taxonomy): Bacteria > Pseudomonadati > Pseudomonadota > Alphaproteobacteria > Hyphomicrobiales > Phyllobacteriaceae > Mesorhizobium > Mesorhizobium sp. M1334. The sequence continues at coordinate 66,418 of NZ_JAMYLM010000003.1, forward strand.
GCGAGGCTGCCCAACGAGCCTTCGATGAAATGATGGCTCGCTGACTCTCAGCTCTGACGCATGTCGCGCAAAAATGTGCAGCGCGCGACAACGACATGCATGAAAACAAGAACCTGAAGCGCGTAGCGTGAAGCCGGTCGAACGCGACGCGCTTCAAGGCTGGAGCACATGATGAAGTCGCTCGCGATCACCATCGAAAGCGTGCACAAGGCTTATGGGTCCTACGTCGCACTGGATGATGTTTCGCTCGACATTCAGGCTGGCGAATTCCTCACGCTGCTAGGGCCATCGGGATCGGGCAAGACCACGTTACTCATGGCTCTGGCCGGCTTTGTCCGGCCGGATTCCGGTAAACTTTTCCTGGGCGATCGAGACATCACCCGCCTGCCGCCCAACAAACGAGACATCGGCATAGTATTCCAGAATTACGCCTTGTTTCCTCACATGAACGTCCTGGCGAACGTCGCGTATCCGCTGGTGCTGCGCAAGGTACCGAGAGCGGAGGCGCGTCAGCGGGCGCTTGACACCTTGGCCCGCGTGAAGCTGGATGGCCTGGCGGAGCGCAATGTGGCCGCACTATCCGGCGGCCAACGTCAACGGGTGGCATTGGCGCGGGCTATCGTCTTCGAACCGCGCGTGATGTTGATGGACGAGCCGCTGTCGGCACTCGACAAGAACCTGCGCGAGACCATGCAGTATGAGATCCGGCGTCTGCATGATCATCTACGGATCACCACAATCTATGTGACCCACGACCAGCGCGAAGCGCTGATTATGTCTGACCGGATTGCGGTGATGAATTCTGGCCGCATCCAGCAGATAGATACGCCGCAGCGGATTTATGATCGTCCATCGACCCGCTTCGTCGCGGAGTTCATGGGCGAGGCCAACATTGTGGCCCCGGGCTCGGCGCGCAGAATCGACGGCGCCGAAGCATCACGCGAAACGCTGATGATCCGCGCCGAAAGCTTCCATCTTGATGCGAAGCTCGTCGGGGGAGACGGAGTGGCTCTCGAAGGAATACTGCGCACCAAAGCGTTCCGCGGCGAGAACTGGCTTTTGACGCTGGCGCTTGACGGTGGGCAAGAGGTTCTTGTCTGCATTCCGGCAGCGCTGGCCGGCGGCTGCGCCGAACTTGCCGCCGGTCAGCGGATGACCGCATATGCACCAGCAGCGAAGGTTCACGCGATACCGGGAGCGACGGCGTGACCGTCGTCCGGGATCCGGCGCTCGCAGTGGATGCACGGCGCGAGCGGCGGTTTTTTCTATCGCTTTCGCTTCCGGCGCTGTTCATCGTTGGACTGGCGGCGATACTGCCCATCCTTTGGATAATCCGGCAATCCTTCCTGACCACCGGAGGTGAGTACACCGTTGGCAATTACCAGAAGGTCCTTTCGAGCGGACTGACATGGTCGGCGCTCGTCACGACCCTCGAACTGTCCTTGGGTACGCTAGCGGCCTGCATTCTCCTCGGCACCCCTCTGGCGCTCGCTCTGGCCAGCGTCAGACCAAGGTTGGCCAACGTGCTCATGGCGTTCGTCATGCTGCCGCTGTGGACCTCCATTCTGGTGCGTACCTATGGTTGGCTCGTGCTTTTGCGGCGCGACGGCCTGGTCAACGCGGCGTTGACCGGTTCAGGCCTGACGGCGGAGCCATTGCCGCTGGTCTACAACTTCACCGGAACGCTCATCGGCATGGTGCACTACATGCTGCCACTCTTTCTGCTGCCTGTTTATGCTGCGATGCGCGATATCGACCCAAATCTCATTCGCGCGGCAGCGAGCATGGGAGCCACTCTCAGGCAGGTGATCCGCACCGTCATTATGCCGCTTTCGGCGGGCGGCATCTTCTCGGGTTCGATCATCGTCCTCATCTACGCCATAGGTTTTTTCATCACGCCGGCGGTGCTTGGCGGCGGCAAGGTAAATCCGCTCTCTACCCGGATCGAGCGTACATTATCGACCTTTCAGGACTGGGGATCGGCGAGCGTCCTGGGCATTCTGCTCCTCGTTCTCATAGCGCTGATCGGTGTGATGTTGCTGGCGGCACGCCGGCTGGTGGCCCAGAACACCGTGGAAGCCTCCCATGCTTGAAGCCTATCCGCAAAACAGGCTCGCCCGCATTTTGCTCTGGAGCTTTGCCGCTCTTGTCATGGCATTTCTGATGCTGCCGACGCTCGTGGTGGTGCCGCTTTCCTTTTCGGCATCGAATCTCCTCGAGTTTCCGCCGCACGCCTACTCGTTGCGCTGGTACGAGAACTTCTTCGGCTCGGCAACGTGGATGGCCGCGCTGAGGACGAGTTTGATCCTTGGGACATTGACGGCGTTGATCGCGGTGCCTTTCGCGCTGCTCGCCTGCATTTCAATGAACCGGCTGGGCGGAAAGACCGCTGCGGCCATCCAGAGTGTCCTGCTGACCCCCTCGATCACCCCAGGTATCCTGCTTGCGATCGGTCTCTTCTTTGTGTTGGCCGCACAACATCTGATCGGAACGCTATTCGGTGTGCTGGTCGGACATGTGGTGCTGGCCGTTCCGGTCGCCTGCATTGTGTTGCTACCCGCTCTCGCCCGCTTTGACTGGAACCAGGTTCAGGCGGCGCGCAGCCTCGGTGCAAACTGGGCCAGAGCCATTGGCGGAATAATCGTTCCGCAACTTCGGATCAGCTTGCTGTCGGCGACATTGATGGCGTTCCTGACTTCGCTCGACGAGTCTGTGATTTCGATCTTCATTGCAAGCGGTCGCAACAGCACGATGCCGAAGCTTATGTTCCTGTCGCTGCGCGATCAGATCGATCCGACCATTGCGGCGATCTCGACATTGTGGACCGTCATCGTCGTGGCCGTGGTCCTGATTGTGACCCTTCGCCAAAAATCCTGACCGAGACTGGAAACATGCCCACCAATTACCATGCAGCCGACGATCTGGCGGATCATTCGACGGACATCCCTCAGGTAGGGTTGGCCATCATCACCGGGTCGGCAAACTGGGGGCTTGCCTTCCCGGAAGATGTCGAATTCGATGGTGTGCGCACGTTGCGGCGCGACATGAGTTTTGAAACGCCTTTCGGTCGTACCGACAACTGGAAGCTGCTCGAGTTCGACGCGTCGATTACTGCCGACGGGAGAGCAAAGCGCGCTCTGTGCATGTATTCGCACGGCAATCCCCGCGACCATATTGACCATTCCTGTCATCGCCGCGCGTTCTGGGTATTGATGCGGGCGGGTGTACGGCAAGTTCTCGCCTGCTCGACGGTTGGCGCCGTCAACAAGGCGATCCAGCCGGGCGACATGGTGGTGACCGCCGACATCATCGAACTGACGCAGACCCCGTTTTCACTGTTGCCTGACCGCCAGAGCTTTGACTGTTCGGGCAAGCAAATCGTGTGTCCAAGATGTGCGGCGGTTCTGGTCGAAACGGCCCGCCGTCATTGGCCAGCCGAATGCCGCGTTTATGGCATCGAACAGCAGTTGGTGGCTGCCCACTGTTACGGGCCCCGGCTGACAACGCCAGCCGAAGCCTTGGCGTATCGGGGCATGGGGGCGGATGTACTCAACCATTCCATCGCCCCTGAGGCGACCTTGTCGCGCGAGATCGGCGCGTGTTTCGTGCCTTGCGCGTTCGTGACGGCGGGCTTCAACGACTATATGGATCGCAATCGCCAGAAATTGCTGCAGGAGGACGTGCTGCCCAATCTCTCAATGACAGCCTCGCGGGTCGCGCTGGAGACCGCCGCGCGACTTCCTGCTGATCCGGCATGCTCCTGTCAGGGCTTGAAGTCGCCTCAGCCGAAAGAACGCTCCAGCCGGTTCTGAGATAGCCGCCAGATGGCTGAAGCTCTGCCGCAGACTAGGGATCTCGAGAGTTGTGTGCGTCAAGCTCTGCAAAAATGGCGTTGCATTCAGCGATGACGTTGGCGTGTCCGCCGGGCAGCCGGTAAGCCTCATGGGAGCCGGTCTAGGGCCTCCGCAACTTTTACTCTCAGTTGTGCGTCGTCAAGATAAAATCTAGGATTCTCTCTAATCAAGCTGATATCGGAAGTGTATGCGTCAATGTCAGCAAAGATCTCATCTATCACCTTAAAGTCCTGCTCTGGGATGGCTCGCGTCTCATCCTTAATTTCTTTAAGTAAAATTCTACCAACTTAGGAGCATCTATTTCCCCTGCGAGAAAGGTTTCAACCAACGCACGGTATTCGCCAGATACGCTGCTCATAGTTCGCCTCCCAGTTTGCCGGTCGTCAAGACATATTCTAACTGCTTGGGACTGAGCTTCCATCCAGACAGGAGATTTCCTGAACTATCGCGAATGACACTCAAGCCGGTTTGCGGGTCGACGAAGTGCGTTACTGATTGCCCTTGGTAAGTTCCTTGGATGGCCTGCGTCATCTCGGCCTCCAAAGCCTCCTGCACCACAATCTGCAAGTCCTTGCGAAAGCCGTCCTCATCCGACAACAGCAACCCTTTCAACTCGCCCTCTGCTCAGTCTAATTTCTCGATTGGTCATGGCACTCCCCTTCCACGGGAATCGGTGGTCGAAACGTCACCAGCGTGCCATGGCAGCCCCTTGCCTCAGGCCAAGAGCTGTTCTCTCTCCAGAGCTTTTGCAGAACCTTCAGGACACTATCATCCCGAAGGCGCCGCGCTGGGCATGTTCACGACGCTCGAGTCGTACGCTTGGGCAGCGGCACTCCTGCCCTAAGGCTGCCTGAACCGGTATTCCGTCACGTGATGGTAGATCTGCCCAGGCCACAGCGTGGCTTGCGGGAAATACGGCCGGTTCGGCGCATCCGGCCAGATTTGCGGCTCCAGGCAGAAGCCCGAAAAGGCCTTGTATTGACGCCCGCCCAATCCAGGCGAAGACAGCGCCAGGTACTGGCCGGTATAGAGCTGGACGCCCGGCTCCGTGGTCCAGAGCTCCATCTCGACCCCGGAATTCGCGCCTTGCGCCCATGACGCCTGCTTCAGCGGCCCGCGCGTCGAGGCGAGGCAGAAATTCTGGTCGTAGGGGAGCTGTTCGCCCTCGGTCTCCATGCGCAGCGGCCGGGCCTGGCGAAAATCGAAGGGCGTGCCGTCGACCGGCTTGACCGTGCCTGTCGGGATCAGATCGGCGTCGACAGGAAGATAGGCCCCGGCATTCAGCATCAGCCGGTGGTCGAGAATGTCGCCGGCGCCGCCGTCATCCAGGTTGAAATAGGAATGCTGGGTAAGGTTGCAGAGCGTCGGCTCCTCACAGGTGGCGGTCAGTTCGACGCTGAGCGTGCCGGGGATCTTCAGCCGGTAGGTGCAGGTCACGTCGAGCGCGCCGGGAAAGCCCATCGTGCCGTCCGGGTCGTGGAGGGTCAGCGTGACAAAATCCCTGCCATGCAGCGAAACCGCCCAGGCCCGGCGCGAAAAACCTTGCGAACCGCCATGCAGCGTGTGCTTTTCGAGGAAATTGCGCTCGGTCTGATAGCGTTTGCCGGCAAGCGTGAAGCGGCCGTCGCGGATACGGTTGGCATAGCGCCCGACGACGGTGCCGAAGAAGGCGGTGTCCGTCTCATAGTGCTCGAAACGATCATAGCCGAGCACCAGCGGCGCGTCGTGCCCGGCCAGACGCAGATCCTGGATGATCGCACCCAGCCCGATGATGTTGGCGGTGAGGCCGCCGCCACGGATGGTGAAGCGGCGGACGGCCTCGCCCGCCTGCGTCGTGCCGAAAACCTCGCCGTCCTTCATTGCCATGCTCGCAAGTTCGCTGCTCGATGCCAGCCTGGCCTTTCGAAGCGGCCCAGGGTCGTTTCGGTATTACCGCATCAGGCTTCTAGAGACCAAGTCCGCCGATGCAGACATATTTGGTGTCGAGATAATCCTCGATGCCCTGATGGCCGCCTTCCTTGCCGAGGCCCGATTCCTTGACGCCGCCGAACGGCGCTTCAGGGGTGGTGATGAGCCCCTCATTGACGCCGACCATGCCGTATTTCAGCCCTTCCATGACCCGGAAGGCGCGGCCGAGATCGCCGGTGTAGAAGTAGCAGGCCAGGCCGAACTCGGTGTCGTTGGCGAGTGCTACGGCCTCTTCCTCGGTCTCGAACTTGAATACCGGTGCTACCGGGCCGAAGATTTCTTCCTTCATGAAGCGCATCTTCGGCGTCGCATTGGCGATCACCGTCGGCTGGAAGAACGAGCCGCCGAGCGCGTGGCGCTTGCCGCCGGCGACGACCTTGCCGCCTTTGGCGGTAGCGTCGGCAATCAGCTCCTCGACCTTCTCCACCGCCTTCTCATCGATCAGCGGTCCCTGCTGGACACCTTCCTCGAGGCCGGAACCGACCTTCAGCCCGTTGCTCGCAATAGCGAGCTTTTCGACGAACTGGTCATAGATGCCGGCCTGCACCAGGAAGCGGTTGGTGCAGACGCAGGTCTGGCCGGAATTGCGGTACTTGGCGGTGATGGCGCCAGCGACGGCCCGCTCGATATCGGCGTCGTCGAAGACGATGAACGGCGCATTGCCGCCGAGCTCCATCGACACTTTCTTGACGGTCACCGACGACTTCTGGATCAGGATCTTGCCGACCTCCGTCGAGCCGGTGAAGGTGATCTTCTTGACCAGTGGGTTGGCACAGATCTCGTCGCCGATCTCACCGGCGGCGCCGGTCAGGATATTGATTACGCCTTTGGGGAAGCCGACCTCCTCGGCAAGCGCGCCCCAGGCAAGGCCGGAATAAGGCGTCTGCGACGCGGGCTTGACCACGGCGGTACAGCCGGCGGCAAGCGCCGGGCCAAGCTTGCGGGCCAACATCGAGGATGGGAAATTCCACGGCGTAATGGCGGCGATGACGCCGACCGGCTCCTTGGTCACCAGGATACGGCGGTCCGCCCAGGGCGACGGAACGACGTCGCCATAGGTGCGGCGGCCCTCTTCGGCGAACCACAATATGTAGGACGCGGCCGAGCCGATCTCGCCCTTCGATTCGAACAGCGACTTGCCCTGCTCGATGGTCAGCAGTTCGGCCAGCACGTCCTGATTGTCCATCATCGCGTCGTGCAGCTTGCGCAACAGCTTCGAGCGTTCGAGCGCGGTGGTCTTGCGCCATGTCTGGAAAGCAGCGTCGGCGGCTTCGATGGCGCGGCGGGTCTCGGCCTTGCCCGACTTCGGCACTGTGCCGATCTTGAGGCCGGTGGCAGGATTGTTGACGTCGATCGTCTGGCCTGAATCGGCCTGCACCCATTCGCCATTGATGAGATTGGCCTGCCGCATGAAATGGCTGGTTTTCTGAAGCATGATCTCGCCTCCGTTCGGCACCTGGCGGGCCGGTCGCTGATTTCGTGAATGGACGTGCGCGATAGCATCGCTAGAGCCACTGCTCTTAGCCCAGGGCAAGCCCCGCAAGCAATCACAAGATGGCATATAGGGTTTGGGCCAGCCAAAGCGAGAGCGATGCAGCCGGGCTCTTATCCAAAAACGACGACGACCACTGTCAGCCAAAACGCAGTGGTCACGACAGCACAGGCGGTGGCGATGGTCATCTGGTTCGACGCCAGCGCCTGGCCGGTGTTGAACTGCACCGCGATGAGATAGGAATTGATGCCGGACGGCAACGCCGCGACCATCACCGCCACCTTGGCCGTCAATGGCGGCAGGCCGATCAGCCACACCAGGCCGAGAACCAGCGCCGGCATCAGGAACAGTTTCAGCACCGACAGCGCCAGCGCCGGCCTTACATTGCCGGAGATGCCAAAGCGGCGCAGGCTGAGCCCCATGGCAAACAGCGCAACCGGGGCGGCCGTGCCGGCCAGCGCGTCGCTCAGCCGCGTCGCAAGCACCGGCAGCGGCGCACCGGTGAAGCGCCACGCCAGCCCGGCCAGTATGCCGATGATCAGCGGATTGATGAATACCCTCCTGAGAAAGCTCCTGACGACACGGACCGGACGCACAGGCTCGCTGCCGCCGCGGCCGAACATCTCGAACAGGATGATCGAGGCCATCATCATCACCGGCAGGTGAATGGAGACGAGCAGTGACAACACTTCGAACCCGGCCGGCCCGAACACGCCGATGATGAAGGGCGCGCCGAGCAGGACGACGTTGGAGAAGGACGACGATACGCCGCCGACGACGCCGGCGCGGGCGTCCCGCCCGAAGATGCGCGTAACAACCAGATGGCCGGTGGCCCAGGTGAGCGCGACCGCCGCGAAATAAGCGCCCCATAGCGACCACGGCGCCACGCCGTGGAAATCGGCCTTTACCATGGTCTGGAACAGCAAAAGCGGCATTGCCACGTTGATGGCGAATTCGGATACGCCCTCGCCGCTCGCCGGCTTCAAATAGCCGGTCAACCCGGCAAGATAGCCGAGCCCGACGAGACTGAAGACGAAGAGGACGGTTTCGGTAAGCGGAGACATTTTTCCCGTGATAGGCGAGGCCCGGCGGCGGCGCAATCGCCCTTCCCTCGCGAATGTACCGGCCAACAATCCGGCTGCTCGGATCTTGCCCGAATTTGCTCATGGTTGGATGCCAGCGCTATACAGGGTTGTCGGGGGACACGCGGCGAATGGGCCTTGTCGGAAATCAGCACTTCTTCAAGCAGGCGTGGCTGACGGCTTTCGTCGGCGCCATGCTTTGCCTCGTGGTGACCTCGGCTCATGCCGCGGAGCCGGAGAGCCTCAAGGGCGTGGCGCTGATTGTCGGCCAGTCGAAATACCAGCACATAGCGGCTCTTCCCAACCCCGCCAACGACGCCCGCGACATCGCCAAGATGCTGACCGATCTCGGCTTCGGCGCGCGCAGCGTCACCGACCGCGACGCGGCAAAGCTGAAGCGCGACCTCGAGCGTTTCGCTGAGGATGCCGAGGACGCCGACGTCGCCTTGATCTACTATTCCGGCCACGGCATCGAGGCCGGCGGCGAAAACTATCTGGTGCCGGTCGACGCCGACGTTTCTTCATTGAAGGACGCCGATCAGGCCCTGGCGCCGATCTCCGCCGTCATGGACGAATTGAAGACGACCGTGCCGGTAACGATCATGCTGCTCGATGCCTGCCGCACCAACCCGTTTCCGGCGGATGCGGTGCTGCGCCGGGCGCCCACCGCCTCGGCCTCGCCGATCGGCGCCGGCGGGCTGGAGCCGATGCGCGGCGCCAGGGCACTGGCGGACGTTACCGCGACGGAAAATCTGGGGGCGGTGATCGGCTTTGCCTGATCAATCTCGGCAATCTCGAACGGACCGGCAAATATCTGGACGAAGCCGAAGCCGCCTTCGAGGCGACGCTCAAGGTCTTCACCCGCGAAGGCCAGCCGATGCAATGGGCCTTCGAGCAGAACAATCTCGGCGACGTCCACTGGAACCGCGGCAGCTATGGCGGCGGCAATGCCGAATACCAAAAGGCGATCGAATTCTTCGAGAGAACGCCAAGCAAGGCTTTACCGAAGCCGGCTACACACTCCCCATCCCGCTGATCGACCGCAAGATCGATCTGGTGAAGAAGCAGATAGCGAAGAAATAGGCGTCTCGGCCGCAGGTTGCACTCGGCTTGTCTTTCAGCCGGCTTTGCCGTCCCTATATGCCGGTCACCGGGGACCTGCCTGCCGGTCACCCGAAAAGGATGTCTGATGCTTCGATTTGTGCTGGCGCTGCTGTTGCTTGCCGTTTCCGCCACAGCCCATGCGACGGAAGCCGGCTGGGCGCTGCTCCGCGACGGCGGGCATGTGGTCCTGCTTCGCCATGCCATGGTCACCGGCACCACCGATGCCGCCAATTTCGACCTCGGCAAATGCGCGACCCAGGTCAATCTCTCTGAGCGCGGCAAGCAACAGGCGCGCAAGATCGGCGCGCTGTTTGGCGCCCGCGCCGCACCGGTCGAGCGCGTGCTGTCCAGCCGCTATTGCCGCTGCCTCGAGACCGCCCGCATCGCTTTCGAAAGCGAGCCGGAGCCGTTCGCACCGCTTGACCTGCTGAAGACCGACGAAAAGGAAAAGGCCGACCAGATTGCCGCGATCCTTGCCGAGATCCGCGGCTATTCCGGCTCCGACAATCTGGTCATGGTCACGCATCTCGAAAACATCAAGGAATTGACCGGGATCTCGCCGCGTGAAGGCGAGGCCGTGGTCGTCGAGCCGCAGGGCGACGGCCTGCGGGTACTCGGCCGCGTCACTTTCTGATCTGCGCCGGAGCCGGTTGAAGCGTTCGCTAGTAGTGAAATCTAGCGTTTGGTACTTAAGCGGAATACCGGTTCCGACCCGCGATGAGGTCTTGATCGAGTCCAAGGTCGACATTGACCCTTAGTCAGGACCAACGAGCGCTTTCAACTAAAGCGAATGCGATGGTACGTCTCATCAGGACTTCCGAGCCGTGACAACGGGCGAGGTTTTCGTCCTTTACTTTGCCGGCCGGAGCCTCAGCGGCCGAAAAAAGGCCCGGATGTCCTCGACCAGGAGTTCGGGTTGCTCAATCGCCGCGAAATGTCCTCCTTTCGGCATGTCGGTCCAGCGCTCGACACGGAAGACTCGCTCGACCCAGGAGCGAGGTGGCATAGGAAGCTCTCGAGGGAAGACTGCAACGCCGAGGGGCGGTGTTATTCGCTCCCTTGGCCCGAAGGTCAGGGGGCAGAGCCGGTTCTCTTTGTAAATCCGGAGCGAGGCCTCGATCGTGTTACCGAACCAGTAGAGCGAGATGTCGGTAAGCAGCGTGTCTAGAGGGATGGCGCGTTCGAGTTCGCCTTCGCAGTCGCTCCAACTGCGGAACTTCTCGGCAATCCATGCGGCTAGCCCGATTGGGGAATCTGTCAGTGCAAAGGCTAGCGTCTGGGGCTTGGTCCCCTGCAGAAAAGCGTAGGCCCCCTCCGTCGCGGCGAAATTCGCCGCACTGTCGAGGAATGCCTTCTCCTCCGGCGTGACAGGTGGGTCGTCGCGACCGAGGGTCGGGCGGAAACTGCCTGGAATGTAATTCAGGTGCAATCCGATAAGGTCCTCCGGGTAAAGCTGAGCGAGCCAGGTCGAGACGCCGGCGCCGATGTCGCCACCTTGTGCGGCGAAGCGATCATATCCCAGTTCGCGCATCAGCCCCCGCCACAGCTTGGCGACATGCTTTGAGCTAACGCCGGCCTGACGCGGCGGGGACGAGAAGCCGAAACCCGGAAGCGACGGTGCGACGACATCGAAGGCGTCATCGGCATCCCCGCCGTATTTGGCAGGATCCGTGAGCAGCGGAATGACATGCTCGAACTCGGCGAAGGAGCCGGGCCAGCCATGAGTGAGGATCAACGGCAAGGGCGCTGACCCCTTTCCTTTCTGGTGAACGAAATGGATGTCGCACCCGTCTATCGTGACCCTAAACTGAGGCAACAGGTTCAGACGTTTTTCGTGATCGCGCCACCTGAAATCGTATTGCCAGTAACGTGAAAGCTTACTGAGGAAATCAACGTCAGTACCGTCCTCCCATCCGTATGCGAAGATCGACGACGGCCATCTTGTCGCTTGGATACGACGCTGTAGGTACTCGATCTGTTCATCCGGGATGTTAATGTGGAAGGAATGAATGGCCACGAGTGTTGCTCCGATCAGCGGCGAGGAATTGTCCCATCAAGGCACAGAACGAAGGAAAACTCACTGAGCGACAGCTTTGTCCGCTACTTGCTGGTTCCCATCTACGAGACGAAGGTAACATTCCACCCTTGGTGGCAATTCGTTTAAGTTACCTGGCGTCAGATTTTCACCGCTACCAGCCAAGCGTCGACACGGAGCTTCCATCCCTCGATCATGTCCGCGAACGCGTCCTCCGTCAGTTCGGACAGATACGATGCTCCTGCCGGGCTCAAGGCCGTGAACGCATAGGTAATCGACGCCTCCGTGCCTCCGTTAGTGTCGGTCGGCAGGCCACCTCGACAAATCCGAAACGCGAATCCGGCGTAACGCGAACATAGCGGATGCGATGCGCCAGCCGTCCACCCAGGCTCATGTCGCGATGCTCAGCCAAGGCCTTGAGCACCTTCGCCAATCGTTTTTCCAGGCGCACCCGGTCTGCACGCGTTTCTGTAGTCATAGATCTTCGTGGTACATTGGTACACGCAATGACCAGAGATGGGACGGTTTGGGCATATCGCCGGGAGGGGTTGCCAGCGACCCCTATTGCTCTGCCAGAACATCAATCCCAGCTGCCGTCGGCGCATCAGGCCTTTTCCTGCCCGGAAAAACCGATTAGACAGCGCCAAACACATGCGGACAGATTCCGCCCGCAATCGAAGGAAAAGCCCTTGTCCACCACGTTCGACAAAGTCGCCAAGATCATCGCCGACACCAGCGAGATCGATATCGAGACGATCACGCCCGAAAGCCACACCATCGACGATCTCGGCATCGACAGCCTCGACTTCCTCGACATCGTCTTTGCCATCGACAAGGAATTCGGCATCAAGGTGCCGCTGGAAAAGTGGACGCAGGAGGTCAACGACGGCAAGGCTTCGACCGACGACTATTTCGTCATGAAGAACCTGTGCGCCAAGATCGACGCGCTCGTCGCCGCCAAGAACGCCGCGTGAACACAGCGCCTGACGCGCCCGACCCACAACAGCCCCCAATGAACCCCCACGACGTCGTCATATCAGGCATCGGCCTTGTCTCGTCGCTGGGCGAGGGTCCGGATGCGCATTGGCAAAAGCTTGTCCAGCCGCGCCTTGAGCCGGTTCTGGAGGCCTCGCGCTTCTCGCCCTATACGGTCCATCCGCTGCCGGAGATCGACTGGAACCTGCAGATCGCCAAGCGCGGCGACCAGCGGCAGATGGAGACCTGGCAGAGGCTCGGCACCTATGCGGCCGGCCTTGCGCTCGACGATGCCGGCATCAAGGGCAATGACGAACTCTGCGCGACCATGGACATGGTGGTGGCCGCCGGCGGCGGCGAGCGCGACGAGGCGGTCGATGCGGCCATTCTCGCGGCATCGGAAAGCCGCAATGACCGCGACGTGCTGCTTAACGAGAAGCTGACCACGGAATTGCGCCCGACGCTGTTTCTGGCACAGCTTTCCAACCTGCTCGCCGGCAACATCTCGATCGTCCACAAGGTGACGGGGTCGTCGCGCACCTTCATGGGCGAGGAAGGTGCGGGCGTTGCCGCGGTCGAGACGGCGACCGCGCGCATCCGCTCCGGCCAGTCGACGCATATACTGGTCGGCGGCGCTTTTCAGACCGAACATTCCGACATGCTGCTCGGCTATGAACTGGCCGGCTACCTGCATCGCGGCGCGTGGCGGCCGGTCTGGCAGAGGCAAGGCGCCGAAGGCGGCGGTGTGGTGACCGGATCCGGCGGCGCGTTTCTCGTCCTGGAGCAGCGCGAGCACGCGGAACGCCGTGGCCGGAAGATCTACGCGGAACTCGGCCCGGTCCTGTCCGGTCGTGCCAGGCGCCGACGGGGCGAACTCGACGGTGAGATCGCCGCGCTGTTGAAGCAAGCCGCATTGCCGGACGGCGAACTGCTGGCGATCTCCGGCGCTTCGGGCGCCCATGCCGCGACCGCCGCCGAGAAAGCGGCACTCGAGGCCAATCCGGCGATCGCCGCACGCGGCTTTTCGACGCTGACCGGCCACATGAAGGAAGCGCAGTTCCCCTTTGCCGTTGCGCTGGCAGCCCTGGCTGTCGACCGCAAGGCGGCCTACCCTGTCTTCGACGCCACAGTCGAAAAACCGTTTGCCGGCGTCCCGAAGACCGTCCTTGCAACGGCGATCGGCTATCACCAATTCGAGGGCATGGCGCTGATCAAAGCCGCCTAGAGCATCGGACCGAAAGTGTGATGCGGTTTTCGGGCGATCCGATTGCTCCAAGAGAAACAGGTTTTTGGACAACAAATGGCCAATCTGAACGACCATATGGGCAGGCCTATCGTAGCGGTCACCGGCATCGGCGTGGTGACGTCGCTCGGTGTCGGCAAAGCCGAAAATTGGGCGGCACTTACGTCGGGCAAATCCGGCATCCATCCGATCACCCGCTTCCCGGTCGATCATCTCAACACCCGCATCTCCGGCATGGTCGATTTCCTGCCGTCGAGTTCCAAGGGCGCCAGTCTCCTCACCTATGAGCTTGCCGAAACCGCCGCCCAGGAAGCGATGTCGGAGGCCGGCCTCGATGCCGGCGATTTCGGCGGACCGCTCTTCCTCGCTTCGCCGCCGGTCGAGCTCGACTGGAGCGAGCGCTTTTCGCTCTACAATTCCGACACGCACGACACCGGTGCAGAAAGGCTGCTGCGGGTAGCGCGCGGCCTCAGGGAACTCGACATCTTCGAGACCACCCAGTTCGGCTCGATCGCCGACCGGCTTGCCGACCGTTTCGGCACGCGTGGCCTGCCGATCACGCTGTCGACCGCCTGCGCTTCGGGCGCCACGGCGATCCAGCTCGGTGTCGAAGCGATCCGCCGCGGCGAATGCGACAGGGCGCTGTCGATCGGCGCCGACGGCTCGGCGACCGCCGAGGCGCTGATCCGCTTCTCGCTTCTGTCCGCGCTCTCCACCCATAACGACATCCCCGAAAAGGCCTCAAAACCCTTCTCCAAGGACCGCGACGGCTTCGTGCTGGCCGAGGGCTCGGGCGCCCTTGTACTGGAATCGCTGGAGGCAGCACTTGCCCGCGGCGCCACCGTTCTCGGCATATTGCGCGGCTGCGGCGAAAAGGCCGACGACTTCCATCGCACCCGCTCCAAGCCGGACGGTTCGCCGGCGATCGCGGCGGTGCGCGCCGCTCTTGCCGATGCCGGCTTGAGCGAGGACGGGATCGATTATGTCAATGCCCATGGCACCTCGACGCCTGAAAACGACAAGATGGAGCACTTGTCGCTGTCGACGGTATTCGGCGAGCGGATCTCATCAATGCCGGTCTCGTCGAACAAGTCGATGATCGGCCATACCCTATCGGCTGCCGGTGCCGTCGAGGCCGCATTTTCGCTGATGACGATGCGCGAAAGCGTCATTCCGCCGACCATCAACTATGACAATCCCGACCCGGCGATCGTGCTCGACGTGGTGCCGAACGCCAAGCGCAACGCCGAGGTCGGCACGGTCCTGTCGAACTCCTTCGGCTTCGGCGGCCAGAACACCTGCCTTGTCATGGCGCGGGAACCGGTCTAAGCGACCTTTTTCAGCCGGACTGAACCGACAGGCAACATGCGCGCATTGCAACTTATCGAGGATCGCCGGCTTGAAACGGTGGACCTGCCGCCACCGCCGCCGCCGTCGCTCGGCGAGGTGACACTGCGCATCAAGGCCGTGGCGCTGAACCACATCGATGTCTGGGGCTGGCGCGGCATGGCCTTCGCCAAGCGCAAGCTGCCGCTGGTCGTCGGCGCCGAGGCCTCCGGCGAGGTCGAGGCGGTCGGCCCCGGCGTTTCCAGCCTCCTGCCCGGACAGTTGGTGTCGATCTATGGCGCCCGCACCTGCGGGCTTTGCCGCGCCTGCCGCGAAGGCCGTGACAATCTCTGCGAGCATGTTTCGGGCGTTCACGGCTTCCATCTCGACGGCTTTGCGCAGGAAAAGATCAACCTGCCGGCGCGCCTTCTGGTCCCCGCCCCGCCAGGCGTGAGCGAAATCGGCGCGGCGGTGGCGCCTGTCACCTTCGGCACGGTCGAGCACATGCTGTTCGACAACGCCCGGCTGCAGCCCGGCGAGACGATACTGGTTCATGCCGGCGGCTCCGGCATCGGCTCCGCCGCTATTCAGCTGGCCAAGAAGATGGGCTGCACGGTCATCACCACCGTCGGCTCGAACGATAAGATCGACAAGGCCAAGGCGCTCGGCGCCGACCACGTCATCAATTACCGCGACGACCGCTTCGAGGGCGTCGTGCGCAAGCTGACCAAGAAGAAGGGCGTCGACGTGGTGTTCGAGCATGTCGGCGCCGACACCTTTGCCGCGTCCATGCTGTGCCTCAAACGCGGCGGCCGGCTGGTCACCTGCGGCTCGACCTCCGGCGTGTCGACGCAGATCAATTTGATGCAGTTGTTCCAGCAGCAGCTGAAGCTGCTCGGCTCGTTCGGCTGCCGCATGGAAAACATGGCCGACGCCATGCAGAAGATGGCGGCGGGCCTGGTCGCGCCGGTGATCGACACCGAGGTCGGCTTCGACGGCATCGATGCGGCGCTGAAACGCATGGAAGGCCGCGACGTCTTCGGCAAGATCATCCTGCGCGTCGGCTGAGAATGATCGGCAACGCCTTCAAGAAGATCCGCAGGGACCTGGGATTCCGCTATGGCAGGCGGCTTCGCCAGTTCAACTACTGGCTGGTCGCGCGGGTCGCGATGATCATCATCTCCGCGCTGCGCCTGCTGCCGCCCGACAGCGCGCTCAATTTTGCCGACCGCGCCGCCCGCCGCATCGGCCCTTGGGTGGCGCGCCATCAGGTTGCGGTCGACAATCTGCGCCAGGCCTATCCGGAAAAAAGCCATGCCGAGATCGAAGCGATCGCTTCCGACATGTGGGGCAACATGGCCCGCCTGGCCGCCGAATACATCTTTCTCGATGCTTTGTTCGACTACGATCCCGCTGCGACGAAGCCGGGCCGTGTCGAGGTCAAGGGCGTGGAGCATTTCGTGCGCATCGCGGGCGAGGATAAGCCGCATATCGTCTTTACCGGGCATCTCGGCAATTTCGAGCTGCTGCCGGTGGCGGCGGCGACTTTCGGCATGAATATCACGGCGCTGTTTCGCCCGCCCAACAACCCTTACCTCGCCGACTACATCCTCTCGACCCGCCGCTCGAGCATGGGATCGCTGCTGCCGTCTTCGACCGGTGCCTCGTTCGCGCTTGCGGCCGTCCTGGAGAAGGGCGGCAATATCGGCGTGCTGGTCGACCAGAAATTCACCGGCGGGCTCGAGACGACATTCTTCGGCCGCCCCTGCGAGAGCAACCGGGTCCTCGGCACCCTGGCGCGGCACTACGATTGCGATGTCTACCCGGCGCGCTGCGTGCGCTTGCCGAACAATCGTTTCCGGCTCGAGATCGAGGACAAGCTCACCTTGCCGCGCACCGCCGGCGGCAGTGTCGACGTCCCCGCCACCACCCAGCTTCTCAACGACGTCGTCGAGCGCTGGGTGCGCGAAGACCCCGGCCAGTGGATGTGGTTCCACAAGCGCTGGGAGATCAGCAAGCGCAAAAAGCGTCGGCCGGCGACAATGCGCGACAAAGCCGCTTGAGCGGAAACCATAGCAAGCGTTTTCCGCTACTGACGTATTTTGTTCTTGCTTTGTGCCGGCAGCTATGCTATAAATTTAGTTATGGTGCTATTTGGCCCCGACGAACCCGCCGCTCCGGCGGGTTTTTTGTTGCGGGCCGGGGAGCAGACCCTAATTCGTCACGAGGATCCGCGTATTGCCGAAGCCGGCTTTGCGCACCATCGAATAGAATGCGGCCGCGTTGCTGGGGTGAAGGCGCACACAGCCATGCGATGCCGGGCGCCCCAATTGCCGGATCGCGCCGGTGCCGTGGATGGCATAGCCGCCGCGGAAGAACACCGAATAGGGCATCGGCGACATGTCGTATTTGCGCGAATACCACATCCGGGCCGTCCGCTGTGGACGATAGCTGCCGCGTGGTGTGATGTAGCCTTTGCGGGCGGTGGAAACGCTCCACCGGTAATACGACAGCCCGTATCTTACCGTCATCGTCTGTGAGGAAATATCGATGTTCGCGACCAGGCTGGCCGCACGGCTCTCGAACGACGAACCGAACAGCATCGCTACTAATGTCGCTGCCATGAGAACAGTGTTTTTCATGCAATCAAACCCCTTTGATGCCCCTTGCCTGCCTGCCCTCACGCTGTTCTCCAGCGCTTTGATGGCAAGCCAGCGAGCTAACACTTACTCCCTGACGATTTCACCAATCCCAAGCAGCGAATTTGAACGATTTCCCGCAATAGTTGCCGTAACGACACGCAATCGCCTGGCAATTCGCCATCGGGCTTGCAAAACCCCCTCATCCGCTGCTCAATTCGCCGAATGAACGAACCGAACGAACGGCTCCTCAAGGCTATCGATGACCGAGCCGATGATCTGGTTGCACTGACTGCGGATCTGATCCGCTTTCCGACCATCAATCCGCCCGGCGAAGCTTATCGGCCATGTGCCGAATATATCGGCGCGCGGCTGAAGAAGCGTGGTTTTGAGACCGAATTCATCCGTGGCGAGGGCACACCTGGCGACACTGACCGTTACCCGCGCGTCAACGTCGTCGCCCGCTTCGATGGCCGGGCGCCGGGTGCTTGCGTGCACTTCAATTCGCATATCGACGTCGTCGAGCCTGGCGACGGCTGGAGCCTCGATCCGTTCGCCGGCATCGTCAGGGATGGCAAGGTCTATGGCCGCGGCGCTTGCGACATGAAAGGCGGGCTTGCCGCCTCGATCATCGCCGCTGAAGCCTTCATGGAGGTCTTTCCCGATTTTCCCGGCGCCATCGAGATTTCAGGCACGGTCGACGAGGAGTCCGGCGGCTTTGGCGGCGTCGCGCATCTGGCCAAGCTCGGCTATTTCTCCAGGCCGAAGGTCGACCACGTCATCATTCCCGAACCGCTCAACAAGGATCGCATCTGCCTTGGCCATCGCGGCGTCTGGTGGGCGGAGATCGAAACCAGGGGCGAGATCGCGCACGGCTCGATGCCGTTCCTCGGCGACAATGCGGTGCGCCATATGGGCGCTGTGCTGCGCGCCTTCGAGGACGAATTGTTTCCGGCGCTCGACCGCAAGATGACGCGCATGCCGGTCGTGCCCGAAGGCGCAAAACGCTCAACCATGAACATCAACTCGGTCCATGGCGGCCAGACGGAGGATTTCCGGCCCGGCCTGCCCTCGCCCAACGTGCCCGATTCCTGCCGGCTGACCATCGACCGCCGCTTCCTGCTCGAAGAGGATCTCGCTACGGTCAAGAGCGAGGTGACCGATATCCTCGAACGGCTGAAGCGCGAGCGCAAAAAGTTCGACTACGAAATCCGCGATCTGATGGAGGTGCTGCCGCTGATGACCGAGCGCGACGCGCCGGTGGTTAAGGCGGTCGCTCAAGGCATCATGGAGATATTCGACCGCGAACCGGATTACGTGATTTCGCCCGGCACCTACGACCAGAAGCACATCGCCCGTATCGGCCACATCTATGACTGCATCGCCTATGGCCCGGGCATCCTCGATCTCGCCCACCGGCCCGATGAATGGGTCGGCATTGCCGATATGCTGGACTCGGCAAAGGTGATGGCGATCGGCCTCAACGTTCTGCTGAGGGACGCCGGCCCGCGATGATCCGGCCATGGGCGAAAAAACATTCCTCCCGGCGACCGCCGACGGGACGAAACGCAATTTACTCGGCGGCGAATTCACGCTTCTATCCGGCCGGGTTTGAGCACGTGTTTTAGACATGGGGAGTTGCACGATGAAATTGTGGAAAACCATTCTGGCCGCCGCGGCGCTGGCGTTGGCCGCCGGAACCTCGGCGATGGCCGCGCGCACCGACCTGGTCATCGGCATTACGCTCGAACCCCCGCATCTCGACCCGACCGCGGGTGCCGCCGCGGCAATCGACGAGGTACTCTATGCCAATGTCTTCGAGGGCCTGACCCGCATCGGCCCGAACGGCGAGGTGCTGCCCGATCTCGCGGAAAGCTGGAGCATTTCCGACGATGGCAAGGTCTACATTTTCAAGCTGCATACCGGCGTGAAATTCCATGACGGCACCGACTTCAACGCCGACGACGTGAAATTCTCGCTCGACCGTGCCCGCGCCGAAAATTCCGTCAACGCGCAAAAGGGCCTGTTTGCCGCCATCGACAAGGTCGAGGTTGTCGATCCCGCGACGGTAAAGGTCACGCTGAAGAACCCGCAAGGCTCGTTCCTCTACAATATGGGCTGGGGCGACGCGGTTATCGTGGCGCCTGAGACAGCCGACACCAACAAGGAAAAGCCTGTTGGCACCGGCCCATTCAAGTTCCAGAACTGGGCCAAGGGCTCATCGATCACGCTGGTCAAGTCGGACAATTACTGGGGCGCCCCGGTATTCCTCGACAAGGCCGAGTTCCGCATCATTCCGGATGCCGCCGCCGCCGTTCCGGCGCTGCTTTCCGGCGACGTTCAGGCCTTTCCGTTCTTCGACCCCGACAGCGTCGCCCAGGTCAAGGACGACCCACGCTTCAAGGTGGTGATCGGCTCGACCGAGGGTGAAACCATCCTGTCGATCAACAACAAGAAGCCGCCCTTCGACAAGCTACAGGTCAGGCAGGCGATTTCCTTTGCGCTCGATCGCAAGGCGATCATCGACGGCGCCTCGGCCGGCCTCGGCGTGCCGATCGGCTCGCACATGTCGCCCGCCAGCGAGGCCTATGTCGACCTCACCGGCCTCTATCCGCACAATGTGGACAAGGCCAAGGAATTGCTGAAGGAAGCCGGCCTGGAGAATGGCTTCAAGGCGACGCTCAAGCTGCCGCCGCCCTCCTACGCGCGGCTCGGTGGCGAGATCATCGCCTCCGAGCTTCGCGAAATCGGCATCGATCTCGAGATCATACCGGTTGAATGGGCGCAATGGCTGGACCAGGTCTTCACCAAGAAGGATTACGACCTGACCATCGTTTCCCATACCGAGCCTAACGACATCGATATCTATTCGCGTAAGGACTATTACTTCAATTACGACAATCCGGCCTTCGACAAGATCATCGAGGAGCTGAACCTTACCTCCGATGAGGCCAAGCGCACGACGCTGCTTGGCGAGGCGCAGAAGGTCCTGGCAGATGACGCCGTGGTCGGCTTCCTGTACGAATTGCCGAAGGTCGGCGTCTGGGACGCCAAACTGCAGGGCCTGTGGGAAAACGCCCCGATCCAGGCCAACGACCTGACCAAGGTGAAGTGGACGGATTGAGGCGCTGACAGAAGGGGCGAAAGTTGCACTCCGTCATACCCCCCTCTGTCCTGCCGGACATCTCCCCCTCAAGCGGGGAGACTGGCCGTTTCCACGCTGCCACTGCCCTTGCAACGCCAGTGGTTAGCGAAGAGGGCTCAATCTCCCCGCTTGAGGGGGAGATGTCCGGCACAGAGGGTGGGCGGGAACGCAAGCTTCGCCCGGTTTCTGCGTTCGCCAACACAGCGGTTCCTCAACGTCCATGACCGCCTACCTCCTCAAGCGGCTCGCCATCGCCGTCGTCACGCTGGTTCTGGCCTCGATGGTGGTCTTTGCCGTGCTGGAAATCATTCCCGGCGACCCGGCGCGGCTGATGCTTGGCCTGAACGCCAGCGCCGACCAGATCGAATTGCTGCGCAACCAGATGGGTCTCAACGCTCCCGTCGTGCTGCGCTATCTGCATTGGGCCGGCGGCTTGCTGAGCCTCGATTTCGGCCGTTCCTACACCTATTCGGTGCCGGTCATCGATCTGGTCCGTGAGCGCCTCGTCGTCTCGCTGCCGCTGGCACTGATGGCGCTGTCGCTGTCCACCATCATTGCCATTCCGGTCGGACTGTTTTCCGCCAGCCGGCACGGCCGGGCCGGCGACACGATCGCGATGGGTGCCGCCCAGCTTGGCGTCGCCGTGCCCAATTTCTGGTTTGCGCTCATGCTGATTTATCTGTTCGCCGTCTGGCTGCGGCTGGTGCCGGGCGGCGGCTTTCCCGGCTGGAGCGCCGGCGTCTGGCCGGCACTGAAATCGCTGCTTCTGCCGGCGGTCGCCCTCGCTCTG
This sequence comes from Mesorhizobium sp. M1334, assembly GCF_040317995.1. Taxonomy (NCBI): domain Bacteria; kingdom Pseudomonadati; phylum Pseudomonadota; class Alphaproteobacteria; order Hyphomicrobiales; family Phyllobacteriaceae; genus Mesorhizobium; species Mesorhizobium sp. M1334. The sequence goes on from NZ_JAMYLM010000003.1 coordinate 88,071, forward strand.
CCACAGGCGGCGATCCTCGCCCGGGTCACCCGCTCGGCGCTGATCGAAGTGCTGAACGAGGACTACATCCGAACCGCCCGCGCCAAGGGCCTGCCCTATCGCCTTGTCTTGTGGCGGCATGCGCTGCGCAACGCCATGATCCCGGTGGTCACCATTCTAGGCCTGCAATTCGCTTTCCTGCTTGCCGGCACCATCATCATCGAGAACGTCTTCTACTTGCCCGGCCTCGGCCGGCTGGTGTTCCAGGCGATCAATCAGCGTGACCTGATCGTGGTCGAGAGCGTCGTCATGTTGCTGGTCGCGGCGGTCATCATCGTCAATTTCGTTGTCGATCTCTCCTATGCGGTGGTCGATCCGCGCCTGAGAGGCCGGCAATGACGCTGCACATCGACATCCCCGACGAGAACCTTGCCGGCATCCTGGCCAAGGCGTTTCGAAACCGTTCGTTCCTCGCCGGCTTCGTCGTCACCGCACTGGTGGCGGCGGTCGCGATCTTGTCCTTCTTCTGGACGCCTTACGATGTCACCAATCTGGTCATTTCCGACAAGACCCAGGCGCCGTCGCTGGCGCACTGGTTCGGCACCGACCATTTCGGTCGCGACATCCTGTCGATGATCATGGTTGGCGCCCGCAACTCGATTGCCGTGGCGCTGGTGGCGGTCGGCATCGGCATGGGCGTCGGCGTACCGCTCGGCGCCTTTGCCGCGGCGCGCGGCGGCTTCGCCGACGACGTGCTGATGCGGTTGAACGATTTGGTCTTCGCCTTTCCGGCGCTGCTTTCGGCAATTATGATCACCGCCATCTTCGGGCCGGGCGCGTTCAACGCCATCATTGCCATTGGCATCTTCAACATCCCGGTGTTCGCGCGCGTCGCCCGGGCCGGCGCCCTGGCGATCTGGCCGCGCGAATTCATCCTCGCCGCCCGCGCCGCCGGCAAGAGCAGGACGCTGATCAGCATCGAACATGTGCTGCCCAACATCGCCACGCTGCTGCTGGTACAAGGCACCATCCAGTTCGCGCTGGGCATATTGGCCGAAGCCGGGCTTTCCTATGTCGGGCTGGGCACCCAGCCGCCGATGCCGAGCTGGGGCCGCATGCTGTTCGACGCCCAGACTCGCATGGTGGTGGCGCCCTGGATGGCGATCTTTCCGGGCATGGCGATCGTCGTCACCGTGCTTGGCCTGAACCTGCTTGGCGACGGCATTGCCGACATTCTCGATCCGAAATCGCGGCGGCAGCGATGAGCCTGCTCGAAATCGAGAAGCTGTCGCTGACCATCGGCAGCACCCGTATCCTCAGAGACATCGAACTTTCCGTCGCGCCGGGCGAAGTGATGGGGCTGGTCGGCGAATCCGGCTCCGGCAAGTCGATGACGGCGCTCACCGTCATGCAGCTTCTGCCCTGGGCAGCGCATACCAGCGGACGCATCACCTTCGACGGCATCGACATCCTTGCCGCCAGCGAGGACCAGATGTGCGCGCTGCGCGGCGACGACATCGGCATGGTGTTCCAGGAGCCAATGACGGCGCTCAATCCGGTCAAAACCATCGGCGAGCAGGTCGCCGAGGGTATTCGCTGGCACACCAGGGCGAGCCGCGCCGACGCTGAGGAACGGGCGCGAAAAATGCTGGACCGGGTCGGCCTGCCGGCAGCACAATTCCCGCTCTCGCGTTATCCGCACGAACTCTCCGGCGGCCAGCGCCAGCGCGTCGTCATCGCCATCGCCTGTGCGCTGAAGCCCAAGCTGCTGATTGCCGACGAGCCGACGACCGCGCTCGACGTGGTGCTGCAGGCGCAGATTCTCGACCTGCTGCGCGACCTCGTAGCGGAAAACCGCATGGGTCTTCTGCTGATCTCGCACGACCTCGCAGTGGTGACCGAGATGGCGGACCGCATCATCATCCTGCGCCATGGCGAGGTGATGGAGGCCGGCGATACCGCGCGCACGCTGTCCGAACAGCTTCATCCCTACACGCGACAGCTGGCGCAGGCCTCCATGCATGTGCCGGCGCGGGCCCGCACACATGACAGCGGATCGGCCAAACCGCTGCTTCAGGTAGAGAACGTAACGCGGGATTATCCGGGACGGCGCACCTCCCTGTTGAAACGCGCGGCTCCAATCCGCGCCGTCGACGATGTCTCCTTTGCGATGGCGCCCGGCCAGTCGGTGGCGCTCGTCGGCCGTTCCGGCTGCGGCAAGTCGACGCTTGCTCGCATGATCCTGGCACTGGACAAGCCGACGGCGGGTATGATCCGCTTCCGCGGCGATACCCTCACCGGCAAGAGCGAGGCGGAGCTGAAGCCGGCACGGCGCAACATGCAGGTCGTGTTCCAGGACCCGTATGGTTCGTTCGACCCACGCCAGAAGGTCGAAAGATTGGTGGCCGAGCCGCTGCATGTGCTGGAGAAGAAGCCGGCGCCCGCCGCACGGCGCGAGATGGTGGCGCATGCGCTACACGAGGTCGGCCTCTCGCCAGGCGACATGGACAAATATCCGCACGAGTTTTCGGGCGGCCAGCGTCAGCGCCTGTCGATCGCCCGCGCCATCATCACCCGGCCGAAGCTGGTCGTCGCCGATGAGCCGGTCTCGGCGCTCGACGTCTCGATCCGCGCCCAGATCCTCGATTTGTTCGCGGAGCTCAACCAGAAGCTCGGTATCGCCTATCTGTTCATCACCCATGATCTGACCGTCGCCCGCGCCATCACCGACGAAGTGATGGTCATGCATGACGGCAAGATCGTCGAGCGCGGCAGGACAAGCGAAGTGCTCGACCACCCGCAATCCGCAGCGGCCAAGGCGTTGGTCGCCGCCGCTCCAGATTTGCACCGGGCGATCGCGAAACGACTGCAGGAACAGGGGTGAGCGGCCGGTTCGCAACGCGAATTCATCGTGCCGGTGGCACGATGAAAGGCCAGCGAACGCCGGGACGCTGCGGAGCAGCGGGGACCCGGCCGGACCCCTTATGGCGACTCGTGAACGGTCTGGCCCGGTTTCTCGACATATAAACATTTCTGCAGATATTGGATTGTGACAAGATTCTGTCATACTCGTTTCTCGATGATTGAGTAATTCAAAGCAACTGTCTGACGAGGGAATCATGAAAAAGTTCCTTCTTTGCGCAGCATTGCTTGCCACCGGCGTTTTCGGCGCGGATATATCTTTTGTTTCTTATATTAGAAACTTTGCGGGAATGGCAGCCTTTGCACAGGAGGCGCAATCGACTTCGCCGGATCTTGACTCCGGAGGCGGCGCTTCCACGACGGGCTCTTCGTCGGACCAGACACCGGGTGCGGGAGACGCTGCCTCGGGCGGCGCTGCGGCGGGCTCCGACGCGGCGTCGAAGGTCGACGGCAAACCGGCTGACAAGACCACCGATGCCAAAACCCGCGGCGAAGACGACCGACACCGAAGCCGCACCGGTGGCAGCAGCGGCAACGACCGAGACGACCACGGCGACGGGAGCAGTGATCCGGAAGCGATCGGCACACCGAAGGTACCTCAACGCACGATACATGGATCCAGTGCTCGGACGGTTCATCTCACCGGACGATTGGGACTCGACGCTGCCCGGCGTTGGGACCAACAGGTATGCGTATGCCCAGAACGATCCGGTTAATAAAAGTGACCAGAATGGGCATGCAATTGATCCGGATGCAGATAGGTATCCACTGGGTCGGGAAGCAGGAGGTGGTACTAGGGCGGCCGACAACAGCGAGAACGCTAAGGCCCTTCAAGCAGCAGGTGAGCAAGCGGCCAAGGATTTAGGGATCGAGGACAAGAAGAAAACTGGGAATGCTGCAAAAGTTGCGCAGTCAGTAACAGTCGATGATCTGCCAGCGGGAACCCCAATTCAGCCTCTGGAGAGTTATCAGTTCCAAAAAATCAAGTACCGCTCGGTTCACGTCACGTCTTATCATTTAGGCAATATATTCAAGACGACAAAACGAAAGGTTGGTGGGTAAGCTTTCACGGGCCTCTAGCAGGCGCCAAGATATCAATGACGACGGATGACAAAGGCCAAATTAACGGGTACGTTTTGTCGCCGCCGGGAAGTCCGCCAGTAGAGAAAGGTAAAGAACCTCTATCTGTTTTTAGGATTGGTTTTAAGAAATGCAGTTACAAATCAGCCCTACGTCAGGACATTTGACGATATACGACAAGCAATTTCACCAGTTACGGGGCGAACTGTGCCAACTCAAAGCCCGTTTGCCCATTATCCGTTGGATCCGTTCGACTCCTTGAGGTTTCCATGAGTACTCAGATACCGTGGGTTGAGAATACCGAAATAGCCTTGATTAGAATCGAATTGTATTCGGTTGTGATTGAAGCGTTATCAAGGGATTCTGGAAATTGGATTTCCATTTGTTTAAACGTTGACTTTCAAATCTATCGCTCGGACGAATTTTCAAAGTACGATGTTGTAAAACACAGTGGCTCACTGCCAATTCTTTGGAATCTGATTGGGGCAAGCATCGTTTCAGTTGAATTCGATCAAGGTACCCTCGAGATAAAATTAGACGACGGCGCATACATCTCTGTCGAAATAGAAGCTGGAAGACTGGAGCAAGTTACTTTCCGCCGCCTTGGGTCAAACGTACTCGAGCACCTTCCCTGATCGGCAAGTCTGGCTCCGGGTCAAAATTGTCGGAACTACGGTGACAGAATTTGGACTGCACCCGGTAATTCTGTGACAGGAATTACGGTGACAGGCAAACTCGCCCGCCAGGATGTCACGCTGGGCACGCTGACCCACACCACGACCAGCGTGCGCGATGCCTCCGGCCAGACGCTGCGCACCCAGTACCTGCCGGTGCAGCTCGACTTCGGCACGCTTGCCGCTCCGCTGCAATACACCGCCGGCAACAAGCTCTTCTCCGCCTCCGGCTTCATCACCTCGACCCTCTACGAGGCCGACGGCCAGACGAAAGAGATCACATATGCCAACGGTGTAAAAACGTCCTTCACCTACTCGCCGACCCGCCGCTGGCTGACCCGCGTCACCACGGCAAGGGGCGCCACCGTGCCGATGCCTCAGCCTTGCGGATTCACCACATCGGCAGGGCTGATTTCAAGCAGGTCGAGGGTGCGGCGCAACAGCTGCATCTCACTCCCGGCAAGTTGCGAATCGGCCTTGGCGATTTCCGCCATGTGGCGGGCGAGCAGCTTGCGCCGTTCGACATCGAGGTCGCGGAACTGCGCGATGGCCTGCGAGCCGTTGGTCTCGTAGCCGAATTCGTTGAGGTATTCGATGACGCTGTCGACGCTGGTTTCGGGAATGCCGAAGGCGTCCCGGCAGATACGCCTGAAGGCGGTCATTTCGCTTTCGCTGACCGAACCATCGGCCAGGATCATGCGGAACAGCATCAGTAGCTCCGCCGACAGCACCGGATCGTCCGCCACCTTGCGCACGCCGGGGTCGCCGTCGAAAATCGAGCGTATCTGGTCCAGCAATCCCATCGCCATCAGCCCCTTCCGATTCGTTCGGAAGGTAGCGCGGAATCGGCCTGGCGCAAACGGGGGTGCGCGTGCTGGAGCCGCATGTTTTCTCGCTGGAAAGCTGCCGGCCAATCCGGCAAGCCGCTGCGCTCATTGGTGTGTGACCGTGCGACTGATACTATGCCGCTGTACGAATCATGTTGAGGAGGGACGGACATGAATCTCAGTGCACCTACCCAGCTTATTTTTATCATATCCCTTGTCATCGCCATCATCGGCGTTCTCGCCGCGCTTGGCGTTCTTGCGTTTATCCCTTTGGCTTCTGTGTGGATTGTCGTCATCGCCTACATCGTGCTGGCCGCCGGCTGTCTGATGCGCGGCGCTTAAACACGTCCAGACAATTCGGAATCTCAGGCAACTCGGAGCGCCCGGCCAAAAGCCGGGCGCTTTTGATTCTGCAGGATGGTCTGTTAGAATTCCTGGACCAGGGAAAGCACAATGCCCACCAGCGAAGACGGCAGCCGCCACGACGGCCCGGAGCTCGATCGGTTCGAGATGGTGCGGCGCGCGCCGAGCCATCGGCTTCAGGGCGCCGTCACTGACATGTGTGGCTTTCGCGAAACCATGCCAGGCCATTTCCGCGCGATCGAATATGCCTCGCTGACCGTGCCGCTGGTCATCAGCTTTGCCGAACCCTTTGCCATCGGGCTCGGCAGGAACCCCACCGACAATGACCGCTTCGCCAGTTTTGCCGCCGGCCTTTATGCCGGGCCGGTGGTGATCGAATCCTTCGGCGGCGCCTGCTGTGTGCAGATCAATTTCACTCCGCTCGGCGCTCGTCGCTTCTTCGTCCGCCCGATGAGCGAACTGACCGACCGCATGGTCGGCCTGGATGACGTGCTCGGCGTCGAAGGCATCGCGCTTCGCGAAAGGCTTGGCAATGCGCCGGATTGGAGCTCACGCTTTGCCATCGCCGAGGCCTTCGTCGGCGATCGGTTGGCAACCGCAGACCGCACTCAGGCCGAAATGGTCTGGGCCTATGAGACGATCGTCTCGACGCGTGGGCGGACCCGCATCTCGACGCTGGCCGAAAAGCTTGGCTGGAGCCGCAAGCATCTTACCGGAAAATTTTCGGACGCAGTCGGCACCGGCCCAAAAACGCTGTCGCGCATCGTCCGTTTCAACCATGCGCTTGGCCTGTCGAGACAGACCAACAGTGATTGGGCCGACATCGCCGCCGACTGCGGCTATGCCGACCAGGCGCATCTGGTGCGCGAGTTCCGCGACCTCGCAGGCGTCACGCCGACTACTGTCGCCGCGAGGTAACATTTCTTCAAGACGCGCAACCAGCCTTCGCCCAGACTGGGTTGATCGACCAACCCGCTGAAGGAGATCAGCCGTGCCGAACACCACCGAACCACCGCGGCTTTACCCGGCGCTGCGCTACAAAAATGCCGGCAGGATGATCGACTGGCTGTGCGAGGCTTTCGGCTTCAGCGTTCGCGCCCGCTATGGCGAAGGCGATGTGGTGCACCATGCCGAACTCGCTTTCGGCTCCTCGATCATCATGCTCGGCACGGCGCGCGACGATGCCTATGGCAAGATGGTCGGCGCGCCCGGTTCGGGCGGCGGCAAGTCGATCTACGTTGCGGTCGCTGACGCAGATGCGGCATACGCGCGGGCAAAGACCGCCGGCGCCGAGATTCTGGAAGAACTCACCGACCGCGACTATGGCAGCCGCGAATTCATCTGCCGCGATCCGGAAGGCAATGTCTGGTCGTTCGGCACCTACTGGCCGAAGGCTGACGAGCCCGCCAGCTAACGCGCCAGCCCAAAGATGGCGTCGCAGTCGAGGTGGGTTTCCAGCTCGGCGGCGATCTCGTCCAGTGCCCGTTCGACCTCGGCGCGGTAGTCGATGCCGCCGCCCTTGACGCCGAGGCTTTCGAGGAATTTCGCCCGGAAGGCATCGGCGGAAAACAGCCCGTGCATATAGGTGCCCAGCACCTTGCCGTCGGCCGAGACAGCGCCGTCATCGATGCCGTTGATAGCGGCGGACGGCCGCAGCGTGTCCGGACCGGTGGTGCGGCCGAGATGGATTTCGTAGCCCTCGAGCGGCAGATCGAACGGCACCGAGCGCGCGCTGACATTGCGCACCGTCTTTTCCGGCTCCATCACCGTTTCGACGTCGAGCAGCCCGAGGCCTTGCGTCTCGGTAACGCTGCCCTCGATACCATCGGGATCGCGCACGACATGGCCGAGCATCTGGAAGCCGCCGCAAATGCCGACGATATGGCCACCGCGTTTCCTATGCGCGGCAAGGTCGCGGTCCCAGCCGTTCTCGCGGAATTTCAGGAGATCGCCAATCGTCGACTTCGAGCCGGGAATGACCACCAGCCCTGCATCCTGCGGCAGGCGCTGGCCAGGCGGCACGAACACCACCTCGACCTGCGGTTCGGCCTTGAGCGGGTCGAGATCGTCGAAATTGGCGATGCGCGAAAGCACCGGCACAGCGATCTTCAGCGCGCGCTTCTCACCGGACGCCAACCGTTCGAGCACGACGGAGTCTTCCGACGGCAGCCGCGCCGCCGCCTTCAGCCACGGCACCACGCCAAAGCAGCGCCAGCCGGTGAATTTTTCGATCGCCTCGATGCCATCGTCGAACAGCGTGACATCGCCGCGGAACTTGTTGATGAGATAGCCGACGATCATGCGCCGGTCCTCGTCCGGCAGGATCAGGTGGGTGCCGGCGACCGAGGCGATGACGCCGCCGCGATCGATATCGCCGACCAGGATCACCGGCACGCCGGCGCGCGTCGCAAAGCCCATATTGGCAATGTCGCGGCTCCTCAGGTTGATCTCGGCCGGCGATCCCGCGCCCTCGACAATGACCAGGTCCGCGCCCTCGCCGACCGTCGCCCAGGAGTCCAGCACCGCATCCATCAGCCGGCCCTTCAGCGTCTGATAGTCGCGCGCCCGCGCCTCGCCGAACACCTTGCCCTGCACTACGACTTGAGCGCCGACATCGGTCTGCGGCTTGAGGAGGACCGGGTTCATGTGGATGGTCGGCGGCACGCCGCAGGCGATCGCCTGCAGCCATTGGGCGCGGCCGATCTCACCGCCGCCTGAAGCGCCTGGAATATCGGCGACAGCGGCGTTGTTCGACATGTTCTGCGGCTTGAACGGCCGCACTTTCAAGCCGCGCTTCTTCGCCGCGCGGCAGAGGCCGGCGACGAGCACCGTCTTGCCGACATCGGAACCCGTGCCCTGCAGCATGATCGCCTTGGCCATCTCAGTCCCTGCCCTGCGCAACGGTTGCGGTGATCGTCGACTTGGCTGCCAGTGGCCCGCCGCGCCAGAGATAGAGCGCCAGCAGCGGCTCCTTGCCGGTGCGCATGGCGTGGCTGACGTCAGAGGCATGGTGTATCACCTCGCCCGGCGCTCGAAGGCGAAAACTGCCATCGCCCATGCGCCATTCGGTGCCGCCGGTCAGCGGGATGTAGATCTCCTCCGCGACATGGTGGTGGTCGGGGTAGACGATGTCGGGTCCAAGGATCAGCAGGCCGGCCGCGACCTCTTCATTGACGAAATGGCCGCGCGTACCAAACACCTCCAGCCAGCCGTAATTGTCTATGAAAACCTTGCCGAAATCCGCTTCGCCATAGGTCTGGCCCCAGCGCAGATCGCCGCGACGCTCCGCAACCAGCCGCGCCAGCGGCTTGGCCGCAACGGGAGCGAGTTCGACGATACGGTCGAGCTGGACGAGACAAGGCAGTGCATGCGGTTCGAGCGGCCGGCTTGGCATGTCCCAGCCGATCCGGGCAACGGCGTCGCGCACCAGCGCATCGTCGAACGTCTGGAGATAGGCATGGAAGCATCCAAGCAGTTCGTCGAATTTTGTCGTCACACTTTGCTCCAAAGCGCATTCGCGCACAGCGGCTGCGCGGACGGGTCGGGTTGCGCGGCGGCATCATTGGTCTAGATTGAACGGCGCGCAAAGCCAAAAACGACAGGCCAGCAGGCCGGAAACGTCAGGGAGCACGCCATGGACGCCGCTGTCGATGCTGGCACCAGCCAGTTCGAACTCAACGAGGACCAGCGCGCCATCCAGGAGATGGCCGAGGCCTTCGCCGCCGACCGTGTGGCGCCGAACGCACTCGACTGGGATCGCAACAAGTATTTCCCCGCCGACGTGATCCGCGAGACGGGCCCGCTCGGCCTTGGAGGCATATATGTCCGCGAGGATGTCGGCGGCTCGGGGCTCGGCCGGCTCGACGCCGTGCTGATCTTCGAGGCGCTTTCGCGGGCCGATCCGGCGTTTTCCGCCTTCATCTCTATCCACAATATGGCGGCATCGATGATCGACCGCTTCGGCGGCGACGAACAGCGCCGGCGCTTCCTGCCGAAGCTGACCTCAATGGAATGGCTGGCAAGCTATTGCCTGACCGAGCCCGGCTCGGGCTCGGATGCGGCGGCGCTGAAGACGCGCGCGACAAAGAGCGGCGGCGACTATGTGCTGAACGGCGCCAAGCAGTTTATCTCCGGTGCCGGTGACAGCGACCTCTATGTCGTCATGGCGCGCACCGGCGCCGACGGGCCGAAAGGCATTTCCACCTTCGTCGTGCCGAACGATGCGCCGGGCCTTTCTTTCGGCGCCAACGAGCACAAGATGGGCTGGCACATGCAGTCGACGCGCCAGGTCGTCTTCGAGGACTGCAAGGTGCCGGCGGAAAACCTTCTGTCGGCAGAAGGCGCCGGCTTCGGCATCGCCATGGCCGGGCTCGACGGAGGCCGGTTGAACATCGCCGCCTGCTCGCTCGGGGGCGCGCAATCGGCACTCGACAAGGCGCTCGCTTACACGGCCGAGCGCAAGGCTTTCGGCTCGAAGATCAACCAGTTCCAGGCGCTGCAGTTCAAGCTTGCGGACATGGAGACCGAATTGCAGGCAGCGCGCGTCTTCCTCTACACCGCCGCCTCGAAGCTCGACCGCAACGCGCCGGATGCCTCGAAATGGTCGGCGATGGCGAAGCGCTTCGTCACCGACACCGGCTTCAATGTCGCCAACGACGCCCTGCAGCTGCACGGCGGCTATGGTTATCTGCACGATTACGGCATCGAGAAGCTGGTGCGCGACCTGCGTGTCCACCAGATCCTCGAAGGCACCAACGAGATCATGCGCGTCATCATCGCTCGCGCGCTGATTGGACGGTAGAGAATTTAGTGAGTAGTGAGTAGAGAATTTAGTGAGTAGTGAGTAGTGAGTAGTTAGTAGTTAATGGTGAATGGTGAATGGTGAATGGTGAATAAATCATATAGAACATGACTAACCCATGATCCCTGATGACTATTCACTATTCTCCACCCCACCCACGGAGCGCCATCATGACCACCATCGCCTTCATCGGCCTCGGCAATATGGGCAATCCGATGGCCTCCAACCTGGTCAAGGCCGGGTATGCCGTGTACGGCTTCGACCTGGTGCCGGAGAACCTCGTCATCGCCAGGGAACACGGCGTCGTCATCATGGCCAACGCCGTTGCAGCGGTGAAAGACGCCGATGCGGTCATCACCATGCTGCCAGCCGGTAAGCATGTTCTGACGGTTTACGCAGACATAGTGTCCAAGGCAAAAAAAGGCGCGCTGTTCATCGATTCCTCGACCATCGATGTCGAGTCGGCTCGAAAGGCCCATACCATCGCCGCCAAGCACAGGTTGCTGTCGATCGACGCGCCAGTCTCCGGCGGCACGGGCGGTGCGGCGGCCGGCACGCTGACCTTCATGGCCGGCGGTTCGAAGGATGCCTTCGCCAAGGCCGAACCAATCCTCAAGCCGATGGCCGGCCGCATAGTTCATTGCGGCGACGACGGCGCCGGACAGGCGGCGAAGATCTGCAACAACATGATTTTGGGCATTTCGATGATCGGTGTTGCCGAGGCCTTCGTGCTGGCGGAAAAGCTCGGCCTGTCGCACCAGGCGCTGTTCGACGTCGCCTCGACCTCGTCCGGCCAGTGCTGGTCGCTGACCACCTATTGCCCGGTGCCCGGCCCGGTGCCGACATCGCCCGCCAACAATGGCTATAAGCCTGGCTTCGCGGCGGCACTGATGCTGAAGGACCTGAAACTGTCGCAGGAGGCCGCACAGAGCGTCGGTGCAGCAACGCCGCTCGGCGCCGAGGCAGCTCAGCTCTATGCGCTGTTCAACGCACAGGGGAATGCCGGTGCCGATTTTTCCGGCATCATTAATTTCCTCCGTGGTAACCCCGCGTAAGCTCCAAGTTCACAGGTTTTCGATCTGCCCAAAGCGGAAAGTCGGCAAATTTAGGTTTGCTTAAGCTCTTGCTAACCCTGCAGTAACGATATGCGTTTAAAACGGATTGCGAGGCGGACATCCGCCCGGCGCTCCGGATCAGGTCTCGCGTACCGGAGCCCGTAAGTTTCGCCTTTAGTTTCGCAAGTGTATTGTTGGCGAAGTGCCGTGCGTATCTGGCAAAGCCGCGTTCCGATGGAGCGCGGTTTTTGCGTTTCGCTTCCTCGCCCGGCAAGCGCTCGGTCGATCGCCGGGCGTCCGACATGGAGCGCCCGGCGGTCGTTCACCGCTTGCGCAGATCTGCTTCGGCCAGATCGAGCGCCTTTGCGATACGATCGCAGGCCATGTCGATCGTCTCGCGCGTCCAGATCAGCGGCGGCGACAGGATCATCGTGTCGCCGGTGGCGCGCAGCATCATGCCCTGGGCGATTGCGTGGTCGCGAACGGTCACCGCCGCGTTGCCGGCCGGCAGGAAGCGTTCCTTGGTTGCCTTGTCCTTGACGATCTCGATCGCTCCCATCAGCCCGAACGAGCGCACCTCGCCGACCAGATCGTGCTCGCCGAGACGTTCCTGCAAAGCCCTGGCGAAGTAAGGCCCGGTGTCGTTCCTGACGCGCTCGACCAGCCCCTCGCGCTCGATGATCTCGAGGTTCTTCAGCGCCACCGCGCAGGCCACCGGGTGCCCGGCATAGGTGTAGCCGTGATAGAATTCACCGCCCTTTTCGACCAGCGTCGCCGCGATGCGGTCGCCGACCAGCAGCGCCGACAGCGGCTGATAGCCAGAGGTCAGCGCCTTGGCCGTGGTGATGGTGTCGGGCTCGACATCGAAGGCTTGTGCCGCGAACCACTCGCCGGTGCGGCCGTAGCCGGTGATGACCTCGTCCAGCATCAGCAGGACGTCGTATTTGCGGCAGATGCGCTGCACTTCCGGCCAATAGCTCATCGGCGGGATCTTCACCCCGCCTGCCCCCATCACCGGTTCGCCGATGAAGGCGGCCACCTTGTCGGCGCCAGCTTCGAGGATCGCGTCCTCGACCGCTTTTGCCGCGCGCAGGCCGAAATCATGGTCGCTTTCGCCGGGCAGTGCGAGCTCATAGGCATAGGGCATCATTACATGGACGATGTTGGGCACGGCGCCGCCGAGCTGCTTGTGCATCAAATCCATGCCGCCGAGCGAGGCGCCGGCGATGGTCGAGCCGTGATAGCCCATCTTGCGCGAGATGATGCGGTTCTTCTCCGGTTTGCCTTCCAGCACCCAATAGTGACGGACCAGGCGCAGCGCCGTGTCGTTGGCCTCCGAACCGGACGAGCCGTAGAACACCTGGTTGATGTGCCTTGGCGCGATCTCCGCCAGCTTTTTCGACAGCAGAACCGGCGTCGGCGTCGAGCATTTGAAGAAGGAGTTGTAGTAGGGCAATTCCTTCATCTGGGCGTAGGCGGCGTCGGCCAGCTCGTCGCGGCCATAGCCGACATTGACGCACCACAGCCCTGCCATGCCGTCGAGGATTTCCGTCCCTTCGGAATCGTAGATGAACGGCCCGTTGGCGCGAGTGATGATCCGCGAGCCGGTCTCGCGCATCTCTTTGTGGTCGGTGAACGGATGAAGGTGATGCGCGGCATCGATCTGCTGAAGCTGCTTCAGCGAATAATTCTGGTAGGTCATGTCTGATCTTTCCTCTTGAACCAATCCGGCAGCTTTTGCGCCGGGGCGGATTCGTCAGAGGACAGCGGGCGGCGAATAGCCGATGCGGGCGCACAGCCGCAACAGCTCGGCGCGAAGCGTGCGCGGCGACGGCGTCACCGCGACCCCAAATGCGCAACCCGATTTCGCCAGCCGAGCCATGCATGTACCTTAGGCTGCCTCGAGCCCTCAGTTCAAGCCGTGCCGGTCAAGCGACGCCGGTCAATTGGTGCCAGTCAATTGGTGCCAGTTAGGGCCCGCTGCAGGAAGACATATTTCATCGCCGCCTGGGCTGCTTGCGGCCGCCGATCGCCGCGTCCGCCATGGCCGCCCTCGGTCTCCTCGAAGAACAGCGTCTTGCCGTGGCCGGCCGCCTGCAGCCGTGCCGCCATCTTGCGCGCGTGCCCGGGATGGACGCGATCGTCGGCGGTCGAGGTCGTCAGCAACACCGGCGGATAGGCTGCGTCCGTGTCTACATGCTGGTACGGCGAATAGGCGGCGAGCCAGGCTGCCTCTTCCGGCTTCGCCGGATCGCCATACTCGGCCATCCACGACGCGCCGGGCGGCAGTTCGGTGTAGCGCAGCATATCGAGCAGCGGCACCTCGATGATCACGGCACCGAACAATTCCGGGTGCTGGGTCAGCGAGACGCCGGTCAGCAAGCCACCATTCGATCCGCCTTGGATGCCCAGCGTGGCGGGCGTAGCGATGCCGCGCTTCACCAGATCTTGCGCGACCGCGGCGAAGTCGTCGAAGGCATTCTGGCGATTGGCCTTGAGCGCCGCCTGATGCCAGTTCGGGCCGAACTCGCCGCCGCCGCGTATGTTGGCCTGCACATAGGCATTGCCCTTCTCCAGCCACAGCCTGCCGCGCACGCCGGCATAGCCGGGCAGCAGCGGCACTTCGAAGCCGCCATAGCCGTAAAGCAATGTCGGCACGGGTCCATGCAAGTCGCGCCTCCTGACGACGAAGTACGGGATCATCGTGCCATCCTTCGAGCGCGCTTCGAACTGTTCGGAGACCAGCGACGACGCATCGAAACGCGCCGGCTGCGACTTCACCGTTGTCAGGCCCGCGGCGTTGTCGTCCGACCAGATGATCGAGCTCGGCGTCAGGAAATCGGTGAAGGAGAAGGAAACGCTGGAACCGAAATGCTCGGCATGGCTGATGCCGACATTGCCGTTTTCGGGCAAAGCCACGGGCTTGAACTCCCAGCCGCTGTCGCTGCGCTTGCCGGCGACGACCTTGCCGCGCACATTGTCCATCAAATTGATGAACAGCCGGTCCTGCGTGCGGGCAATACCGGCGATCGAGACACGGTGCGCCGGCTCGAGCACGGTATCGAGGGATCCGAATAGCCCGGTTTCGATCCAGCGCTCGAAATCGAGTGAATAGAGCCCGTCGGGCTTGCACAGCGTGCCGTCCGGCGCCGTCCATGGCGTACGCACGCCGAAGACAAGCTGGCCCTTGAACACCGCTGTATCGGTGACGTCGTCCGGCAGCGGGATGCGCCTGTTTTCGCCCGATGGCAGCCGCAGGAAACTGTGCGAGGCGAAGAAGTCGATGGTCCGGGCGAGGAAGACATGACGCTTGTCGCCGTCGAATTCGACGGACCCGCCGGCGGCAAGATCCTGCTTCAGCGCCTCAAAGATCGGCATCGCCTCGTTCAGTGGCGTGCCGCGCCGCCAAAGCTTGACCACGCGCGGATAACCGGACTGGGTCTTGTCGTCCTCCTCGAAGGCGGCGGAAACGATAACCGTGTCCTCGTCCAGCCAGCTAAAGCTCGACTTCGAGGCAGGAGCACGAAAGCCGCCATCGACGAAGGACCTGCTTTCGATATCGAATTCGCGCATCTCGCTGGCATCGCCGCCATCCGGCGACAGGCTGAGCAGGCAGCGGCTGAAGTCGGGATAAAGTCGGCTGGCGCCGCTGAACACCCATTTCACTCCCTCTTTCGCCGCCAGGCTGTCGAAGTCGATGATCGTCTGCCATTCCGGCTTGTCGGTCTTGTAGGACGCGACCGTGGTGCGCCGCCAGAGGCCGAGTACGTTCGTTCGGTCCTGCCAGAAATTATAGACATAGCCGTTGATAGCGGCCCCGACGGCGATGTTATCCTCGGCCGTCATCAGGTCGAGCGCCGTCTGGAACGACGTCTGATAGGACGGATCACCCTGCAGCTCCCCGACCGTGATCGCATTTTGGCGATGCACCCAGTCGAGCGCCTGCTTGCCCCTCCTGTCCTCCAGCCAGAGAAACGGGTCTTCGGCCGCCGAACCCGGCTGGCCCTTGGTATTCGATTTGGTCATGAGGTCTCCGGTTGAGTCGGGCGGCGGCATAGCCAAGATCGACATGGGGCCGCTTATATTCAAGTCGTTCGTCAGAAACGGCGGCTTTCTGGCATTCACGCCATCCGTCTTCGAATGACCGTTACAACTGCCAGCGCCAGGCAAATGGCACCGAGCGTCATTGGCAGGCCGCCGGCGCCAACAACATCCATGGCGCTGCCCGCCAGCGGCGGCACGGCGATGCCGCCGATGCCCCACATCAAAGAGAAGGCGGCATTGCCGGCGACCAGTGCCGAGCCGGTGAACCGCTCGCCGAGCTCGATGATCGACATCGTGTAGATACCGTACGAAACCGCACCCCAGACGAAGACGCACGGCCAGATCAGCGGCGTCTCGATGAGAACCGGCAGCAGCGCGCATCCCAGCACCGTCATCGAAACACAGATGAACCGCACCAGCCGCGCCGTCAGTCGTTCCGCCAACAGGCCGAGCGGCACCTGCATAGCGATATTGCCGGCGATCATCACTGACAGCAGCGCCGACATGTGCGCTTCCGCAATGCCATAATGTGTTCCGTAGACCGGCAGCAAGGCGAGCACCGCCTGTTCGAAACCGGCGGCCACAATCACCGCCGACAACAGCAGCCACGCCTGCGGCACGAACCCCAGCACCGAAACCCGGTGCCCGCTCTCGTCGACCTTGGGCAGCCGTGCCAGCACCGAGGCGAGGCAGGCGCCGCAAAACAGGAATGCGCCGATGCCGACCAGAAACGGCGGCCATCCCACGGTGCCGACCGCAAGCAGGCACAGCGGCCCCGCCGCAAAGCCCGCCGAAATGATGGTCGAATAGATGCCCATGACGCGGCCGCGGCGTGCCGGCGGCGCCAGTGCGATCACCCAGACTTCGCTCAGCACGTAGAGCGGGTTGGTGACGGCGCCGATCAAAAAGCGCAGCGGAAACCACAGATAGACGTTTTGGGTCCAGCCGATCAGCGCCAGCACCAGCGCGGAAAGTGCCGCGCACGTAAGCGCGGTGCGCCCTGCCCCGAAACGCCGCGCTAGCGCCGGAACCAGCGGCGACGAGACGATGAAGCCGATCGGCGTCATTGCCGCCGACAGGCCGATTATGGCCGGCGAGACGCCCTGGCGCTGCAGGATGAAGCTCAACAGCGGATAGCTCAGCCCTTGCGCGATGGCGAACACCGAGACGGTGGCGATCACGCCGGTGATCGCCGCCCATTGCGCTATTTCGCCGCTGCTTTGTTCCGCCCGGTCCATGATGCAGGATTAGCGTTTCGGTTCCGTCGCGGTAAGCACCGGCAACGAAAACCGCTTGCGCCAGCCGAAACGCGATCAAGAGGCTGGCGATCCCGCCGGCTGCCCCAGGGTATGTCGCTTCCCTCGCCCTAGTGGTCGCCGCCTCCGCAATGGCAGGACGGCCGGCGGTCCATTATGCCGCCGCATTGCCGCAGCGTACGAGGACTATCATGACCGCCGCCCTTCAGCCCGCCGAACCGGCACTGGCAAACGACCGCGCCCGTCGCGGCGGCCGCGCGGGGAAGCGTGCCGGCGGCTCGACGGCGTTTGAGCAGCCGCCGTTTCGGCAGTTGAAGAACCCGCTGACGCCGACCCGGCTGGTTTCCGACGACGAGCTGGAATCAATTCACCTCGCCTCTCTGCGCGTGCTGCGGGAAATCGGCGTCGACGTGCTGCATGACGAAGCCCGGCGCATCATGAAGGCGCATGGCGCCGATGTCCGCGAGGGCAGTGAGCGGGTGCGCTTCGACAGCGACATGATCCTGGAACTGGTTGCCCATTGCCCGCCGGAATTCACCATCCACGCCCGCAACCCGGCGCACAATGTGCGCTTTGGTGGCGATAATCTGATCATCTCGATGATGGCGTCGGCACCCAATTGCTCAGACGTCGACCGCGGCCGTCGGCCAGGCAACCAGCAGGACTACCGCAACTTCCTCAAGCTTGCGCAGATGCACAACATATTGAACTGCACGGGCGGGTACCCGGTCGAGCCGATCGACATCCATCCGTCCGTGCGCCACCTCGAATGCATCCGTGACCTCGCCACGCTGACCGACAAGATGTTCCACATCTATTCGCTCGGTAAGGAGCGCAACGTCGACGGCATCGAGATCACCAGGATCGCGCGCGGCATCAGCCATGAGCAGTTGCTCGCAGAGCCGTCGGTATTCACCATCATCAACACCAATTCGCCGCTCAAGCTCGACGTGCCGATGATGGAAGGTATCATCCAGATGTCGAGCAAGGGCCAGGTGGTCATCGTGACGCCCTTCACCCTGTCCGGCGCCATGGCGCCGGTGACGATTGCCGGCGCGCTGGTGCAACAGAATGCCGAGGCGCTGTCCGGCATCGCCTTTGCGCAGATGGTGCGCAAGGGCGCGCCTGTCGGCTACGGCGGCTTCACCTCGAATGTCGATATGAAGTCCGGCGCGCCGGCCTTCGGCACGCCGGAATATATGAAGGCGCAGCTGGTCGGCGGGCAGCTCGCCCGCCGCTACAACATCCCCTACCGCACCTCCAACACCTGCGCCGCTAACACGGTCGACGCGCAAGCCGCCTATGAAAGCGTGTTCTCGCTGTGGGGCGCCATTCAGGGTGGCGGCAATCTGATGATGCATGCGGCCGGCTGGCTCGAAGGCGGCCTGCGCTGTTCCTACGAAAAGACCATCCTCGATATAGACCTGTTGCAGATGGTCGCCGAGTTCCTGACGCCGCTCGATCTTTCCGAGGAAGCGCTGGGTTTCGACGCCATCCAGTCGGTCGGCCCCGGCGGCCATTTCTTCGGCACCCAGCACACGCAGGACCGCTACAAGACCGCGTTTTACGCGCCAATCATTTCCGACTGGCGCAATTTCGAGAGTTGGGTTGAGGCCGGATCGCCGACCGCACTCGAAAAGGCCAATCGCGTGTGGAAGGAACGGCTGGCGTCCTATGAAGAGCCTTATATGGACCCGGCAATCCGCGAGGAGCTCAACGCTTTCGTCGACAAGCGCCGGGCCGAAGGCGGCGCGCCGACCGATTTCTGATCATCTGATGAGTAGTCGACCCCCACTCCGTCTTGATGGCAGGCTGGCCGAAAACATCGCCGTATTCGACCTCCGCTTTGTTTTCGCGCCCCGCTCACTCGATTCAATCTCTTCAAAAACGGAATTATCTTAATGAAATCTCATGCAAAATCGGTTGTCATCGGCGGCGGGGTCGTTGGCTGCTCGGTGCTCTATCATCTGGCCAAAGCTGGCTGGACCGACATCCTGCTGATCGAGCGTTCGGAGCTCACCTCCGGCTCGTCCTGGCATGCGGCGGGCGGCTTCCATACGCTGAACGGCGATCCCAACGTCGCCAAGCTGCAGGCCTATACGGTGCAGCTTTACAAGGAGATCGAGGAGATTTCCGGCCAATCCTGCTCGCTGCACCTGACCGGCGGCGTGATGATGGCCGATACGCCCGAGCGCATGGACTTCCTGCGGCTCGCCCACGCCAAGGGCCGCTATCTCGGCATGGACACAGAACTGATCACGCCGTCCGAGGCGAAGGCGATGTTCCCGCTGATGGACGAGACGAATTTCGTCGGCGCCATGTGGGATCCGGTCGAGGGCCACCTCGATCCTTCCGGCACCACCCACGCCTATGCCAAGGCCGCCAGGAAGCTGGGCGCCGAGATCGTGCTGCGCAACCGCGTCGTCGAACTGACGCAGGAGGTCGACGGCACCTGGAACGTCGTCACCGAGCAAGGCACGGTCAAAGCCGAGCATGTCGTCAACTGCGGCGGCCTGTGGGCGCGTGAGATCGGTCGCATGGTCGGCGTCGAACTGCCGGTGCTGGCCATGGAGCACATGTATCTCCTGACCGAGCCGATGCCGGAGGTCGAGGAATTCAACAAGTCGACCGGCCGCGAGATGATCGGCGTGCTCGATTTCAAGGGCGAGATCTATACCCGCCAGGAGCGCAACGGCATCCTGCTCGGTACCTATGAAAAGGCCTGCAAGCCGTGGTCGCCGGTCAACACGCCGTGGGATTTCGGCCACGAGCTGCTGCAGCCCGACATCGACCGCATCGCGCCGTCGCTTGAGATCGGCTTCAAGCATTTCCCCGGCATCGAGAAGGCCGGCATCAAGCAGATCATCAATGGTCCCTTCACCTTCGCGCTGGACGGCAACCCGCTGGTCGGTCCGGTGCAGGGCCTGACCAATTTCTGGTGCGCCTGCGCCGTCATGGCCGGCTTCAGCCAGGGCGGCGGCGTCGGCCTGGCGCTGTCGAACTGGATGGTCCATGGCGACCCCGGCTTCGACGTCTGGGGCATGGACGTGGCCCGCTTCGGCGAATGGGCAACGCTGCGCTACACCAACGCAAAGGTGCGCGAAAACTATTCGCGCCGTTTCTCCATCCGCTTTCCCAACGAGGAATTGCCGGCGGCAAGACCGGCGCAGACGACCCCGCTTTACGACACCATGCTCGCCAATAACGCCGTCATGGGCGACAGCTGGGGTCTCGAAACCCCGCTCTGGTTCGCGCCGAAAGGCTCGGAGCCGAAGGACGTCGTGTCCTTCCACCGCTCCAATGATTTCGGCCCGATCGGCGAGGAGGTGCGCGCCACCCGCGAGAAGGTCGGCGTCACCGAGATCGCCAACTTTGCCAAATACGAAGTCTCCGGACCAGGGGCCGAGGACTTCCTCAACCGGCTGATGACCAATCGCATGCCGAAGACCGGCCGCATCGTGCTGACGCCGATGCTGAACGAGTTCGGCCGGCTGATCGGCGACTTCACCATCGCCAAGGCGGGCGAAGAACGCTTCATGATCTGGGGTTCTTCGGCAGCGCAGAAATACCACATGCGCTGGTTCGAGAAGCATCTGCCGAAGGATGGCCCAAGGGCGTCAGAGGTGCGCATCCACCGCTTCGACCAGACGCTGGTCGGCCTCTCCATCGCCGGGCCGAAATCGCGTGACCTGCTGCAGAAACTGGTCGATGTCGACATCTCGACCAAGGCCTTCCGCTTCATGGATTTCCGCGAGATGGCGGTCGGCGGCGCGCCCTGCATGGTCAACCGCATCACCTACACCGGCGACCTCGGCTATGAGATCTGGATGGCGCCCGCCTACCAGCGCCTGGTCTACAAGGCGATCAAGGAGGCTGGCGAAGAGTTTGGCCTTATCGATTTCGGCATGCGGGCTTTGCTCTCGATGCGCCTTGAGAAGAACTTCCCGACCTGGTTCCGCGAGCTACGTCCGATCTACGGACCATTCGAAGGCTCGATGGACCGCTTCATCAAGCTGGAGAAGAACGATTTCATCGGCCGGGAGGCGGCAGCCAGGGAACAGGCGGCAGGGCCGAAGCTGCGCCGCGTTTCCTTCATCGTCGATGCCGCGGATGCCGACGTCATGGGCGACGAGCCGATCTGGGCCAAAGTCGGCGGCAAGGATTACGGCACCGTGGAAAAGCCGCATGGCTACGGTGCACCGCGCTTCGACGCGGGCGGCAAGGAAGTGCGCGGCTCGAACGCCGCCGAAGGCGCGTCTGCCGTGCGCGGCATTGTCGACGGCGACTGGCGCGTGGTCGGCTGGATCACCTCCGGCGGCTATGCGCATTATGTCGAGAAGTCGATGGCGCAAGGCTATGTACCGGCAGCGCTTGCCGAGAACGAGAGCGCCGGCCTGTTCGAGATCGAAATCCTTGGCCACCGGCGTCCCGCACGCATCAATGTCGAACCGCCGTTCGATCCGAGCGGCGAAAGGATGAGGACGTAGGCGCAGCCAGCCGGTCGCATTGTGCGGAGCATGCTCTTCATGCTAGCGCAGCCGGCAACACTCTGCTGGCAAGGGCGATGAGATTTCATTGAAGTACAATCTGAGATGGGCCGAGTGGCTGGCCGAGGGACGGATCGGCCCGTTCCCGGCGGCGATTGTCATGGTCGCGGCTTACTTCGCCTTGCAGACCATCATACTGTCCCTGTTGAGCTCTTGGGCGGGAACCGGCGTCGGCATCGATGATGCGGAGCAGCTGATCTATATACCGTATCTCTGGGCTGGATATGGCGGCTCGCAACCACCCCTCTACACCTGGATCAACTGGCTGGCCGCGCATGTTTTCGGCACCAGTATCTTCACGCTGAAGCTCGTCAAATACTCCGTGCTGTTCCTCGCCGCCTGCAGCGTGTTCGCCGCCATGCGGCGGTTCGGCTACACCAAAGCGACAGCGGCGGCGGCCATGTTCGGTCTGTTTACGATCCCGCAGATCGTCTGGGAATCGCAGCGCGCCTTGTCGCATTCCGTCGCCGTCGTCGCCTTCTGCTCGCTGCTCCTGCTTGCCATGGCCTATCTTCTCGAGCGGCGAAGCATGGTCGCCTATGCGGCGTTTGGCTTGGCCACGGCGGCTGCAATTCTTGCCAAATATAATGATGTCTTTCTCGTGATAGCCCTTGTTGCGGCAGTGCTGTCGCTGCGCGAATGGCGCAGCGTAATCCTCGATCCGAAGTTCGCCATCAGCATAGCGGTCGCGATATTGGTGCTGGCGCCAACCACCTATTGGAGCCTCATGCATCCCGCCGATTTATTGTCGAGAGGCGAGAAGTTCGGAATAGACTCGCAACGAGGGCGCATGGCGGCGGCCTTTGTCGGTGCCGGCAAGTTTATCATGGGGACCTTCAATTTCGCGGTCTTGCCGGTGCTCGTCTCCGCGCTGGCTTTCGGGCTGGCCGGGTTTCGTTTCTCCGAGTGGCACCCGAAAGGTCCGGCTCGGGAAATTCTGTTGCGGCGTACCTTGGCGCTCGGCTTGGCCATGCTTGCGATACTTGTACTGGCCACCGGCGTGACGGTGGTCAAGGATCGCTGGCTGCTACCGGTCCTGTTCATGTTGCCGCCGGCCATCGTCGCCACTATGGAACGGCTGACGCCGCGCGGCAGGAATGCGCAGCTCCTGGTAATCGCGGCTGGAGCGATCATCGCCGTGCTCCTCGCGCCCGCCACCTGGTACGTCCAGATAAACGGGACCAGTGGTCTGTCGCGGATGATCCGCGTGGATTACCCGGCCCTCTATCGCCAACTGACTGCGGACGGACCGGTCAAAACCGCAATATCTGATGGTGCATGGGTCGGAAACCTGCGGCTGGTCGACGAAAAACTGGTCGCACTTGACCAGGAAGTGCCTAATTTCGAAATGCTGATGCAGGAGCCGGCCGTACTCGTCTGGCTTGACCGCGACGATCCGCGTCCGGTCATTTTGGAGCAGCTCAAAGTGGCCGGCTATGAGCCGGACGGCCAGCCGCGGCAAATGATGGTTCCGCTGTTGCGTGGCACCGGCAAGTCCACCCGGCCCGGCGCCTATGTAAGATTGAAGAGAATGGCGGTGGGAGGAGCCACGGCGCCAAAAGAAGGCGTTAGCGGAGGAGCCGAGGGTGGACAGGAACCCGACTGACCGGCCCCGTCATCACCGCAAGATCATGCCGTTCGAGCCGGACGGCTCGAACGATGTGCTGCGCAAAAAATCGCGGCTGAAGGCCGCTGAACTCAACCAGCATGCGCTGGGCTATGGAGCGCTGGCGGAAACCGAATGGCAGGCGGCGGGAATTGCTGCTCCTGACCTGCCCGCCATGCGCCGATACCGGCTCGAGCGCATCCGCGCCGAGCTGAAGCGCCGCGATTATGCGGGAGCCTTGCTCTACGATCCGGTCAACATCCGCTATGCGACGGATGCGACCAACATGCAGCTCTGGGTCGCACACAATCGGACCAGGCATTGTTTCGTCGCCACCGATGGCCCGGTGGTGCTGTTCGACTATTTCTCCTGCGAGCATCTTTCCGATCATTCCGGCGTCGTCGACGAGGTGCGGCCGGCAGTGTCGTGGGCTTATCTGTACAGCGGCGAGCTGACCGGTCAAAAAGTCCGCCGCTGGGCAGCCGGCATCGCCGAGCTGGTATTGGAACACGGCGGGGGCAATCGCCGTATCGCGATCGACCACATCAATCCCGAGGGCATCGAAGAGCTCGCCCGTCTCGGCATTTCGACCGGCAATGGCGAGGCGGTGATGGAAAATGCGCGGCTGATCAAATCGCCCGACGAGATCCTTGCCATGCGCCGCGCGATCGTCGCTTGCGAGGCAGCGATGGGTGAGATGGAGCAGGCGCTGAGGCCGGGGATTTCCGAGAACGAATTGTGGGCCGAACTCCACCGCGGAAACATCGCGCGCGGCGGCGAATGGATCGAAACCCGGCTCCTGTCGTCGGGTCCGCGCACCAATCCGTGGTTCCAGGAGTGCTCGTCGCGGACGATCGAGGCCGGCGAGCTCGTCGCCTTCGACACCGACCTGATCGGTCCTTACGGCTTCTGCGCCGACCTTTCGCGCACTTGGCTTTGCGGTGACGCGCCGCCGTCGCAGGAGCAGCGCGACCTGTTCCGAATCGCCGCCGACCAGATCGCCAACAACACGGAGCTGATGCGGCCGGGCGTATCGTTCCGCGACCTCGTCGAGCGCTCGTCAGTGCCGCCGGGGGACTGCTTCCCCGCCCGTTATGGGGTGCTCTATCATGGCGTCGGTCTTGCCGACGAATACCCGACTTTGCCGCATGCTAGCGACTGGACCGACGACACACCCGACGGAGTGCTCGAACCTGGCATGGTGCTGTGCGTCGAGAGCTATATCGGTCGGCTTGGCGGCTACGAAGGCGCCAAGATCGAGGAACAGATCCTGATCACCGAAACCGGCAACGAGAAGCTTTCGACCTACCCGCTCGACAATCGGCTGCTTGGCGGCTGCTAATGCATGTCCCACAAAAGCATGCCCCCGGGCTTGACCCGAGGGTGTGCAGCGGTTCTGCGATAACGACATGCATAAACAGGAATCTAAAGTGCTCGCATGAGGCCGACCGAACGCGACGCGGTTATGTGAGCGCTGCGATCGCCTCGCGCATCGTGGTGACGATCGTTTCCGGCGTTGTCCTTGCCGTGATGAACGGCAAGCCTTTGCGACGCCTTGTCCAGCCGACCACCGTCACCTTCTGGGCCGCAGGCTCGAAACGCTGCGCCAGCGCCCAGCTCTCGCAGTCGATCGCCGCGACGTCGGCCCTGCCCTCGGCAACAGCAACGATCGAAGCACGGTGCCCACAGCTTTCGCTCAACGCGGAAAAGATGTCCAGACTCTCGCCCAATGCTTGCAGGTCGCGAGTTGGCGCGATGATGCCCGACATGGAATCCAAGCTGTTAAAGGTGAAACGCTGGCCGCGCAGCAGATCGAGCGGAATGACGGCACCGCCGTCGGCCGGCGACCTTGCCTGCGGTGCCTCGCCCGCTCTCATGATGATGGCGCTCGAATAGAGTTCGCCCTGTCCACCCTCGAAGGCATCATAACGCGGCTGACCGACGAGCTGGACACGTTGCGACAGGCCGAGTTCCATCGGTCCCCAACAGGTTTGCGCAAGGAGCAGCGCCGGGTGCAGCCAGAGCCGGTGAAAATCCAGCTCGTCCGGCGGCAATGTCGCCGGATCTGGCGCGACGGGTTTTCCCTGATCGTCTCGGATACCGCCAGGCACTGGAGGCAAATCGCCATTGCGGCGGATGATCGTCTCCGGCGCATCGATGCCTCTTTGTCTGAAAGTATCGCGCAACCGCGCCCATTGCGCGTCGACCTCGTCCCGCGCTTCCGGCCAGTCATACATCGGCAAAGCCGCAATGAATTCGCTCATGTCGGGGATTTGACCGTTATGCGGGGAAATTGACAAGTTCAGGAAAGCGTCGTCCGCGCGGAACCGCCTGCAACAACGCAAGAATCACTCTTTCGGCGGCTCGGCGGGTACCGGTGCGCTGCCAAGCCCATTGAGGCTGCGTGCCCTGACACGCGGCTTGAATGCGCGTCCCGGTTCCGGCATGCGCCGCAGCACGGGATGGACGACCGGCTCCTTCGCCTTGAAGGCATAGGCCTTGAGCAACGCGAAATAGTTCGGATAGGCGTAGCCATTGTTCATCCGCAGCCACTCGTCGCGGCGGTCGCGAAACAGCTTCGGCAGCCTGTACCAGGCCACCGTCGGACTCTTATGATGGACGAAATGCAGATTGTTGTTGAGGAACAGGAAGGACAGCGGCGAGCGCTCGACGATGATCGTGCGGCCTTCCGGATGTTCCGACCATTGGTGCTCGGCGTAGGTGCGGATCGAAATCAGCGATTGTCCCAGCCATACCGGCACCAGAACGTAAAGCCACAACGGCATGCCGAAGCCGAACTGCACGATGGGCAGCACGATGGCGAGGCCGATAGCGTGCAGCAGCCAGGCCTTGCGGACGACCTTGTCGCCCGCGACGACCTGCCTGGCGTCGCCGATGAAAAAGCCTATGCAGGACAGCCACGGGCCCAGCACGAAACGGCCGAGCATTGTATTGTTGATCTTCAGCAGGAATTTCATCGCCGACGGCAGTCCCTCGTGCTGCCAGAGCGCCTTGTAATAGCTTTCGGGATCGTCGAGCGGATCGGTCAGGCGCTCGTCTGCATGGTGGCGCAGGTGAATGGTCTTGAACCGGCGAAACGGCCAGACAAGGCCAATCGGCAGGAACACAAACGCTTCGTTGAGCCGCGCGTTCCGGGTTGGGTGGCCGTGCAGGACCTCGTGCATCAGCGAGGATTGCAGCGTCGCAATCAGGGTCAGAAAGGCGAGCGCCAGCAGCGGGTAGGATGGCCAGAGCAGAAAGCCGGCAGCGAGCCAGCCGCCGTAGCAGAGAAGTGCGAGAAATACGGTCGGCCATTCGATGGCTGCTGCGCCGTGTCGCCTATTGCCCATGCTCGTCATGCTATCGACCACTGCCTTCCAGTCGCCGGAACCCGTTTGATTCCTGACAGCATTGTGTCAGGAGTGTTGCATCGGGGCAACGCGATAAAGCGCACAAACTGTTGCGATTGCGCATTTTCAGCTGCATATGTTATGCATTGTAAACAACGAACCGGATTCATTTACGCCTGAAGCTCCGCGCTCGCAGGTTTCAGCGCAAATTTTTCCTCCTATCGAGTGGGACGGCGATTTGGACAAACGCGACCTGTCGACGATCTTTCGTGAGCGCCTGAAAATGCTCTTGACAAGGTCCGATTTGAACCAGTCAGCGTTCGCCGGTGCGGTTGGCATCGACCGTTCGGCACTGTCGCAGCTGCTCTCCGGCGGCTCGACCCGCCTTCCCCGTGCTGAAACGCTGCTTAACATCGCCGCCGAATTCAAAGTCTCGCTCGACTGGCTGCTCGGCCTCAGCCACGACGAGGGCGTCACCGGTGAAATCCGCGAGAGCCTTGAGATCGAGGAGGCGCCGGACGGCTTCGACCGCACGCTGCTGGCTCGCTGGCATGCCGAGGCGGCGGGAACGAAAATCCGCTACGTGCCGGCCGGCATTCCCGATCTTCTGCGCACCGAGGCGCTTGTCGACTATGAAGCCGTCATCGCCAACAAGAGCCGCGAGGCACAGGCCGGCGAAACGCAGTATCGCATCGACTACAACCGACGGCCCGAAACCGACATGGAAGTCTGTATGCCGCGCCACACGCTGGAGATCTTCGCGCGCGGGCTGGGCGTGTGGGACCGCTTTCCGGAGGCCGACCGCCACCAGCAACTCCTGCACATGGCGACACTGCTCGACGACCTCTATCCCACCTTCCGCCTGTTTCTCTATGACGGGCGGATGCGCTATTCGATCCCCTACACGATCTTCGGACCTTATCGCGCTGCCATTTACGTCGGCGACATGTATCTGGTGCTGAACGCCACGCAGCCGATCCGCATCCTGACCAGCCATTTCGACAATCTGATCCGTGCCGCGGACGTCAACGCGCATGAGGCGGCCAGCTTCACACGAAAGCTGGCGGAGATGCGATTTTGACCGGTTGTTTCCCACGCCGACATTGACGTCACATAAAGAATTCTTTATATCGTTATCTCAATAATTCTCCGGGAAGGCGTATTCCACAATGACCAATCCGATCGACGCGCTGCTTGCCGAAAAGGGCGTCCTGCTCGCCGATGGCGCCACCGGCACCAATCTGTTCGCCATGGGCCTTGAGGCCGGCGAGGCTCCCGAGCTCTTGAACGAGACCGCACCCGATACCATCACCAGCCTGCACCAGAACTTTGTCGATGCCGGCGCCGACATCATCCTGACCAACTCTTTTGGCGGCACCCGCCATCGGCTCAAGCTGCATCATGCGCAGGACCGGGTCTATGCACTGAACAAGCGCGCCGCCGAGATCGCAAGCGCCGTTGCAAAAAAGGCCGGCCGCAAGGTGATCGTGGCCGGCTCCGTCGGCCCGACCGGCGAGCTGCTGGTACCGCTTGGCGCCATGACCTATGACGAGGCGGTCGAGGCCTTTGCCGAGCAGATCGAGGGGCTGAAGGCGGGCGGCGCCGAAGTCGCCTGGATCGAAACCATGTCGGCGCCGGACGAGATCCGTGCCGCCGCCGAAGCCGCCATCCGCGTCGGCCTGCCGTATACCTATACCGGCTCCTTCGATACCGCCGGCCGCACCATGATGGGACTGCTGCCGAAGGACATCCACGGCGTCGTCGATGGCCTGTCGCAGACACCGCTCGGTGTCGGCGCCAATTGCGGTGTCGGCGCCTCCGACATTCTCGCCTCCCTGCTCGACATGACCGACGCGAGGCCGGAAGCAACGGTGATCGTCAAGGGCAATTGCGGCATTCCCGAATTTCGCGGTGCCGAGATCTACTATTCCGGCACACCCGAGCTGATGGCCGATTATGTGCGCCTAGCCGTCGATGCCGGCGCCAAGATCGTCGGCGGCTGCTGCGGTACCTCGTTCCAGCACCTTGCCGCCATGCGCAAGGCGCTCGATGCGCACACCAAGTCGGATCGCCCGACCGTCGAGCAGATCGTCGAACGCATCGGCCCAATGCGCAACAAGCAGGCTACGGTCAACGTCGCCGAGACCAGCGAAGCCCGCCGCGAGCGGCGCCGCGGACGCGCCTGACGCTTTCGTCTGCGACATGGTCCGCGCGAAGCAGTGCGGCGCCGAAAAAAAGGCCGGCAAGGTTTCCCTCGCCGGCCTGCCTCACCCGCCCGTAGGCCGGTTCCCCCTATCAGAACGATTCCATCTGAAAGAAACCGGCCGTCATTGCCACTACCGGTTACCGCCGAGCGCCGAGGCAAGGCGCACAAGCGAGAGGAACTCGGACCGGTATCCAAACGGGTCGGCTCCTCTGGCGGCGGTGGCAATCTGCATGATCTTGTCGTAGCCGAACTTCGCGGTCGCATCCTCGTCGCGCAGCTTCTGGCCGAAGGCAGCAACGGCAACGGAGAAACGCTGGTCGGTGCTGGCCTGGTCGAACGACGCCACTTCGTTGGCTGACGTCACTGTCGTGGTGATCAGCTTCGAAGTGTCCTCGTTCGGCAGCTTGTAGCGGATCTTGACGAAGGCATATTCGTCGGCATTGGCAACACCGCCATTGTTCACCGAGGCCTGGCCATAGCGCAGTTGATCAATCTGTTCGCCGCCGCTGCCCTTAGGCGTGATTTCGTAGATCGCTGTGACCGAATGGCCTGAGCCGATCTCGCCGGCGTCGACCCGGTCATTGTTGAAATCCTCGCGATTCATGGCGCGGGTCTCGTAGCCGATCAGCCGGTACTCCGAAACCTTGTTCGGGTTGAACTCGACCTGGATCTTCACGTCCTTGGCGATGGTGAACAGTGTCGAGGAGGCATCCTCGACCAGTACCTTCTCGGCCTCCGCCAACGTATCGATATAAGCAGCGGTGCCATTGCCGTTCTGGGCGATGGTCTGCATCATCTGATCGTTCAGATTGTCGCGGCCGAAGCCGAACACCGACAGGAATACGCCTGTCTTGCGCTCCTTTTCGATCAGCCGCTTCAGATCGTCATCGTCGGTCTGGCCGACATTGAAATCACCGTCGGTGGCGAGCATCACCCGATTGATGCCGTCCTTGACGAAGGATTTCTGCGCCAGCCTGTAGGCTTCCTTGATGCCGGCCTCGCCTGCCGTCGAGCCGCCGGATGTCAGATTATCGATGGCAGCGAGGATCTTGTCCTTTTCCGAAGCCTTGGTGGGCTCCAGCACGGTACCGGCATCGCCCGCATAGGTGACGATCGAGACGGTGTCGTCAGGTCTCAGCTTGTTGACCAGCAGTCGGAAGGCCGACTGCAGGAGCGGCAGCTTGTCCTGCTCGTTCATCGAGCCCGACACATCGATCAGGAAGACCAGATTGGCCTTGGGCTGCTCGGCCGGCTTCACGTCGAAGCCCTTGATGGCGACATGCATCAGCTTGGTGTGCTCGTTCCACGGCGTCGGCATCACGCTGACGGTCGAGTTGAACGGCGCCGAGGCGGAGTCCGGTCCCTTCCAGTCATAGGGGAAGTAGTTGACCATCTCCTCGACGCGCACCGTATCGGCTTGCGGAATAAAACCTTCCTTCAGCGAGCGCCGCACGAAGGAATAGGAAGCGGTGTCGACATCGATAGAGAACGTCGAGACCGGATCTTCCAGTGCGGCATGCACCGGATTGGTCTTGAAATTCTCGATGCGATCGCGGTTTTTCTTTTGCGGCAGCATCTGGTCTGCCGGCGCAGCGGCAGGCTGCTGTGCCATCAGCATGGGCTCGGCGACCGTGCCAGGCATGCGTCCGACCCGCGCGCCGCCATCGACGGCCGGAGCCGCAGTGCTGGTGCCGCCATTCAGCACAAACTCGCCACTCTGCGCCGGTTCGGGAGCATTGCGGGTGAACACGTCCTGCTGGGTCAACCCGCCGACTGCGGTCGATTCCGCTTTCGGCGGCGATGTCGGCGCCACAAGCGCCTCGCCGGCGTTACGGCTTTCGCTGTCGGCGTCCGCCTTCTTCTGCTTGTCTGCTTCGGCCACGACCGGCGGTTTGACGGTCGCCGGCTTGTCGGCCAGTGTCTCGGTGATCTTATCGTCCCCGCCGAATTCGGGCCCGCTGAATGTGGATTCCCCAAGCATGTACATGGCAGCGTATCCGGCGATCGGCAGGGCAACGAGCCCGGCGATGGCCGGCGTGGCGAAGAGTTTCTTTTGCATGATTTCGCTCCAGAGCCTTTGTGCTCGCTCTGTGAGACGAAGCCCGCTTGCCGATCCTTGGGCGGCCGGTAAAGTTTTTTCTTCCATGTCATAGGCGCGCAGCGCGGCCTGGAGGGCACGCGCCTTTGCGTCCGCGTCCGGCGCCGGTGCCGCGATGTCGCGCAGTCTGTTGAGTTCGTTGTCGTCGACCATGGTCACACTTCCCCGGCTGAACGTATCAGCGTCTTCAGCCGTTTCTTCGCTTCATGGATGTGCCAGGAAACCGTCGTCTCCGAGATCGCCATCGCCTCGGCGGCGGCTGCATGGCTCAGCCCTTCGCCATAGACCAGCAGCACCGCGTCGCGCTGCTTGTCCGGCAGCTTGCACACCGCCGCCCAGAGCGCCTCGGCCGGGTCTTCCGGCTCAGCCGAGATTTCCCCCGAAATCAGGACATAGGCGCCATAGGCATCGGTCTTGACCGTCTCGCGGGCGGTCTTGCGCATCATGTCGCGCGCCGCATTCAGCGTCATGGCGTAGAGCCATGTCGTGAAGGCGCCGCTGCCATGATAGTCGCGGATCGCCCGGCCAAGCCGGACGCAGACTTCCTGGGCGATATCCTCGGCGTCGGCCTTTTTCCCGCACCAGCGATAGGCGGCGCGATAGACGAAACCGTAGTGCCTTTCGAGCAACTTGCCGAAAGCACCCCGATCTCCGCCCTTCGCCCGCCCGATCAGTTCAGCGTCGGAGGCTTCGCTTTCGTCCAGCATCATCGCCATCATTGCCTGTTGGACGAAGGCTAATGGCTGTTCCTTGGGGCGATGGAAAGAATTTTCTGGCGCGCCGTCACGTCGTAACGGTTGGCGTGCCCTGACCGAGCGTCTCCGCGAACAGCGTCGTCAGCCGCTTCCAGTGGCGCTCGGCGCCGGCTGCATCGAAGGCGCTGTGGTCCGGCACGCACCAGCCGTGCGCCATGCCGGCATAGTTCTCGATGACATGGTCGACCTCGGCCGCGCGCAGCGCTTCGGCCAGCCGCGCCGCTTGCGCGGGCGGAAAGCTGCGATCAGTGCCGGCCGTACCGATATAAACCCTTGCCTTGAGCGAAGCGGCCTTCCGGTGCGGACTGTCGGCGGCGTCACCAGCCAGATTGCCGCCGTGGAAACTGGCCGCGGCAACGATGCGGCCGGGATAGCTGGCCGCTGCGTTCAGTGCCCGCGCTCCACCCATGCAGTAGCCGACAATGCCGACCGGCCCGGCCAGTCCTTGCGCAGCGAGCGCATCGAGGAAAGCGCCGCTGTCGCGGATCGTCTTTTCCTGGGTCGTGCCTTCGAGGAGACCTGTGATTGCGGTCTTGCTCCTCTCGTCGCCGAACGCAGTCTTGGGATCGAACGGACCGTAGGGCGCATTGCGGTAAAAGAGGTCCGGCACAAGCACCGCATAGCCCTCGCCCGTAAGCCGCTCCGCCATCTGATCAAGCGCCGGTCGCGGACCGAAAACGTCCATGTAGAGGATGATCGCTGCCTTGGCTGGGGCCGCCGAACGGAACAGCCGGGCCTTGGCAATGCCGTCGCTTGTCTTGATCCGCATCGCTTGCGTGGCCATCATCCGCTCCGTTGATCTGACCTGCGATAGATACCCGCGGTGACCGTCGCCGCAAGCTGTAGTGAGGCGATCTGCTTCAAGATTTCGTGCGGCATTCGGCGACGCTACAGACGCGCGAATGCTGCCATGTGAAAGGCCTGAACTTCGGCCGGATAGCGATAGTCGGTGCCGTATGGACAGGCGTTGCGATCAAGGCAGCCGCCGGTCCGGCAGGGCGCGCCGTTTTGCCCGCGCACATGCGCCAGACAGGTTTCATGTGCAAAACCATCCGCAGAATAAGCCTCTACCGGACAGGATTTCAGGCAAGGTTTTTCCAGACATGTGTCGCAAAGGTGAATCATGCCGCGGGGTTCTTGGAGCGCAATTTTGTCTTCGAACAGCAGCGCGCCGCGATAGGCATGCCAGAGCCCATATTTCGGATGCATGAGAATGCCGAGCGGTGACGGCTTCAGCCCCTCCGCACGTATCGCCCATTGCTGGAACGGCAGATAAGGCCTGTCGGACGGTGACACCGCGCGCGCCCCGAATTTTCCGGCCACCGCGCCGATCACTTCGCGCGACCATTTGTCGAGCGGATCGTCGATCGGCTGTGACTGTTTCTCCAGCCAGCGCAGGAAGTGCGGCCAAGGTGCGGCACCCGCCTGCCCCACCACCAGGACGGATCTGGCGGCAGCGCCGGAGAGATCGGAAGGCGCCTTCTCAGCGCCTGCAAAATTGAAGCCGCCGCGAAGCATGAGACCGTGTGCGGAAAGTGCCGCCGCGATGGTTTCGACCATGCTGCGCTCGAGGATCATCCCTTCTTGTCCGGGTCGGAGAAGGCGCTCCGCCAGACTTCCTTGTGGATGATGTTGGCGACTTTAGCCCCGCCTGATTCGGGCTCCTTTCAGGTGAAGGCGTCGGCCATCGACGCCTTCTTCCTGGCAATGAAGTCCTTCAGCCCGTCGTCGATACCCGGATCGAGATGCGGCGCCTCGTAGCTTTCCAGCCAGCGGCGGGCGAGCTCGTTGGCGCGCTGCGGCGCGGTTTTTTCGCCTTCGGCCAGCCATTGCTCGTAAGAATTATTGTCGGCAATGTTGGAACGGTAGAACGCGGTCTGGAAATTCGCCTGGGTGTGATCGCAGCCGAGATAGTGGCTGCCCGGGCCAACCTGGCGGATGGCGTCCATCGCCTGGCCGTTTTCCGACAGGTCGACGCCTTGGGAGAACTTCTGCGTCATGCCGAGCTGGTCGATATCCATCATGAACTTTTCGTAGCAGGAGGCGAGACCGCCCTCGAGCCAGCCGGCCGAATGCAGCACGAAATTGGTGCCGGCGAGGATCGTCGAGTTCAGCGTGTTGGCGCTCTCGTAGGCGGCCTGCGCATCGGGGATTTTTGAAGCACAGAGCGAACCGCCGGTGCGGAACGGCAGGCCGAGCCTGCGGGCAAGCTGTGCGGCGCCATACGAGACCAGCGACGGCTCCGGCGTGCCGAAAGTCGGCGCGCCCGACTGCATCGAGATCGACGAGGCGAAGGTGCCGAACAGAACCGGCGCACCGGGCCGGATCAGTTGTGTGAACGATGCCCCGGCCAGAACCTCGGCCAAAACCTGTGTCAGCGTGCCGGCGACCGTCACCGGGCTCATCGCACCGGCAAGGATGAACGGCGTGACGATACAGGCCTGATTGTGGCGCGAATAGACCTTCAGCGCTCCCAGCATGGTCTCGTCGAAGACCATCGGCGAGTTGGCATTGATCAGGCTGGTCAGCACCGTGTTGTTCTCGACGAAATCGTCACCAAACACGATCTTGGCCATCGCCACCGTGTCTTCAGCGCGCTCGGGCGCGGTCACCGAGCCCATGAACGGCTTGTCCGAATATTTAATATGGCTGTAGACCATATCGAGATGCCGTTTGTTGACCGGCACATCGACCGGCTCGCAAACCGTGCCGCCCGAATGGTGGATCGACGGCGCCATATAGGCGAGTTTTACGAAATTCCGGAAATCCTCGATCGTCGCATAGCGCCTGACGCCGTCGAGATCGCGCACGAAGGGCGGTCCATAGACTGGCGCGAACACTGTCGCGTTGCCGCCGATCTGCACCGAGCGCTCGCCGTTGCGGGCGTGCTGGGTATACACGGACGGAGCGGTCTTCAACAGCGAGCGGCAGAGGCCCTTGGGGAAATGCACCCGCTCGCCCTTGACGTCGGCGCCCGCCTCTTTCCAAAGCTTTAGCGCCTCGGCGTCGTCGCGGAAGATGATGCCGATCTCCTCCAGCACCGTGTCGGTGTTCTTTTCGATCAGCGCCAGCCCTTCCTCGTCCAGCACTTCATAGACGTTGATCTTGCGCTTGATATAGGTGAGCTGTGTGCCGGGGCCGCCGCCCGAACGTGCAGCCCGTCGGGCTGCGGCGCCACCGCTGGCAGCGCGCCCGCGCCGCGCGTTTGACGCTTCCTGATCGACCGGCGCGTTCTCACTCATAATCGTTCTTCCCTGGCTTTCGTTCTGGCCTTGATTTACTCCGGCCGGGCTCTTGTACCGACCTGAAATCCGTTTGCGGCCGCATATTGCGGTCTCTGGCCGGATCGTAGCCATGCACCCTATTCGAAACGGCCCGCCAGCGCCAACGCCTGTCGCAAAATCGACAAGAATTCCAAGAGATTTACGGTCGCTTTCGTTTTGCGGGAAGTCGCAAATCAGCTATGGACAACCGGCCCATGCGGGTTAGGTATTGGCGCGATATTTTTAAGCTGCCGCGATAGTTGTAGCCGGCAAGGAGCCTGAGAAAAAATGGCCGACGACGAGATCATCCTTTCGGAACTCTCCGACGACGAGTTGGTGCAGCAGATGCACGACGATCTTTATGACGGGTTGAAGGAAGAAATCGAGGAAGGCACCAATATCCTTCTCGAGCGCGGCTGGGCGCCTTACAAGGTGTTGACCGAGGCTCTGGTCGAAGGCATGCGCATCGTCGGTGAGGACTTCCGCGATGGCATCCTGTTCGTTCCCGAAGTGCTGCTGTCGGCCAACGCGATGAAGGCCGGCATGTTCATCCTGCGTCCGCTGCTTGTCGCCACTGGCGCGCCAAAGCAGGGCAAGATGGTGATCGGCACCGTCAAGGGCGACATCCACGATATCGGCAAGAACCTGGTCGGCATGATGATGGAAGGCGCCGGCTTCGATGTCATTGACCTCGGTATCAACAATGCGGTCGAAAAATATCTCGATGCCATCGAAAAGCACCAGCCCGACATCATCGGCATGTCGGCGCTGCTGACGACGACCATGCCTTACATGAAGGTCGTCATCGATACGATGAAGGAAAAGGGCATTCGCGACGACTATGTTGTGCTGGTCGGCGGTGCGCCGCTCAACGAGGAATTCGGCAAAGCCGTCGGTGCCGACGCCTATTGCCGCGACGCCGCGGTGGCAGTCGAGACCGCCAAGGACTTCATGAAGCGCAAGCACAACGTCCGCGCTTCGGCCTGAGCCAATAAGTCCGGCACCAACGAGAAAAGCCGCGCCTTGCAGTGCGGCTTTTTTATTCCCAAAT
Source organism: Mesorhizobium sp. M1334 (assembly GCF_040317995.1). Taxonomy (NCBI): domain Bacteria; kingdom Pseudomonadati; phylum Pseudomonadota; class Alphaproteobacteria; order Hyphomicrobiales; family Phyllobacteriaceae; genus Mesorhizobium; species Mesorhizobium sp. M1334. Next base: position 123,948 of record NZ_JAMYLM010000003.1, read on the forward strand.
GTTTAGAGCCGTGCGGATCAGGGTTTCTTGACGGTATCGTCAACAGCCTTAGCAGTGGATTTGATGTCCTTACCGACGCCGCGCACCGTGTTGGCGCAGGCCGAAACAGCCAAGGCGCAGGCGAGAATAGTGATTGGCGCAACGCGGAACAATTTCATGATTGGTGTCTCCCTCAGCATATAAATTCGCTGGACAGCAACGAAGATGGATTAGACTGGTTCCATGACTACCGCGCGAAAACAACAATCCGATCAGGGCGACAGGCTGCTCGTCATCGCCTGTGGGATGATTGCGCGCGAGGTTTTGGCGGTCAAGGAGCAGCTTGGGCTCGACCATCTCGACCTGACCTGCCTGCCAGCGGAGTTCCATTTCTATCCGGACCGCATCGCGCCGGCCATGGACAAGGCTATCGAGAAGGCCAAGACCGACGGCTACAGACACATTTTCGTCGGCTATGCCGATTGCGGCACGGGTGGCTTGCTCGATCGGGTCTGCGAGAAGCATGGCGTCGAGCGCATGGCCGGGCCGCATTGCTTTGCCTTCTACCAGGGCATGGATGCCTATGCGAAAGTCGCCGATGACGACATGATGTCGTTCTACATGACCGACTTCCTCTGCCGGCAATTCGATGCCTTCTTCATGAAGCCGCTCGGCCTCGACAAGCACCCGGAGCTGATCAAGGACTATTTCGGCAATTACGAGAAGCTGATCTATATCGCTCAGACCGACGACCCGGAACTCGACAAGGTCGCCGAAAAGGCGGCGAAAATGCTCGGCCTCGCCTATGAGCGCCGCTCGACCGGCTATGGCGACCTGACGAAGGAGCTGGCCAGCGCTGCAATCCTGGCTTGACGGTACTTCTAGGCAAGGCCTTCTTCAGCTTCGAGCCCGGCGAGCACATCGGCAAAGCTCGTCTTGCAGACGAAACCCAGCCGGTCCCTCGCTCGCGACGCATCGTAGACCCGGTCGATCGACGAAAAAATCGTCCAGCCTTTCTTCGCGTAGAGTGCCGGATAATCCGGAAAATAGCGTGCGACGACCGACGGTGCATCGGCGATCAATGCCGCGCAATCCTCGGGCTGGAACGGTGTTGGTGCCGAAATGATGAAGATGTCGAAGCCCAATTGCGGTGCTTTCTCCAAGGCAGCGATATGGGCATCGGCAGCATCCTCCACCGTCAGCCGGCGAAACAAAAGCTCATTGGCTTTGGTGTTGGCGTCCGACTGTTCGATCACGTGCGCCATATCGTCTGCTTCGGGAAAGAACCGAGCGGTGCGCAGTACGATCGACGGAAGGCCGAACTGGAGCTGGTAAGGGCGACAAAGATGTTCCGCGGCAAGCTTGGTGACGCCATAGATGTTGCGTGGCTCCGGCGACATGTCTTCCGTCAGCCATGCCGCCTTGCGCGCGCTTCCCGTGAACCGGCGCGTATGGCCTCGGAAATCATCAGCGATGTCGTCGACGTAAACACGAAGCGCTGAACCGCGAATGCAGCGGCCGCATCGAGCAGGTTGAGCGTGCCGCGCACATTCGTCTCGACGAAATCCTCGTTGCGATAACGTTCGATGTCGGGCTTGTGCAGCGCGCCGCTGTGGATGATGGCCTCGATGCGGTTCTCCTCGACCGCCTGCATGACCAGGTCGCGATCGGCGACTGAGCCGACGATTGGAGTTTCCGAAGACGGAACGGGATCGAGGCCAGTGACGTCATGGCCGAGGGCCCGCAGGCGCGGTGCCAAGGCGCTGCCTAGCCAGCCCGACGATCCCGTCAGCAAGATCCGCATTCTTTCCACCTCGTTTCCGCTGTCGATGCCCAAGCACGGATGACAGAACGTGGCGAAACATTAAGGTATGCGCCAGACAAGAAAACGGGCTGCTCCAGCCATCAACAGGGAAACGCCACCGATGATCGCTCGCCTCATGTTTGCCGCAGCAACTGTCCTCTGCTTGACCATGCCCGCGTTCGCCGACGGCGAGGTGCAGAAGTTGATAACGGCTGCCGACAAGGCGCGGCTCGACAAATATGGCGAGACGCGCAAGGCAGCGCTTGACGAGGCGAAGGCCGGCGATCCAGCCGAGGTCAAGCAGCTCGACGCCTTGCTGGCAAAGCCGCTGGTTTCCTTCTCCGACAACGACCTGACCGGCAAGTGGCAATGCCGCACCATCAAGGCCGGCGGATTGAGCCCGCTCGTCATCTATGGCTGGTTCAAATGCAAGGTGAGCGACGACGGTTCCGGCTGGAGACTGGAAAAGATCACCGGCTCGCAGCGCACCAAGGGCCGCTTCTTCGACGATGGCGAGAAACGCGCGATCTATCTTGGTTCCTTCTACGTCAACGACGATCCGGCAAGGCCCTACGGCAGCGGCCCGGAAAGCGATCAGGTCGGCTATGCCTTCCGCAACAGCGCCAGCGAATGGCGCATCGAGTTCCCGGCGCCCTATTACGAATCGAAGCTCGACATCCTCGAACTCAAGCGCTGAGCCCCGATCACCAAGGGTTAACCCGGTCAGCCTGGCATTCGCGCGCAAAGAACAGGTCTTTGCGGAGGTCGCGAACCATGGCACGGTCGAAACCAAACCAACGACCGATCGTCGTCGTCACCGAAGGCGGCTCGCATATCTGGGCGATCGTCAACGCGGTCGCCGATCAACTCGGGCCGGTCAGTGTTGTCCTCGAAGCACCTGAATCCAAAAAGCAATTGCTTCTCGGACGGGCGCGACGGCAAGGCTGGGCCTCGGCCATCGGTCAACTCGGCACGATGATGCTGACCCGGCAAAACCGCAGCCGGGCGACACAATTTCAAGCTACGCGTTGCGGCAGGCGGCGTTCTCGCGCGACATCTGCGTCGAGGCGGTCAGAGATGCGCTGGCCGGCAAGCTCGGCACGGTCGAGCCCGGCCTGCCTTCGAAACAATGGTATCACCCGACGGGTCTGGTCCTATCTCTGGACCGGGATAACGAAGGGCGTCTGGTGACGCGCCGATTTACCGGATGCCCACCTGCCACTAACATTGCATCATGAGCGACATCGACCACCGCACCATCATTGCCGGCCTTTCGGTCGAGGACCGTCGCGAGCTCACCGCCAGGCTTGACCGGCCAGGCATTGTCCGGCTGGCCGTCCATGGCGGGCTGGTTATTCTGCTGGGCGCGCTGATTGCCGCCCGCATCCCGTTCTGGCCGCTTCTCGTCTTGCCGCAGGGAATCCTGATCGTCTTCTGCTTCACGCCGTTGCACGAGACCGTCCATGAAACGGCGTTCAGGACGGCGTGGCTCAATCGCGCTGTTGCCGCCGTGGCCGGCTTCCTGATCCTGCTGCCGCCGGCATGGTTCCGCTATTTCCATTTCGCCCATCACCGCCATACGCACGACCCGGAAAACGACCCCGAACTGATGGCGCCGAAGCCGGGGACCGTCAGCCAATATCTGCGCTATCTGTCGGGCGGCCCCTATTGGATCGCCATGGGCCGCGTGGTCGCAACCAATGCGGCTGGCCGCAATCGCGACGGCTTCGTACCGGAAAAGGGTCGCGGCAAGGTGGTTGCCGAAGCACGGCTGTTCCTCATCGGTTATGCGGTGTTGCTGGCCGCATCTTTCGCCATACAGTCGGCGCTGCTGTTGTGGGTCTGGATCGTGCCGGTGCTGGCAGGACAGCCGTTTTTGCGGGCCTACCTGCTGGCCGAGCACGCATTGTGCCCGCATGTCGCCAACATGCTCGAGAACACCCGCACCACCTTCACCAACAGGCTGGTGCGCTTCGTCGCCTGGAACATGCCATACCATTCGGAGCACCATTCCTATCCGGCCGTTCCCTTCCACCGCCTGCCGCGCTTCCATGAGATCGTCGCGGAGCATCTAGGCACGACCGAACGAGGTTACGTGCGCTTCCACAGGAAGCTGGTCGGCAGCTTCGATGGCCGCGCCGGCTGACCTGTGCTGAAAGACTCCGCTTTCAACCGCGGCCGTCGATTGCGTCGCTTTTGAAGGCCCCCGCGTCGTCCCATAACAAGCAGCCCAACAGCGCTTCCGGCAATGCTCGAAATCACTGCATCGGCCCAAACATCGGAATCGATCTTCGGAGGGCACGATGCAGCGAAGTCAGGTGGTAGAGCATCGTTTGTGCGTTCGATTTGGACGCGCGGCGCTCTGCAGGAGCAGGAATTCATGGCCGATCTGATCGTCGTCTACTGGCGCGACATCCCCGCCCAGGTCATCGTCAAAAAGGGCCGGCAGAACGCCAAGCGCGAACTGCCGCTGCGCTTCACCGAGGCGATCGACATGTGCGCCATGCGCACCGGCGCCGGCGGCACCGACGACTATCTTGCCGAATGGCGCAAGGCAGAACCCATCCCAGTCGGTGACGATCTTGAAACCGAGGCGGAGAAGGCTCTTCAGGAAATCGATGCGAAATACGACCGCGAGCGGCTGGTCGCTCTGGTCAAGGCGGGCGGCAAAGAAAATGTCTGATCCCCAATCAATGCCGGCGACGACGGCTCAGACCGGCCTGACCCAGGCGACCATCGTCAGGAAGGCGGCGCCGAAATCCGACTACAAGCCGGCCGACGTGTCGCCGCAGCGGCGCGTGCAGCGCTCGTTTGCAGTGCGGCTTTGGTCGGTCCGGCATTCGCGGCTGCTCGAATGGTTTTACGCCAAATTCGCCGACACGTTTCTGCTCCTCCACCCGCTGTGGAAGGGCATCGGCTACAGCCGCGTCGAAGGACCGGTGAAATTCGTCGAAAAGCGCGTCAAGGGTTTCATGTTCGACTGCCGCATGTGCGGCCAGTGCATCCTTTCCTCGACCGGCATGTCGTGCCCGATGAACTGCCCCAAGCAATTGCGCAACGGCCCTTGTGGCGGTGTCCGCGCCAACGGCAATTGCGAGGTCGAGCCTGATATGCCCTGCGTCTGGGTTAAGGCCTGGGAAGGCTCGCGGAACATGGTGCATGGCGACAGGATTTTGGAGGTGCAGAAACCGGTCGACCAATCCTTGCGCGAGACCTCCGCGTGGCTGCGCGTCACCGCGCAGGCGGCGGCCGCCCGCGATGCGGCCCGGAACATTACCAACACTGGAGCGTCGGCATGATTGGCCGCCAGCCCGACGAGAATCCGGCCGGCATCCATTTGCCGCTCGATCCCCTGCCCGGCCACACCTCACGTGGTCGCCTGGAGCGCGTATTGAGACGCGGCGAATTCGCAGTGACGACCGAGCTCAATCCGCCCGACAGCGCCGATCCGGAAGACGTCTACAACCGCGCCAGGATTTTCGACGGCTGGGTCGACGCCATCAATGCCGTCGACGCTTCGGGCGCCAACTGCCACATGTCGTCGGTCGGCATCTGCGCCCTCCTGACCCGCATGGGCTATGCCCCGATCATGCAGATCGCCTGCCGCGACCGGAACCGCATCGCCATCCAGGGCGACGTGCTTGGGGGTGCTGCGATGGGCGTCGCCAATATGCTCTGCCTGACCGGCGACGGCGTGCAGGCCGGCGACCAGCCCGGCGCCAAGCCGGTGTTCGATCTCGACTGCATGTCGCTGCTCGAAACCTGCCGTATCATGCGCGACAACGGAAAATTCCTGTCCGGCCGCAAATTGACGACCCCGCCGCAGCTTTTCCTTGGCGCGGCCATCAACCCGTTCGCGCCGCCGATCGATTTCCGGCCCTATCGGCTTGGCAAGAAGATCGCTGCCGGCGCGCAGTTCGTGCAGAGCCAGTACTGCTTCGACGTGCCGATGTTCCGTACCTACATGCAGAAGGTCCGCGACCTCGGCTATACCGAGAAATGCTTCATCCTGTGCGGCGTCGGGCCGCTGGCCTCGGCCAAGACGGCCAAATGGATCCGCTCCAACGTGCCGGGCATTCACATTCCCGATCAGATCGTCAAGCGCCTGGAAGGCGCTCAGGATCAGAAGAAGGAAGGTAAGCAGCTCTGCATCGACATCATCAATGAGGTGAAGGAAATTCCCGGTGTGTCCGGCGTTCATGTGATGGCCTATCGCCAGGAAGAATACGTCGCCGAGATCGTCGACGAATCCGGCGTGCTGAAGGGCCGCCGGCCGTGGAAGCGCGAAATCCGCCGCGACGACCAGCTCGTTGCCGACCGGCTCGACCACATACTGCATGACGACCTCACCGAAACCCAGGTCGACATGGTCAAAACCGCGCATTGACAGCGCGAATCGTCAGCATTCGCTTGATCACAAACAGATAACGATATAAAGAACTCTTTATATCACGATGGAGAGATTTCATGACCCGCACCATCGTCGCCTCGGCGACACGAGAAATCATCATCGGCTTCGATCAGCCCTTCTGCGTGATCGGCGAGCGCATCAATCCGACCGGCCGCAAAAAGCTGGCCGCCGAAATGATCGCCGGCAATTTTGAGACCGTCATCAAGGATGCGCTGGAGCAGGCCGCCTGCGGCGCGACCATGCTCGACGTCAATGCCGGCGTTACCGCAGTCGATCCCAACGCCACTGAGCCGGCGCTGCTGGTGCAGACGCTGGAGATCGTGCAGGGCCTGGTCGATCTGCCGCTGTCGATCGACTCCTCGGTGACCGCCGCGATCGAAGCGGCGCTGAAGGTCGCCAAGGGCCGGCCGCTGGTCAATTCCGTCACCGGCGAGGAGGAAAAGCTCGAAGCCATCCTGCCGCTGATCAAGAAATACAACGTTCCGGTCGTCGCCATTTCTAACGACGAGACCGGTATTTCGATGGACCCCGATGTGCGCTTTGCCGTCGCCAAGAAGATCGTTCAGCGCTGTGCCGACTTCGGCATTCCGGCGCATGACGTGGTCGTCGACCCGCTGGTCATGCCGATCGGCGCGCTGGGCGATGCCGGCCGCCAAGTGTTTGCCCTGCTACGCCGGCTGCGCGAGGAGCTCAAGGTCAACACCACCTGCGGCCTCTCCAACATCTCGTTCGGCCTGCCGCACCGTCATGGCATCAACGCCGCCTTCATCCCGATGGTGATCGGCGCCGGCATGACCTCGGCGATTATGAACCCGGTGCGGCCGCAGGAAATGGAAGCGGTGCGCGGCGCCAACGTGCTGAACGGCACCGACGAGAGCTGCACCAACTGGATCAGGACCTACAAGGACTACAAGCCTGCTGAAGGCGGCCAGGCCGTTGCCGCCCGGACGCAGGTCAACGCGCCGGGCGATGGCAATGGCAATGGCGGACGCAGGCGCGGCGGCCGCGAAGCGCGGATGGCCCGGGGTTGAGCCATGGCTTGGCCGACACGATATGGGTTTACGACTGGGGAGGAACCGAAACACAGCGGCATCGCTGCCGTGGCCAAGACCCGAGCAGCGTAGAAAGTAAAGTCTGGAAACGAATGAACTCTCCCGTCAACATCACTGATCCACTCGTGCTGTTCATGCCGTCGGGCAAGCGCGGGCGGTTTCCGGTCGGCACGCCGGTTCTGGATGCCGCGCGCCAGCTTGGTGTCTACGTCGAGAGCGTGTGCGGCGGGCGTGCCACTTGCGGGCGTTGCCAGATCGAGGTGCAGGAAGGCAATTTCGCCAAGCACAAGATCGTCTCCTCCAACGATCACCTCTCGCCCAAGGGCGCCAAGGAAGAGCGCTACGAGCGCGTTCGCGGGCTCCCCGAGCGGCGCCGCCTGTCCTGCTCGGCACAGATCCTCGGCGATCTCGTCGTCGACGTGCCGCAGGACACCGTTATTAACGCGCAGACTATCCGCAAGGACGCCGATACCAGGGTCATCGCCCGCGATGCGGCTATCCGCATGTGCTATGTCGAGATCGAAGAACCCGACATGCACAAGCCGCTCGGCGACCTCGACCGTCTGAAGATCGCGCTGATGAAGGACTGGGGCCTTAAGAGCCTCGATTTCGATTTCCATCTGTTGCCGCAGGTGCAAGGCATTTTGCGCAAAGGCAACTGGACCGCGACGGCCGCCATCCACAAGGACACCGACAGCGAGACCGCGCGGGTCATCGCTCTGTGGCCTGGCCTGAAGAACGAGGCGTACGGGCTTGCCTGCGATATCGGCTCGACCACGATCGCCATGCATCTGGTGTCGTTGCTGTCGGGTCGGGTCGCCGCCTCATCGGGCACCTCCAATCCGCAGATCCGCTTCGGCGAGGATCTGATGAGCCGCGTCTCTTACGTGATGATGAACCCGGACGGCCGCGAAGGCATGACGGTCGCCGTGCGCGAGGCCATTTCGGGCCTCGTCGACAAGGTCTGCGCCGAAGGCAACGTCCAGCGTAACGATATCCTGGATTCCGTTTTCGTCGGTAATCCGATCATGCATCATCTGTTTCTCGGCATCGATCCGACCGAGCTCGGCGGCGCTCCCTTCGCGCTAGCCGTCTCCGGCGCCGTGCACATCAAGGCATCGGATATCGGCTTGAAACTCAACCAGGGCGCCAGGCTTTACATGCTGCCTTGCATTGCCGGCCATGTCGGCGCTGATGCGGCTGCAGTGACGCTGTCGGAAGGCCCCCACCGGCAGGACGAGATGATGCTGATCGTCGATGTCGGTACCAATGCCGAGATCGTGCTCGGCAATCGCCAGCGGGTCGTGGCGGCCTCCTCGCCAACCGGCCCAGCCTTCGAGGGTGCGGAAATCTCCGGTGGCCAGCGCGCCGCACCGGGTGCAATCGAGCGCGTCCGTATCGATCCCGAAACGCTGGAGCCGAAATACCGCGTCATCGGCTCGGAACTCTGGTCCGACGAGCCGGGCTTCCTCGACAGTGTGCAGGCGACCGGCGTCACTGGTATTTGCGGCTCCGGCATCATCGAGGTGGTCGCCGAGATGTACCTCGCCGGCATCATTTCCGAGGACGGCGTCGTCGATGGATCGCTGAGCGGCCACTCGCCTCGCGTCGTCGCCAATGGCCGCACCTTCTCCTATGTGCTGAAGGAAGGCGAGCCCAAGATCACCATTACCCAGACCGACGTGCGCGCCATCCAGCTTGCCAAGGCGGCGCTTTATGCCGGCACCAAGCTTTTGATGGAAAAGCAGCACACCGATCACGTCGACCGCATCCACTTCGCGGGCGCCTTCGGCTCGTTCATAGACCCGAAATACGCAATGGTGCTGGGCCTGATCCCGGATTGCGACCTCGACAAGGTCTCGGCCGTCGGCAATGCGGCCGGCGCCGGTGCCCGCATGGCGCTCTTGAACCGCGGCTATCGCCGCGAGATCGAGGAAACCGTCAGCAGGATCGAGAAGATCGAGACGGCGCTGGAGCCGAAATTCCAGGAACATTTCGTTTATGCCATGGCGCTCCCGAACAAGATCGACCCGTTCCCCAAGCTGTCGGCGGCGGTGAAACTGCCGCCGCGCAAGACGGTGAGCGAAGACGGCATTGCCGGCGACGCCGCCCCGCGGCGCCGTTCGCGCGAAGGCCACGCCGCGCGGCGCGGGCGGGGATGACTTGCCTCCGCTAGGCTGTCAGCCTTTCCATTTTTCATTTGTATGCAAATGTTTCCAGATCGCGCCGATCTGGAAACGAAATCGCGTTTTCGTGAAATCCGCCAGATACATGTGCGGAGCATTTAACCGGCATCGAACGGCAGGCAGAAACAGTTTTCGGCCACCGCAACGCTCCAAAGGAGATCAAGATGTCGATGTTCGAAAGCCTCGGCCGCTATGGTGCGGCCTTCAAGAAAACACGTGAAGCGCGCAAGTCGCTGCGCATCCTCAATAGCTTGCCGCCTGAGATCCAGAAGGACATTGGCTGGCCGGTGTCGCCGCGTTCGAGCGAAAGGCAGCTTTCGGTGGGCTGGGGCATGCAGCGCGGATGAACTTCACCGACAAATGCAAGCTGCTTGGTATTCGCCGGGGCCGCAATGCGGCTCCGGCTGCACCCAGCAATTGGCTGCGCGCCGCACTGCCGCCGCGGCGCTGAGCTGCCCAGGTGGGCTGGCGACTTCATGGACCTGAGGCTTTATCGCCAGCTGGAGTCAAACCACCGTGTTGAGATTGCATAAATATTGACTTTTTTGGTGGCGACACAATCTTCAAAATAGTCGGGGGTTCTCTTAGTCGGCTCAGCCGAAGTCCGTGTATCTGCATGCCCAGTCTCAAAAGCCACGTCGTTTCGTTCGTGCTCAGGTACAGCCGTAAGAAGGCGTTTTCCAGCCCGGAGAACCTGCAGCGCTGGATCGCCTATGCGCGCAAGACGGAAAACCATCGGCCGCCTGCGTCGCTGCGGTCGCGCCTGGAGATCACAACCCGCACGATCAACGGCTTTCCCGTCTACGAGATCGCGCCCAAGGCTGGTGAGCGGAGGCGGATTCTCTACCTGCACGGCGGCGCTTACGTCTTTGAAATCACCCCCTATCATTGGCGGCTGATCGCCGACATGGCCGACCGCCTCGGGTTCGGTATCACCGTGCCGATCTATCCCATTGCTCCCGAACACGATTTCCACGCGATGTTCGGTATGGTCGGCGCCGTCTACCGCCAGATGTTCGGCGAAACCAGGGCAAATGACATCATCTTCATGGGCGATTCCGCCGGCGGAAACATGGCTGTCGTGCTGACCATGATGGCTGCGCAAGACGGCCTGCCCTTGCCATCACGCCACGTGCTGATTTCGCCCGGCCTCGACGTATCGCTCGCCAACCCAGAAATGTATGAGGCTGAACGCAACGATCCATGGCTGGGCATTGCCGGCGGCCGCGAGGCGATCCGGCTTTACAGCGCCGGCATAGATCCCACCGACTGGCGCATCAGCCCGGTTTACGGCGACCTGTCGGTGCTGCCCAAAACGCTGCTGCTGACCGGTTCACGCGATCTGCTTACACCCGACAATCTGATCTTCGCGGAAAAGGCACGCGCGGCCGGCGTCGAAATTGAGGTCGTCCACGAGCAAGGCATGTTCCATGTCTGGCCGTTGATCGACATGCCGGAGGCGCGACGCGCGCGGGACAGCATCGTTACGTTCTTGACCAACGAAACTGGCAGTTATCATGCCAAGGCAGGAGAGTTGTCGCTGCAAAGGGAAGACCGCGACGGAACCCCTCGCGATCTGGTTGCGCCGCTCAGGTCGTAGTTTGGCTCAGAACTTCCCAGTTTCCCTGAACATCTCAAACGTCGCTCGGATATGGTCGGCGACTGCCTTCACCGGCGCGCTGGCGTCCGGCGTCACCACCATGGCGAGATTGTAGGTGCCTATGTCTGGCATGCCGTCCTTCGGGCACAGCTCGACCATGTCACTGCCGAGGAACGATTTCGGCAGCGGCGCGACTGCAAGATCCGCCATGATCGCGGCGCGCTGGCCGGCCGTGTGCGCGCTCATATAGGCGATACGGTAGTTGCGGCCCTCGCGGCCAAGCGCCTCCAATGCCCCCGCCCGCCAGGCGCAGCCTTCTTCCCACAAGGAGACCGGCAGCGGCTCGCGCAGATGCGCACAGCCCCCCTTGGCACCGGCCCAGACGATAGGCTCGGTGAGCAGTACTTCGGCGCCGATCGCGCTGGTCTTGTATGAGTTGGTGAGCAGCGTGATGTCGAGTGCCCGATCGTCCATGCGACGGCGCAGGTTGACGCTCTGGTCGATGGTGACGTCGACCGCGATGGAAGGATGCGACTGTGCGAATCGCTTCAGCACATGCGGCAGCACACGTTCGCCATAATCGTCCGGCGAGCCGAGCCGCACCACCCCGACAATGTCTGGAATGATGAACTTCGATACCACCTCGCGATTGATCGACAGCAGCCGGCGCGCATAGCCGAGCAGCATCTCGCCATCGGTGGTCAGCGTCACCGAACGGGCGTCGCGCGCGAACACCGAGCGGCCGAGAATGTCCTCCAGCTTCTTGATCTGCATGGAGACGGCCGACGGCGTGCGGAAGACCGCATTGGCCGCAGTGGTGAAGCTGCCGGTCTCGGCGATTGCGACGAAAGTGCGCAGAACGTCGAGATCGAGCAGCGGCAGCGGATGATTGAGTGGGGCGTTCATGGCAAGCGACCTTCAATTTTTCTGATGCAAACCATCATTCCATTTCGTTTGATTGAACATCAGTTTGGGAGGATAGTCAACTCCATCGAAGGCAGGACGCATCGAAGTGGTCCCGAAACAACCATGACACGGACCTGCAATCGACACGAAATGAAGCTGAAACAAACCCGGTGTACCGCCTGACGCTGCAAGCGCCGGGACATCCCGGCCCAACGCGAAGGAGAATGAGATGTCTATCCTGTCATCCATCGGTCGGATCGCGACCGAGTTCAGCGAGGCCCGTGCCCGCTACCAGACGGAACGCGCCATCCGCGCGCTGCCGATTGAACTGCAGAAGGATATCGGCTGGCCCGAAGCTGCCGATGCCAAGACCGGCACTCGCCATGGTGTGGGATCTTGGGCTGGAGCAAAGTAAACCGTGTGTATCAATAGCTGAAGGCCTGCCGCGCAGATCAGCCCGGCAGGCCTCTTTTGTTTGTATTCAAATGATTTTCCCGAGCCATGTCGCCGTCGCATGCCGCATATGAGCAAGTCGCATAGCAGCCCGCACTGGCAATCAACACATTGTAAATAATCGAAAATCCTGGGCAGGTTGCCCAAATTTGTCGCATTCCGTGTCGCTTTTCATATCAAGTGCTTCGCTTTTGCGACTTAGTTTCCCCTCACGTAAGCCTATATCATCATCAACAAACGAGCTGCCCCACTCCATCAAGCGAAGGCGACCCGTCTGAGCAACTGAATGGAGATGATCATGAAGCTTTTTGCCCGCCTCTTTGCCCGCCGCGACATGAACCTGACGACCGCGCTCGAACGCCAGCGCCTGGCCAACACCATGCCCGGCCAGACCGGGGCCATGGCTGCCGCGCGCCTCGGCTTCGTCGCCTGAGACAGCTGACACAGCAATCCTGGCGGAAGCAGCCCAGCGCTGCTTCGAAGTCGATCCAGCGCCGCCTCGGTTTTGCCGAGGCGGCGTTTTTGTGTGCGCAGACTGTGTAGGCTCGTTGGTCGATCCGGCGGCCTGTCACGTCCTTCGCCGCACAGCGATTGCCCATTTGCGACCCGTGTCGCAAATAAAGTGGCTCCGTTGCCATCTAGCCAATTGACAGGAAACGTTTTTCCTGATGTCGCTATGCTGATCGCGACATCCTGTTCGCGCCATTGCAGCGTGAGGATCTACCCGTGAACGTCGTAAAGCACCCGATCCGGCGATCGTTCGTATTCTTCCTGGTCCCCGATTTCACCATGATCGCCTTCGCAACGGCGCTCGATCCGTTGCGTTCGGCCAACCGCATGCTCGGCTATGAAGCCTATCGCTGGCGGCTCGCCAGCATCGACGGCAAGCCGGTGCGCGCCTCGAACGGCGTCGAATGCGCCGTCAACACGTCGCTGGAGGAAGAGCGCAAGAAGATGTCCGGACCGGACCGGCCGAACATGGCCATCGTCTGCAGCGGCATCAATGTCGAGCGCTACCAGAACAAATCGGCCTTTGCCTGGTTGCGCGAGGAGTACAATCGCGGCGTTGCCGTCGGCGGCCTGTGCACCGGCGCGCATATCCTGGCCGCAGCAGGCCTGCTGTCCAACAAGCGCTGCGCCATTCATTGGGAGAACCTGCCGGGCTTCTCCGAGGCGTTCCCCAAGGCCAATGTCTTCGCCGACCTCTTCGAGATCGACCAGAACATCTACACCTGCGCCGGCGGCACCGCCGCCCTAGATATGATGCTGAAGCTGATCGGCGACGATTTCGACGAAAGCCTCGTCAACCGCGTCTGCGAGCAGGTGCTGACCGATCGCGTGCGCAGCCCGACCGACCGCCAGCGCCTGCCGCTGCGCGCCCGCCTTGGCGTGCAGAATTCCAAGGTGCTGACCATTATCGAGTTGATGGAGGCCAATCTCTCCGAGCCGCTCTCTCTGATCGAGATCGCTGACCATGTCGACCTGTCTCGCCGGCAGATTGAGCGCCTGTTCCGCACCGAGATGGGGCGCTCCCCTGCCCGTTACTATCTGGAGATCCGCCTCGACCGCGCCCGGCACCTGCTGATCCAGTCGTCGTTGCCGGTGGTCGAAGTGGCGGTCGCCTGCGGCTTTGTTTCCGCCTCGCATTTCTCCAAATGCTATCGCGAGTTGTACGCCCGCTCGCCGCAACAGGAACGCGTCGACCGCAAACAGCTTCTGGCGGCTTGATCCAGCACGTTTCGCGGGCGGCCGAAATTGTCATGACATTGTCTGGCGACATGTGGTATCCGGCAATCGAGAGGTATCAATGACGACTAGAACCACCAGATCGGAAAAACTGGACTTGCGCCTTACCCCCCAGGCAAAGCGTACACTCGCAACCGCCGCCGCGACTGAACGCCGTTCGCTCAGCGATTTCGTGCTTGAAAGCGCGCTTGCGCGAGCCGAAGAAACATTAGCCGACCGGCGCAGCTTCCATCTCGACGCCGAAAAATGGGTCGCGTTCATGGCAGCGCTCGACGCGCCAACGCGTGATCTCCCCCGCCTCAAGCGCCTATTGAACGAACCAAGCACCTTTTCCGGTCGCGATCCAGCGTGAGCGAATTCCAGATCGAGAAACTGGCCCGCAAGCATTTGGTGGACATGTTCGACTGCGGTGAAGAACCGCTCAATCGCTTTCTCGTACGCTATGCATTCCAAAACCAGCAAGCCAATGCTTCGCAGACCTACATTGGTCTCTCTGGCGAGGCTGTGATCGGCTTTTATACCCTGGTCGTTGGTGAGGTTAAATATGAGGGTGCGCCCGAACGATTGACAAAAGGTCTCGCACGCCATCCGGTGCCTGTAATGCTGCTGGCGCGTCTTGCGGTCAGTCTGGACTGGCAAGGCAAAGGCGTCGGCGGCGGACTGTTGCGCGATGCCGTTCTGCGCTGTTTGCAGGCGGCCGATATTGCAGGCATCCGCGCGGTCGTCGTCCACGCCAAGAACGACGGCGCCCGCACGTTTTACGAGCGCTACGGATTCGTGCAATCGCCGACGGACCCGCTGCATCTATACGTACTTATCAAGGACTTACGAAGTCTCTGAGCCGTTCAGGCGCCTTGCTGACCCGACTATACCTGCGCCGTGCGTATCGCCTCGACGCGGATGTCTTCCGTCAGCCGCGCCTTCAGCGCCGAAAATTCCGGGCTGGTCTTCAGCGTGTAGTGGCGCGGATGCGGCAGGTCGACGGCAACGTCCGACTTGATGCGGCCGGGCCGCGCCGTCATCACCACCACGCGCGACGCCATGAAGATCGCCTCCTCGATGTCATGGGTGACGAACAGCACCGTTTTTTGCCGGCGCTCCCATATGCCGAGAAGCAGTTCCTGCATCAGCCCGCGGGTCTGGTTGTCGAGTGCGCCGAACGGCTCGTCGAGCAGCAGGATCTCCGGATCGTTGGCCAGTGCCCTGGCAATCGCGGTGCGCTGCTGCATGCCGCCGGAAAGCTGCTTCGGCCAATGGTTTTCAAAACCTCTCAGCCCGACGAGATCGACGTAAGAAGCGACGATTTCGTTGCGCTCGTGCTCGGCCATTCCACGTTCGCGCAGGCCGAAGCCGATGTTCTCGGCGACCGTCAGCCACGGAAACAGCGTATAGGACTGGAAAACCATGCCGCGGTCTGGACCGGGCCGGTCCACCACCCTGCCGTCGAGCATAACACGTCCCCCACTCGGCGCTTCGAGGCCGGCGACGATCCTGAGCAGCGTCGACTTTCCACAGCCGGATGGCCCCAGGATGGTGATGAAGTCGTTGGCGGCGACCGCCAGATCGATCGGCATCAGCGCCTTGACCGGCTGCCCACCGCCGACACCGGCGAAGGTACGCGAGACGCCTTCGATGACCAGCTTGCTCACGCCAGGCTCCATGGAAACAGCCAACGGTTGAGCGCCTTGAAGGCGAAATCGGACAACAGCCCGATCAGGCCGATGACGATGATGCCGAAGATGATCTGCCCTGTCGCCAGCCGCGACTGGCTGTTGATGATCATGTAGCCGATGCCCGACGACGAGCCGATCAGCTCGGCGACGATGACATAGGTCCAGGCCCAGCCGAGCACCAGCCGCAGGGTCTCGGCAATCTCCGGCGCATTGGCCGGCATGATCACGCGCCGCACGATGCCGTTGTCGGACGAGCCAAGCGTGTAGGCCGCCTCGACCAGGTCGCGCCGTGTGCCGCCGACCTTGACCGCGATGATCAGGATGATCTGGAACACCGAGCCGACGAAGATCACCAGCAGTTTTTCGAGCTCGCCAACGCCCGCCCACAGAATGAGCAGCGGGATGAAGGCCGATGCCGGCAGATAGCGGGCGAAGGAGACGAACGGCTCCAGGAACGCCTCCACGGGCTTCCAGGCACCCATCACGATGCCAAGCGGCACGGCAACGATGGCCGCCATCAGGAACCCGCCGAAGACGCGCCAGATGGTGATAAGGATGTCGAGCCAGAAGCGGTCCTCGACCAGCAGCCGCCAACCGTCTCTCACCATCGACAGCGGATCGGCAAGGAAAATGCGATTGACGTGGCCGCCAAGCGTGATCCACGCCCAGAACGCCACGAACAGCACGAAGAACGAAATGCCGAGCACGGTTCGAATGCCCGGCGAGACCGGATGCAAGGGGCGCGGCATCTTCGACCGTCCTCTGATCGGAATGAAAAAGCGGCGGCGCACGCGCCGCCGCCGGGCGACAATCCTGCCGGTTAGTCGGCGACGGCGCTGGTGTCGGCCAATGTCGATACGTCGGGCGCTTCCTTGATCAAGCCCATCTGCAGCAGAAGCTCGCCGGCGGTCTTGGAAAAGTCCTGGAATTCCTTGGTGAAGAACTGCTTGTTTTCAGCCTTGTCGGCCCATTTCAGGTATTTTGCCGACTCTTCGAACTCCTTGGCCGACTGCTTCACGTCGGCGCCCATTGTCTCATAGGATTTCGCCGGGTCGCTCTTTATCAGGTCAAGTGCCTCGAAATAGCTGTCGGCAAGCGCCTTGGCCGCATCCGGATTGGCCTTGAGGAACTCCGGCGTGCAGCCGACCGTGTCGAGCACCATCGGATAATCGAGAGTGGTCACAAGGATATGGCCCTGGTCGGACTTTTCGCGCACCGCCGAGATGAACGGCTCATAGGTGACCGCCGCATCGTTCTGTCCGGCGAGAAACGCCTGCGCCGCCGCGTCCGGCTCCAGGTTGACGACCGTCACGTCCTTGGTCGACATGCCGTTCTTGTTGAGCACCCAGGCCAGCATGAAATAGGGCGACGTGCCCGGTGCCGAGGACGCGACCGACTTACCCTTGAGATCGGCGACGGTCTTGATGTCGTTGCGGGCGACGATGCCGTCGGCGCCGTAGGACTTGTCGAGCTGGAATATCTGCTTGGTCGTCACGCCGTTAGCGTTCCAGACCAGCCAGGTCTCGACCGTAGTGGCGGCGCATTGCAGGTCGCCGCTGGCGATGGCGAGGGGCCGACTGGCTTGCGGCACCTTCTTCAAGGTGACGTCGAGGCCGTGCTTTTCGAAGATGCCGGCCTGCTTGGCGAGCGTCAGCGGCGCAAAGCCCGTCCATCCGCTGATGCCGATGCTGACCGATGTAGCGGCGGTGGCCGGCGCGGACAATCCGACGGCAAGCGTCAAGCTTGCTGCAAGAATTCCGATCTTGTTCATGTCGGTTCCCCTTTTTTGTTCGGATGGAGAATTGTGTCACAGACGCGCACAGCCTTGTCAATGAAGCAGATGCTGCACTGCGGTATGTCACCACCGGCAGCAAACTTCGCCATTAGCGGGTGTTGTACATCCAGCTGCGATCGCGCCACATTTTTTCGCCGACCAGGCAGTCGGTGACGGGGATGTCCTGTGCCAGCACCAATGGCGGATGCGCCGCCTCTTCCGCCGCTCGCTGCGGCGAGGCCGGACCGGCAAGCTCCAGCACCAGCTTGCGGCGGATGGCCTCCGGAAACTGCGTCCAGTCATTGACCGGAATCATGAAAGAGCCCGGCCCGCCGATGACGCAGTCGCTGTAGTAGCGGTCGAGATTGTTGACATCGTAGGCGCTGGTGAACCCGCCCCTGGTCATCAGCGGCAGGCCGTTGACGGTGATGCCCTGCTTGATCACGGCGTCGCGGGTGATATCGACAGGTGCGCCCTGGTTGTTGGGGCCGTCACCCGAAATGTCGATCACCCGCTTGACGCCCTGGAAGCCGCTTTCGGCAAAGAGATCGCTGGCGAATTCCAGCGCGCCGGAGATCGAGGTGCGCCTGGCACTGGCCGGCGGATGAGCGGAAAGCTGCGCTGCCAGCCGTTCGGCGTCGGCACGATTGGCGATCACCGTCCACGGCACGACGACCTGCTGCCAGGTCGCGCCAGCCCATTCGACATAGGTGACGGCAATCTTGCCATGAGCGCCTTCGCCGATTGCCTGCAGGACATCGTCATGCGTCAGCGCCGCCGCATAGCCATGACGTTGGATTTCGAGCTCGTCCGGCGACATGGACAAGGATACGTCGACTGCCAGCACCAGTTCGACATCGACCGGCTCGGCGGCGCGGGAGATTGCCGCCGGCCATAGCACCGACGCCAGCGCGGCGGCACCCGAGACGAAATGTCTTGCACTGGCAAAACCAGACATGCCGCACGTTAAGCGAAAATCGCCGATCGACAAAGAGAAAGCCCGGTGGAGAGCCGGGCTCATTCGGTCACATTTTTGCGACCGCCCCAATGCTTAGCTGCGCGGATTGAGGTTCTCCGGGTCATAGAGCGGCCTGTAGCCGACGGCGGCCACTTCGACTGGGTATTTCTCGCCGAAATATTCGACGTTCAGCTTGCGGCCCTCCTGGCAATACGCCCAGGGAAGGTAGGCGAGCGCGATGTTCTTGCCGAGGGTCGGACCATAGGCCACCGAGGTCGTGAAGGAGCGGCGGCCGAGCTCGTCGACGAGCGTCTCACCGGTTTGCGGGTCCATCACCGGCATCGTGCCGACCGGATAGCGGGGAACGCCGTTGGAATCGGTATTGTCCGTCATGATAAGCGTGCAAAGCATGGCCGGCTGGTGCACCCGGGCGCGATATTCCAGATGCTTTGCCTTGCCGCAGAAATCGGCCTCCTTAACCTTCGGTCGGGCAAGGTCGGCTTCCAGCAGATTATATTCGGTCAACAGATCCGCGTTTTGCAGGCGCAGGCTCTTCTCCATACGGCGGCTGTTGGCATAGGTCTCGACGCCAAAGGCCATCACGCCGGTCGACCGCAGCGCGTCCCAGACAGCGAGGCCGTCCTCGTAGCGCATGTGCAGTTCCCAGCCTTGCTCGCCGACATAGGAGATGCGGAAGGCGGTCACGTCCTTGCCGGCGATCCTGACGGGCTTGATCGCGGCAAAGGGAAAATTCTCCGGCGTCAGCCCGTCGGGGTTTTCCACGCACTTGCTCAATGTCGCCCGCGCGTTCGGACCCCAGATGCCGATGGTCACGTACTTCTCGGTCACGTCGGTGACGGTAACGTCGAAGCCTTTGTCTTCTGCCGTCCGGCGCATGTACTGGAAGTCGCGCGGCCCGGCATCGGCGCCGTCGATGACGCGGCAGCGGTCGGCCATGCGGATGACGGTCAGGTCGGCGCGCACCATGCCTTCCTCGTCGAGGAAATGGGTGTAGATGCCCCTGCCGGTATTGTTGTCGCCGCCGATCTTTGCCGCGCACAGCCATTCCATCAGCGCGACATGGTCCGGGCCTTCGACGTCGTACATGGCGAAATGCGACAGGTTGACGATGCCGCAATCCTCGCTCATGGCGAGATGCTCGGCGTTCGAGACGCGCCAGAAGTGGCGGTTATCCCATTCGTTTTGGCGCACCGGCACCCGGTTGCCGTATTTCTCGAGCAGATGCTCGTTGGCGGCGTAGCCATGGGCGCGCTCCCAGCCGCCTAGCTCCATGAAATAGCCGCCGAGTTCCTTCTCGCGCTCCCAGAACGGCGAGCGGCGGACATTGCGAGCCTTGGAGAAGGGCTCGCGCGGATGGACCGCCGGATTGTAGACCTTCATCGCCGTTTCAGTGCAGCGGTCCCAGATGAACTGCTCTTTCGTCTGGTGCGGATAGAAGCGCGAATAGTCGATGGCGTGATGGTCGATCGCCGTGCGGCCGTCTGTCATCCAATCGGCGATGAGCTTGCCCATGCCGGGACCGTCCTTGACCCAGATCGCCACGGCATACCAGAGGCCCCTCACCTTCTGGCTTTCGCCCATCGAAGGACCGCCGTCCGCCGTCACCTGCAGCAGCCCGTTGAAGGAATGGCTCTCATTGTAGCCCAGCTCGCCCAGGATCGGCGTCAGTTCCATGGCCCGCTCCAGCGGCGCCAGGATCTGCTCCATGTCGAGATCGCGCTGCGACGGCGAAAGCCGTGCCTCGTTTTTCTCGAGAATATCGCGCGGATGGCAAAGGCGCGGATTGGTTTCTTCGTAATAACCCCATTCGATCTGCCCGCCTTCGGCGGTCTTGGGATCGCCGGTATCGCGCATATAGGCCGAATTACCCTGATCGCGCAGCAGCGGCCAGCCGATCTCCTTGCCGGTGCCGGCGAACTCGGTGTACGGCCCGAAGAAGGTGAGCGGGTGGTCGATCGGCATGACCGGCAGGTCCTCGCCCGCCATTTCCGCGATCAGCCGCCCCCAGATGCCCGTGCAGACCACGACGTAGTCGGCCTGGATGGTGCCGCGGTCGGTCACCACGCCCTTGATGCGGCCGTTCTCGATGACGAGCGACCTGGCCGAGGTGTTGGCAAACGCCTTGAGTTTGCCCGAGGCTTCCGCCTGGTCGACCAGCTTGCCGGCGACTGTCTGCGAACGCGGGATGACGAGGCCGGCATCGGGATCCCACAGGCCGCCCTGTACCATCTGTTCTTCGATCAGCGGGAATTTTTCCTTGATTTCGGCGGGATCGATCAGGCGGGCGCGTGTGCCGAAGGCCTTCGCCGAGGCGATCTTGCGCTTGATTTCCGCCATGCGGGCGTCGTCTCCGACGCGTGCGACCTCGAGGCCGCCGATGCGAGCGTAATGACCCATCTTTTCGTAGAAATCGATGGAATAGAGCGTCGTCCAGCACGACAGGAAATCATGGCTGGTCGTGTAGCAGAAGTCGGAGGCGTGCGCCGTCGAGCCGATATCCGTCGGGATGCCCGATTTGTCGATGCCGACAATATCGTCCCATCCGCGCTCTATCAGGTGATGGGCGACCGATGCGCCGACGATGCCGCCCAGCCCGACGATGACGACCTTCGCCTTTTCCGGAAACCCTGCCATTGCCCGCGACTCCAAGATGCTATTGCGAGCAGACTATAGGTCGGCGCGGCGGCGCGCTTGCAGCCTGTTTGCGACATCGCCAAAAAAGCCCGCGCCACCAGCTCGTCGAATGCAGTTGGACCTACGCCTTCACCCTGCTCGGTACGAAAGCGCTGCTAGAGCCCGTTCTGCGCAGCTTCGAAGAAAAGTGAATACCTTCATCGCCGATTACTGGAAGTAAATAAAAGGCCGGGCGTTTGCCCGGCCTTCAAAAATCATGGCGTCGACTTTACTTGATGCGCGCGACGCCGCCCGAGATCTCGACGGTTTCCGAACCCGTCAGCGCCTCGAGGTCGCCATTCGGCAAGGTAACAAAACAGCCGCTCGGGCAAAATTCCACGGTTTCGCCGGCGGCCAGCGCCAGCTCGGTCTTGCCGCCGCCTTCCGTCACGATCAGCGTGCGGGTCTCGGCGTCCTTGTTGACCGCGCTGGCGGCATGGGCCGAACCGCCCACGGCCAGAAAAGCGATGGCGGCGACGAGAGACTTCCACATTTTGCAGTATCGGTGTTGCCACCGCCTCTGTTGCATTTCGCAAGGCATTCTCGCCGTTTGCAGGTGAGCTTATATGCAATGCAAGCTGAACAGCAACTGAATGCCGCATTCATGCCGCAATTGGTTTCCGAAGACTTGAAGGCACGCTGCTAGTCAGGATCGGGCTTGCGGACCTTGCGTGCCGACTTGGCGAGACGTTTCGCCTCGACCGCCGCTAGAGCTTTTGCTTGTTCCCGCTCGGCGAATTCGACTTCGATCTTGTCGTCGTCGATCGGCCACGCCTCGTGCTTTTTGGTCTCGACGACGGCGCGCGGTGTCGACGGAATTTCGATATGCTGGTCGGCGAACACATCGAAGATGGCAAAGCGGATGTCGTTCTGGACGATATTGCCACTAAGAACGTCTGCCAGGAACACGCGTATCTCGAATTCGAGCGCGGCCGGGCCGAAATTGGAAAACAACACAAAGGGTTCCGGGTTCTTCAGCACCAGCGGATGGCTGCGTGCGATCTCCAGCAGGACGCCATGCACTTGCTTGACGTCGCTGCCATAGGCAACGCCGACCTTGATGTCGATCCGGCCGAGCTTGTTGCGGTGCGTCCAGTTGCCGACCGCATTGTTGATCAGGTTTGAATTGGGCAGGATCACCGATTGCCGTTGGAACGTTTCGATCTCGGTGGCGCGCACGCTGATCTTCTTGACCGTGCCGCTGATGTCACCGGCGACGATCCAGTCGCCGACCTTGAACGGCCGCTCGGCCAAAAGGATCAGGCCCGACACGAAATTCGAGACGACATTCTGCAGGCCGAAACCGATGCCGAGGGACAGGGCGCCGGCGACCAGCGCAAGATTGGAGAGGTCGATACCGGCCGCCGAGATGCCGACCAGTGCCGCGACCGCGACGCCGGCATAACCGACCGCCAGCCGGATCGAATTGCGCACGCCAGTGTCGACCCGGCCGCGCGCCATCACCGAGCCGTCGAGCCAGCCCTGGAACCAGCGCGTGAGGAAATAGCCGATAATGAAGACGACGACGCCGGTGAGAATGCCGGTGACCGAGATCGTCACCGAACCGATGGTGAGGCCGGTCGCCAGCTTGTAGGCCCAGGCCTGAATGTCGCCGGGCTGGAAGCCCCACATCAACAGGATCAGCGGCAGGAACACCAGCACAATCATGATGTTGATGGCGGCGCTGACGACAAGCCCGAGCTGGTCGAGGGCGGTCTCTTCGTAGCTTGAATTGGCCGCTAGCCAGCGCCCGATCGAAGTTTTGGCGAACCCGCCTTCCTCGCCGATCGCCCGCGCCGACAGGAAACCGATATAGGCGGTGACCAGGATCGTGCCGGTGACCACGACCTGCAGCGAGACGAAAATTGCAAGGCCGATATAGCCAAGCAGTGCCGACGCGATGGTGAATAGGCCTAGCGCGATGGCGGTGTAACGCAGCCACGCCGGCCAGGGGCGCCAGCTTCCGTCGGGAGCCTTGAACGGCTTCAGTAGGCCCATAAGGATCAGGATGATGCCGACGATGATGGTGGCGATGAAGCTTCTGGCGATGGTCAGCGACAGTGGCGAGCCCATCTTGTCGTTCACGACCGATAGGAAATAGTTGATGCCGATGGCGACGGCCATGGCGGTCGTCAGCCGCACCAGCCAGCGCGCCGGGCCGGTTTCGACCGGGATCAGACGCCAGTTCGGCAATCGGGGCTCGAGCGCTGCGTTGGTCAGGCGGTTGACGCAGAACACCACCGCGACAACGGCAACCAGCGAATTCAGGAAGATGCCGATGTCACCGCGTAAAACATTGTAATAATTGAAGAAGAAGATCGTCGAGACAAGGAAGGCGCCGACCGCCAGCGTCGGCAGCAATGTCGACCAGAACGCCACCGACAGCCGGCTGAGATAGGAGGGGTCCTCGACGGAGGGATCCGCTTCGAAGACGCGGCCGAACAGGCGTCGGCCGCCGATAAAAAGCACTGCAGCGAATGCGAGCGCCATCAAAGTCGCGGCAAGAATGGCCTGGAACTTGAACTTGAAGGCGAAGCTCAGCCAGGACGAGACCGCCTTATAGAAGCCGGAAAACTCAGCGTTGGCGTCGGAAAAGACTTCGGGGCTGAGCGCATCGGACAGCACGTAGCGCTTGGTAAGCACATTGCGAAACAGCTCGCTGCGCATGTTGCCGATCTTCTCGATCAGCCCACTGATGCGGATCGACAGGTTCTGCGCGCTGGCAATAACGGCGTTGATCTCGGCTTTTTCGGAAGCCAAGGCCTGGCGTTCACCGGTTACGATGTCTGGCTCGGCCGGCTGGCCCGCGGCCGGCGGAGGTCCCAGCACCTCAATCCGATCGTTGATATCGCCGAGACGCGAGCGGAACGCTAGCGCGCTGGTGAGCGCCGCCCGCGACAGATCCTCCAATTGCAGACGGATTTCCACCAGGGTGGCATCGTCTTGGCCGTCCTGCTGTATTTTCTTCTCGAGACCGTCGGTCTTGGCCGTCAGACTCTGGATGACCTTCTGCTGGTCTGCGATCAACCCGGCGGCGCCCTGCCCGAGTGCCTGCGCCATTGCAACGAACGACGGCGCCGAGACGACAAGCGCAAGAATCAAGACCAGGCGGAGTAAACGAAAGAACATGTTTTTTTCTGGCGACTCGCGGGCGGCATCGGCAGTTTTGGAGCACGTCCTTGATAAAGAGGCTCATATCACGGGGCAAGTCATCCCAGGCGTCTCGTTTTTCGAAGCCGGCCAATCGAACTCGGCCAATCGGAGTCGGTCAATCGAAGTCGGGGAGTCGAAAAGCGATGGCGCAATCTTGGCTTTGCGTTGGCCACCTGCTCTATAGTCTGCCGCCAAGCCTGAAATGGATGACAATAAGAATGGCGGAATATTCGGCCTTTTCGCTTCTCAAAAACGCGCTGACCGGAAACAAGGACTGGAGGCCGGCCTGGCGCAAGCCCGACCCGAAGGCGTCCTATGACGTGATCGTCATCGGCGGCGGCGGCCATGGCCTGTCGACCGCTTACTACCTAGCCAAGGAGCACGGCATCACCAATGTCGCGGTGCTGGAGAAGGGCTGGCTCGGCTCCGGCAATGTCGGCCGCAACACCACGGCGGTCCGCTCCAATTATCTCCTGCCGGCCAACACGCGCTTTTACGAGCATTCGATGAAGCTGTGGGAGAACCTGGCCCACGACCTGAACTATAACGTCATGTTCTCGCAGCGCGGCTGCCTGAACCTCGCCCACACACCCGCCCAGCTCGACGACTATGCCCGGCGCGGCAACGCCATGCGCCATCTCGGCGTCGACGCCGAACTGATGACTACGGCGGAGATCGCCCGCCTGGTTCCGGCACTGGACGTCTCGGCCACCGCGCGCTTCCCGATTGTCGGCGGCCTGATGCAGCGGCGCGCCGGCACCGCCCGCCACGACGCCGTCGCCTGGGGCTATGCGCGCGCTGCAGATCGGCGCGGCGTCGACATCATCGAAAACTGCGAGGTCACCGGCTTCCTGCGCGACGGCGACCGTATCACCGGCGTCACGACGACGCGCGGCGAAATCCGCGCCAAGAAGGTAGCCGTCGCAGTGGCCGGCAGCACCGGGCAAGTCATGCGGCTCGCCGGCATCGAGACGATGCCGATCGAGAGCCACGTGCTGCAGGCCTTCGTCACGGAATCGCTAAAGCCGTTCATCGATACGGTCCTGACCTTCGGCATGGGCCATTTTTATATGTCGCAATCGGACAAGGGCGGCCTTGTCTATGGCGGCGATCTTGACGGCTACAACAGCTACGCCCAACGCGGCAGCCTGCCGATCGTCGATGAGGTGATGAGCGAGATGCTGGCGCTGTTCCCTGGGCTGGCCCGTGTCCGCATGCTGCGCTCATGGGGCGGCGTCTGCGACATGTCCATGGACGGTTCGCCAATCATCACCACCGGTCCGCTGCCGGGCATGTATCTCAACTGCGGCTGGTGCTATGGCGGCTTCAAGGCGACGCCGGCTTCCGGCTGGTGCTTTGCCTGGACCATTGCCAAGGACGAGCCGCACGATCTCAACGCGGCCTTCACGCTCGACCGCTTCTATCGTGGCCTGGTGATCGACGACAAGGGCCAGGGCGCCACGCCCCGGCTGCATTAGGCCATGATCCCGAACCGCAGGTCCGCGTCAGCGAAAAGTGGAAACCGGTTTTCGGACAAGATCATGGTCAAACGAGAAGTTTAAGAGATCCATGCTCATCACCTGCCCCTATTGCGGCCCGCGCGACGTGATCGAATTCACCTATCAGGGCGACGGCAATCGCCAGCGCCCACAGCCCGCCTCGCAGAACCTCGACGCCTGGAACGCCTATGTCTACGACCGGCTGAACCCGGCCGGTGACCACAATGAGATCTGGCAGCATTCCGGCGGCTGCCGCGCCCATCTCAGGGTCGTGCGCAACACGCTGACGCACGAGATCTCCAGCACCGCGTTCGCGCGCGGCGACCACAATTCGGTTGCGCGGCACCGGGCCGAGGACAAGCCATGAGCCCGCGCCGTACCGAGGCCGGCGGCCTCATAGACCGGCTGCGGACCATTCGTTTCACCTTCGACGGCGCGCCCTATACCGGCCACGCCGGCGACACGCTGGCTTCGGCGCTGCTGGCCAACGGCGTCACCCTGTTCGGGCGTTCGTTCAAATATCACCGTCCCCGCGGCGTGCTGACCGCCGGCGTCGAGGAGCCTAACGCGCTGGTCACCGTGTTGCGGGGCGAGGTTCGCGAGCCGAACATTCCCGCCACAATGGTCGAGATCTATGACGGGCTGACCGCAATCAGCCAGAACCGCTTCCCCTCACTTGCCTGGGACGTCAGTGCCGTGAACCAGCTCGGCGGCAAGCTTTTGTCGGCCGGCTTCTACTACAAGACCTTCATGGGACCGGTGATCGGTCCGCTGAAGGGCACGCGCTTCTGGATGTTCTGTGAGCATTTCATCCGCCGTGCCGCCGGCCTGGGCAAGGCAGGCACGGCTCCCGATGCGGCGCGCTACGAACGCATGAATGCGTTTTGCGATGTGTTGGTAGTCGGCTCCGGCCCGGCCGGGCTGATGGCCGCCAGGGCTGCTTCCGATCAGGGTGCACGCGTCATCCTGGCCGAGCTCGAGCCGCATTTCGGCGGCTCGGCCAATTGGTCGGGCGAGACGATCGATGGCATGCCGGCCGCCGACTGGGCGGGGCGCGCCGCTGGCCAGCTCGAAGGCCGTGACAATGTCCGCCTGCTGCCGCGCACCACGGTCTGGGGCTATTATGACGGCAACACGCTTGCTGCGCTCGAACGCGTCACCGACCACAAGGAAACGCCCGGCAAGGGCGAACCCCGCCATCGCTACTGGACAATCCGCGCCAAGTCGGTGGTGCTGGCCACCGGCTCCCTGGAGCGTCCGCTGGTCTTTCCGGGCAATGATCGACCAGGCGTGATGCTGGCGCATGCGGCCGAGCGTTTTGCCAATGAATATGGCGTGCTGCCCGGCGACAGGATCGGGCTGTTCACCAACAATGACAGCGCCTATCGCGCGGCCCTGGCGCTGAAGAAGGCCGGCGCCGTGATCGTCGCCATCGTCGACGTACGCCCTGAGCTTTCGAGCGAGATGCGCAAGCTGGCCGGCGAAACCGAGGCCGAGATCTTTTCTGGCCACGCGGTGATCGCAACCGAGGGCGGCAAGGCGCTGTCCGGCTTCAAGGTGCAGCGCTTCGATATGGCGAGTGGCGCGCTTTCCGGCGATGCGCGCAGCATCCACGCCGATTGCCTGCTGATGTCGGGCGGCTGGTCGCCGACCATCCATCTGGCCAGCCAGGCCGGCGCCAAGGCGGAATGGAACGAAACGTTGCAAGCGTTCCTGCCGCCGAAACCTACAACACGGCAATGGATCGGCGCCGGCGCCTTCACCGGCAGTTTCTCCACCACCGAGGCGATCGCCGAAGGTCGCGCCGCCGGTTTTTCCGCGACGGGCGGAACCGGCGCGCCGGCGGCCTTGCCGGTTGTCGAAGCCGCACCCGGCGATCCCGATCCGGCGCCGGTGTTCGAGATCAGGGCCAGTGGAAAGAGCTTCGTCGATTTCCAGCATGATGTGACGGCCGACGACGTGCGGCTGGCGCATCGGGAAGGCTTCGTCTCGGTCGAGCATCTGAAGCGCTACACCACGCTCGGCATGGCGACCGACCAGGGGAAGAGTTCCAACATACCAGGCCTGGCCATAATGGCCGAGGCGCTGGGCAAGCCGATCCCGCAGGTCGGCACGACGCGCTTTCGCCCGCCCTTTTCGGCGGTATCGATCGGCTCGCTTGCCGCCGAACGCTTCGGCGATCTGAAACCCGAGCGACTGACGCCGATGCATGACTGGCACGTCGCCAACGGCGCCACCATGTATTCGGCCGGCCTCTGGTACCGGCCGATGATCTATGGCCATCCCGGCGAGACGATCGAGCAGGCCTATGTGCGCGAAGCGAGAGCCACGCGCGAGAGCGCCGGCATCGTCGACGTCTCGACACTGGGCAAGATCGCCGTGCAAGGCCCGGACGCGGCGGAATTCCTTGACCGCGTCTACACCAACATGTTTTCGACGCTGGCCGTTGGCAAGGCGCGCTACGGGCTGATGCTGCGCGAGGACGGTCTCGCCTTCGACGACGGCACAACATGGCGGCTCGGCGAGCAGGATTTCCTGATGACCACCACCACCGCCAATGCCGCCAAGGTGATGCAGCATCTGGAGTATTTCCTCGACGTGATCTGGCCGGAGCTGAAGGTCCACCTCACCTCGGTGACCGATCAATGGGCCGGTGCCGCCATCGGCGGGCCGAAGGCAAGGCAGATATTGGCTGCTTGCGTCAGCGGCACCGCCGTCGACAATGCCGCACTGCCCTTCATGGGCATCGTCCACGGCGAAATCGCCGGCGTGCCGGTGATGGTCTGCCGGCTGTCCTTCTCCGGCGAAATGGCCTTCGAGGTCTATTCCGGCGCCGGTTACGGCACCCATGTGTGGGAGGCGCTCATCGAAGCCGGCAAGCCGTTCGGGCTGGTGACCTACGGGCTGGAGGCGCTGGGCACCATGCGCATCGAGAAAGGCCACGTCACCGGTGCCGAGATCGACGGCCGTACCACGGCACGCGACCTGCATCTCGACTGGATGCTGTCGAAGAAGAAGCCGTTCATCGGCTCGGCGATGATGGATCGCGAGGGGCTGATCGCACCCGACCGCCTGGAACTCGTCGGTATTGTTTCGCTCGACAACCAGCCGCTCAATGGGGGCGCACACATCGTCGAGCAGCTTGACGAAGCCAACCCCCACGGCTCGCTTGGCCACATCACCGCCTGCTGCTATTCGCCGGCGCTCGGCAAATATATCGCGCTTGCCCTGGTCAAGGGCGGCAAGGCGCGGCGCGGCTCGCGTGCCTACGTTTCCGACCCGTTGCGCAACCGGTTCGGGCCGGTCGAGATCGTCTCCAACCATTTCTTCGATCCGGACGGGAGCCGCATGCATGGTTGAACGCCAATCACCGCTTGAGCCGGTGCTGCATCCGGGCTCGCATGGCTACGGCGTCGAAATCATCCTCTCCGAAACCAGGCCGGGGTCGATTCTGCAGCTCGCCGCCTGGCCCGGCGAGGAGAAGACGTTGATGGCCAGCATCCATACGGTCACCGGCCTGACTTTGCCCGACGGCGCCGGCGGCGGTGTGACGAACGGCGCCAGGTCGGTGTTCGGCTTTGCGCCGGGAAAATTTACGGTTGTCGATGAAGCCGAGGGATTGGCGACGGCCTTTGCCGATGTCGTCACTCCGGCCATCGGTACGGTCACCGACCTTTCGCACGGCCGCACCGCGATCCGTATCGCCGGGCCGAAGGCCGAGTGGGTGCTGGCGAAGTTCTTCGCCATCGACTTCGCGCTGCCGGCCTTCCCGATCGGCGCCGGCCGCTCGACCATGCATCACGACGTCTTCGCGCAGATCCAGCGCACCGCGGCCGATCAGTTCGATATCTATGTGTTCCGCTCGTTCGCACGCTCGTTCTGGAAGGCACTCTGCCACGCCAGCGAGGAAGTCGGCTACGACGTGCAATAACTCAGGCGGCGCGTCGCCACGTTAGCTGGCGAACGTCACCCACTCTTCCAGCGGCGCGCGGTCGGTGCGGAATGCGTTTTCGGGCTTGGACGTGTCCTCATAGCCGAGCGCCATGCCGCAGACGACGATCTCCTCGTCGGGAATGTTGAGCACCGGCCTGATCTGCCGGTGATAGGGCGCGAAGGCAGCTTGCGGACAGGTGTGCAGGCCCCTGCCCCGCGCCGCGACCATGATGTTTTGCAGGAACATGCCGTAGTCGATCCACGACCCCTTGTTCAGCCGCCGGTCGACGGTGAAGATCATGCCGACCGGCGCATCGAAGAAGATGAAGTTGCGGTCGTGCTGCGCGCGCATCCTGTCGACCTCGCGCCGGCCGATGCCGAGCACGCCGTAGAGACCGAAGCCGTTGGCCCGCCGCCGCGTCAGATAGGGTTCGAAGAACTGGTCGGGATAGTAGCGATATTCGTCCCACTCCGCCTTTTCGGCGCGGATGCCCGAGCTGAGGATGGCATCGGTGATGCGCTGCTTGACCTCGCCCTTGGTCACATAGACCTTCCAGGGCTGCATGTTGGTGCCTGAGGGCGCGCGCGCGGCAACGGCGAGAATATCGCGGATGGTGTCGTCGTCGATCATATCGGGCAAGAAGGCGCGTACCGATCGGCGCGAGGTGATCGCGTCATCGACGATCGCTGCCGCAATCCGGGAGTTGTTTTCCAGCATGGCCGTCCCTTTGCGTATGATCCCGGACCCGATTCTCCGGAAGGATCATGCGCCGACTAGAAGTGATGGAGCATCCTTGCGCGTCTTTTTGAACGCCGATAAGCCTATTCGCCTCGACCGGACGCCCCACTCGCCGCTCGTGCGCCGAGCCTTTGCCCGAACCGTCAAAATGGCGCAAGTAAATCTTGTGGGCGCATGAAAATCCTCTTGATTTTTTCACAAACGTGCCGTCACATGAAATTTGCTGGGAATTTTTCACCGAAACAGGGACAGCTTTGCCCTCAACCGCGGCCAGATCGGAACAAGACAGCGGCGAACGGCTGCTGGCCGGCGACATCCGCGCGTTGCGCAAGGCGCGCGGACTGACGCTTGCCGAGACCGGCCTCAAGCTCGGCCGCTCCGTCGGCTGGGTCAGCCAGGTCGAGCGCGGCCTGTCGATCCCGTCGCTCGGCGACCTCAGAGCCTTCGCCGAATTGTTCGGCGTGCCGGTCAGCCTGTTCTTCAGCCACGACGTGCCTGTCGAGACCGAGCGCGGCGTGGTCGTGCGCGCCGGCAGCCGACGCGTGCTTGGCACAAGCGATTCTGGCCTGGTGGAGGAGCTGCTGTCGCCCGATCTCGGCGGTAGCTTCGAGATGCTGCGTTCGGTCTTCGCCCCGGGTGCCGAGCTGAAGACCGAGGCGCGCCGGCCGACCGAGGAAGCCGGCTACGTCGCTTCCGGCAGCTTCGACATCGAAATTGCTGGCGTCTGGCACCGGCTTGGCGAAGGCGACTCCTTCCGCTTCGACGGCAAGCCGTTCCGCTGGCGCAATCCTGGAGCCGAGCCGGCTGTCGTCATCTGGGTGGTTTCGCCGCCTGTCTATTGAACGAATGCATGTCGCCCAAAAGTGCGTGGCGGTTTTGGGACAACGACATGCATCAAAACAAATAGTCGGAGAAGAACATGGCCGGTTTGCCGACCACGGCACGCGTTGTGATCATCGGAGGCGGTGTCGTCGGCGCCTCCTCGCTCTATCATCTCGCCAAAGCGGGCTGGATCGACTGCGTGCTTCTGGAGAAGAACGAGCTGACTTCCGGCTCGACCTGGCATGCCGCCGGCAACGTGCCGACTTTCTCCTCGTCATGGTCGCTGATGAACATGCAGCGATATTCGACCGAACTCTATCGCCGGCTGGCCGACGAGGTCGGCTATCCCATGAACTACCACGTCACCGGCTCGCTCAGGCTAGCCCATAGCCCGGAGCGCATGCAGGAATTCCAGCGCGCCAAGGGCATGGGCCGCTACCAGGGCATGGACATCGATATCGTCGGGCTCGACGAGATCAAGCGTCGTTACCCCTTCATCGAGACGCATGAGCTGAAAGGCGCGCTCTACGATCCGAATGACGGCGACATCGACCCGGCGCAATTGACCCAGGCGCTGGCTAAAGGTGCCCGCGACATGGGCGCGAAGATCATCCGCTTCTGCCCGGTCACCGGCGTGCGCCGAGAAAACGACGAGTGGGTGGTCGAGACGGCGCAAGGCGAGATCCGCTGCGAGATCGTCGTCAACGCCGCCGGATACCGCGCCGCCGAGATCGGCAGGATGTTCGGCCGCGAGGTGCCGATGATGGTGATGAGCCATCAATATATCCTGTTCGAGGAAATCCCCGAACTGGCGGCGTGGTCGAAGGAACAGGGCAAGAAGCTGCCGCTGCTGCGCGACGTCGATACATCCTATTATCTGCGCCAGGAAAAGAACGGCATGAATCTCGGCCCTTATGAGCGCAATTGCCGCGCCCACTGGGTCGGCCACAACGACCCGATGCCCGACGACTTTTCGTTCCAGCTGTTTCCCGACGATCTCGATCGGCTGGAACATTACCTGGCCGATGCTGTCGCCCGCGTGCCGATCCTCGGCACCGCCGGCCTATCCAAGGTCATCAACGGGCCGATCCCCTACGCGCCGGACGGCAACCCGCTGATAGGGCCGATGCCCGGCGTGCCCAACGCCTTCGAGGCCTGCGTCTTCACCTTCGGCATCGCCCAGGGCGGCGGCGCCGGCAAGGTGCTGGCCGAATGGGTGACCGAGGGCCAGACCGAATGGGATATGTGGTCCTGCGATCCGCGCCGTTTCACCGCCTTCGCCTCGGCTCCGGATTATTGCGTTGCCAAGGGCATGGAAATCTACGGCAACGAATACGCCATCCAGTTCCCGCGCCATGCCTGGCCGGCCGGACGCGACCGTAAGCTGTCGCCGCTCCACGGCCGCATCAAGGCACTCGGCGCCCAGTTCGATGCCTATAATGGCTGGGAACGCGCCACCTGGTATGCGCAGCCCGGTGACGACGTCTCCGAAGAAGCCACGCTGACTTTCCGTCGCGACGGGCCGTGGCAGCATCGTGTGCGCCAAGAATGCCTCGCCGTCCGCGATGCCGCCGGCATTCTGGACCTGCCGGGCTTTTCCCGTTTCAATCTCGATGGTCCAGGTGCCGCCGAATGGCTCAGCCTCCAGGTCACAGGCCTGGTGCCGAAACCCGGCCGCATCGGCCTCGTCTATTTTGCCGACGACAAGGGCCGCATCGTCACCGAAATGTCGGTGGTCCGGCACGACGAGAACCTGATGACGCTGATCACCGCCGCGGTGGCTCAGTGGCATGATTTCGAATGGCTGAAATCGCGCATCCCAAAGGACGCCACATTCAAGCTGACCGACCGGACGGAGGAATACTCTACCC
The DNA here is from genome assembly GCF_040317995.1 of Mesorhizobium sp. M1334. Classification (NCBI taxonomy): domain Bacteria; kingdom Pseudomonadati; phylum Pseudomonadota; class Alphaproteobacteria; order Hyphomicrobiales; family Phyllobacteriaceae; genus Mesorhizobium; species Mesorhizobium sp. M1334. The sequence continues at coordinate 157,201 of NZ_JAMYLM010000003.1, forward strand.
AGATCCTCGCCGGCCCCAACTCGCGAAAAATCCTGGCCGAACTCTGCGCGGCCGACCTCACCCTGCCCTGGCTGACGCATCAGGAGACCAGTATCGCCGGACGTTGGGCAAAGCTGGTGCGCGTGTCCTTCGCGGGCGAGCTCGGCTGGGAAATCCACAGCAAGATCGATGATACCGCAGCGATCTTCGACACCGTCTGGGCAGCTGGCCGGAAGCACGGCCTGAAACCGTTCGGCATGTACGCGCTGGATTCGCTGCGGCTCGAAAAAGGTTACCGCACCTGGAAGGGCGACCTGTCGACCGACTATTCGATCCTGCAGGGCGGCCTGGAGCGCTTCGTCAGATGGGACAAGCCCGACTTCCGCGGCAAGGCGGCGCTGCAGAACGAGAAGCAGCAGGGCGTCAAGAAGCGCTTCGTCACGCTTGTCGTCGAAAACCCCGGCGACTGCGACGCACCCACCATGTCGACGCTTTGGCATGACGGCCGGATCGTCGGCGAGACGACGTCCGGCGGCTGGGGTCATCGTATCGACAAATCGATCGCGCTCGGCATGCTGCGCGCCGACCTGACCGAGCCGGGAACGGCGGTCGAGGTCGAGATCTTCGGCGAACGCTTCAGGGCGGTCGTGCAGGAAGATGAGCCGTTATGGGATCCAAACAACGAGAGGCTCAGAGCATGAAGAAAGTGATCCTCACCGATGGCGGCGTGGGCCAAGAGCTGGTCCGCCGCAGCAGCTCCGAGCCGACGCCGCTGTGGTCGGCCAGGGTGCTCATCGACGAACCGGATCTGGTGCGCGACCTGCATGCCGAATTTATCCGCGCCGGCGCCCGCGTCATCACCATCAACACTTATTCCGCAACGCCGGAGCGGCTGGCGCGCGAAGGCGCGGAAGAGCTGTTCAAACCGTTGCAAAAGCTCGGCATAGAACTGGCAAGGCAAGCACGCGACCAGGCCGGCGACGCGGCGATCGCCGGCTGCCTGTCGCCGCTGTTCGGCAGCTATGCGCCAGCGCTGACGATATCCTTCCAGGATACGCTCGACGTCTATCGCCGTATCGTTGCCGAGCAGGCGGACGGCGTCGATCTGTTTCTATGCGAAACCATGGCGTCGGCCGAAGAGGCGCGCGCCGCCGTCACCGCGGCATCGGAAAGCGGCAAGCCCGTATGGGTGTCCTGGACGCTCGCCGACCACGGCGCGCCGCGCCTGCGCAGCGGCGAAGCCATTGCGGCGGCGGCAAGCGCTCTCGACGGCCTGCCCGTCGCGGCCCGGCTGATCAATTGCTGCCGGCCCGAGGCGATCGCTGCAGCGCTCCCCGAACTGATCGCCCTCGGCAGGCCGGTCGGCGCCTATGCCAACGGCTTCACCTCGGTCGAGGCACTCAAGCATGGCGGCACCGTGGAAGTGCTGCACGCCCGCCACGACCTCGATCCGGATGCCTATGCCGGCCAGGCGATCGGCTGGGTCGAGGCTGGCGCCGGCATCGTCGGCGGCTGCTGCGAAGTCGGACCGGCCCACATCGCCGCGCTGCGCGACCGGCTCGAACAAGCCGGCTACGAAATGTCGGGAGTAGCATAATGCCCAGACCATCATCGCGCATTTCCGGCATCGTGCCTTCGGGCAAGGATGGCTGGGAGGTTCATTCCGCTGCCTGGGCGCGCAAGCAGGCTGGCGAGGACATCATCATGCTGTCGGTCGGCGACCACGATTTCGACACGCCGGGCGAGACGATCGAAGCCTGCGTGACGGCCGTCCGCGCCAGCAATCACCACTACACGCCGCTTGCCGGCGTTCCACGCCTGCGCAAGGCGATGGCGGCGGCCTCGACGTGGTGCACCGGGGTTGCGACCAGCCCCGACCAGGTCATCGCCACGCCGGGCGGGCAGGCCGCGCTTTACGCGGCCATTCAAGCGGTTCTCGACCAGGGCGACCATGCCATCGTCGTTGCGCCCTATTACGCCACCTATCCGAATACCTTCAGTGCGGCGGGCGCCGAGTTCAGCGTCGTCGAGACCCCCGCCGAAGACAGCTTTCAGCCGCGCGCCGCCGACATCCGCGCCGCCCTTCGGCCGAACACCCGCGCCATCCTGATCAACACGCCGAACAATCCCACGGGCGCCGTCTATTCGCGCGAGCGCCTGGAAGAGTTGGCGCAGATCTGCCGCGAGCATGACCTCTGGCTGCTGTCGGACGAGGTCTACTGGACGCTGGGCGGCGGCGAGCACGTCTCACCACGCTCGCTGCCTGGCATGGCGGAACGCACGCTGGTCATCAATTCGATGTCCAAGAGCCACGGCATGACCGGCTGGCGCATGGGCTGGCTGACCGGGCCCGAGGAGATGATCTCGCTGCTGACCGACCTCAATCTGGTGATGACCTACGGCCTGCCGGCCTTCATAAGCCTCGCCTGCGCCGAGGCGCTCGAAAACGGCTACGGCGTCGAGGAGATCGCCGAGCGCTATGCCGCGAGGCGCGCCGTCGTTCTCGATGCCATGCGCGGTATGAACAACGTCACCGTGCGCGGCTCCGAAGGCGGCATGTATGTGATGCTCGACATATCGGCGATCGAGCCGGACGACGAAAAATTCGCCTGGGCTTTCCTCGACCAGGAGAAGGTCGGCGTCATGCCCGGCTCGAGCTTCGGCGCGGCCGCAGCAGGCCACATCCGCTTCAGCCTCTGCCAGCCTGAGCCGGTGCTGATGGAGGCTGCCACACGCCTGCGCCGCTTCGCATCCAGCTATCGCCCTGAGGCCGCATGAGCGCCCCGCCCACCAAAACCATTCCGACCAAGGCCATTCCTCCCAAAGCAAGGGCGGTCATCATCGGCGGCGGCGTCTCCGGTTGCTCGGTCGCCTATCATCTGGCCAGACTCGGCTGGACCGATATCGTGCTGCTCGAGCGCAAGCAGCTGACGTCAGGCACGACATGGCACGCTGCCGGCCTGATCGGCCAATTGCGCGGCTCGCAGAACATGACGCGGCTGGCGAAATATTCGGCCGACCTCTACGTCAAGCTCGAGGCCGAGACCGATGTCGGCACCGGCATGCGCCAGGTCGGCTCGATCACCGTGGCGCTGACCGAGGAGCGCAAGCACGAGATCTATCGGCAGGCGTCTCTCGCCCGCGCCTTCGATGTCGACGTGCGCGAGATTTCGCCAGGTGAAGTCAAGCAGATGTACCCGCATCTCAATGTATCCGATGTGGTCGGCGCCGTGCATCTGCCGCTCGACGGCCAGTGCGACCCCGCCAACATCGCCATGGCCTTGGCCAAGGGCGCGCGCCAGCGCGGTGCGACGATCGTCGAGAATGTGAAGGTGACCAAGGTCCATACCAGGGCCGGCCGCGTCACCGGGGTGTCCTGGGCGCAGGGCGGCGAGCAAGGCACGATCGATACCGACATCGTCGTCAACTGCGCCGGCATGTGGGCACGCGAACTTGGCGCCCAGAACGGCGTCACCATCCCGTTGCACGCCTGCGAACATTTCTATCTCGTAACGGAACCGATCCCCGGGCTTTCCCGCCTGCCGGTGCTGCGCGTCCCGGACGAGTGCGCCTACTACAAGGAAGATGCCGGCAAGATGATGCTCGGCGCTTTCGAACCGGTAGCCAAACCGTGGGGCATGAACGGCATAAGCGAGGATTTCTGCTTCGACCAGTTGCCCGCGGACATGGATCATTTCGAGCCGATCCTCGAAATGGGCGTCAACCGCATGCCGATGCTGGCCACCGCCGGCATCCACACCTTCTTCAACGGCCCCGAAAGCTTCACGCCCGACGATCGCTACTATCTCGGCGAGGCGCCGGAGCTTTCCGGCTACTGGATGGCGACCGGCTACAATTCGATCGGCATCGTCTCCTCCGGTGGCGCCGGCATGGCGCTGGCGCAATGGATCAATGACGGCGAGGCGCCTTTCGATCTCTGGGAGGTCGACATCCGCCGCGCCCAGCCGTTCCAGAAGAACCGCCGTTATCTTAAGGAGCGCGTTTCCGAAACGCTCGGCCTGCTCTACGCCGATCATTTCCCCTACCGGCAGATGGCGACTTCGCGCAACATAAGGCGCTCACCGCTGCATGAGCATCTGAAGGCGCGCGGTGCGGTGTTCGGCGAGGTCGCCGGCTGGGAGCGCGCCAACTGGTTCGCTAGGCCCGGCCAGGAGCGCGAATACCGCTATTCCTGGAAACGGCAGAACTGGTTCGACAACCAGCGTGAGGAGCATCTGGCGGTCAGGAACGGCGTCGGCCTGTTCGACGTGACCTCGTTCGGCAAGATCCGCGTCGAAGGTCGCGACGCCTGCGCCTTCCTGCAAAGGCTCTGCGCCAACGACATGGATGTGGCGCCGGGCAAGATCGTCTATACCCAGATGCTCAACCAGCGCGGTGGCATCGAGAGCGACCTCACCGTCTCACGGCTGTCTGAAACAGCCTTCTTCCTCGTCGTGCCCGGTGCGACGCTGCAGCGCGATTTAGCCTGGCTGCGAAAACACCTTGCCGACGAGTTCGTCGTCATCACCGATGTGACCGCTGCCGAAGCCGTGCTCTGCCTGATGGGCCCGGATGCGAGAAAGCTGATTCAAAGGGTGAGCCCCAACGATTTTTCAAACGAAAACAACCCGTTCGGGACGTTTCAGGAGATCGAAATCGGCATGGGGCTGGCCCGCGCCCACCGCGTCACCTATGTCGGCGAGCTCGGCTGGGAGCTTTATGTCTCGACCGACCAGGCCGCCCACGTCTTCGAGGCGATAGAAGAAGCCGGCGCCGACGTCGGCCTGAAGCTATGCGGCCTGCACACACTGGATTCCTGCCGCATCGAAAAGGCCTTCAGGCATTTCGGCCACGACATCACCGACGAAGACAATGTGCTGGAGGCCGGCCTCGGCTTTGCCGTGAAGACGGCCAAGGGAGACTTCCTCGGTCGCGATGCTGTGCTGAAGAAGAAAGAAACCGGCCTGTCACGCCGGCTGGTGCAGTTCTGCCTGAACGACATCGAGCCGCTGCTCTTCCACAACGAGGCGATCCTGCGCGACGGCAGGATCGTCGGTCCGATCACCTCGGGCAATTACGGCCATCATCTCGGCGGCGCCATCGGGCTTGGTTACGTGCCTTGCAAGGGCGAGAGCGAGGCGGATGTCCTGTCGTCGTCCTACGAGATCGAGATCGCCGGCGAGCGCTTTGCGGCGGAGGCGTCGCTTAAGCCGATGTACGATCCGAAGGCGGAACGGGTGCGGATGTAGCGCACCTCATAACGCGTCCATCCTGGCCGCGACTTTCGCCACGAACCTCGTCCGACTGCCGTCGGTCGACAGGTTCATCGAGTAATGCGCAAGGTAGGAAACCGACCCGCCGGGCTTGATCGTCGCACGCAGCACCCGATTGACCAGCTTGCGCGGCGGGTCACCCATCAGCATGGCTCGGAACCGGCTGCCGCCATAGGTCGTGACCGCGACCACCTTGCGAATATTGTGCAGTGACGGCTGCACCTTGCCGGCGACCAGCTTGAACGACACACCGGGCAGGAAGACGCGATCGAAAAAGCCTTTCAGAATGGCCGGATAGCCGAAGTTCCACACCGGAAACGACAGCACCAGCGCCTCGGCCCGCAGCAAGCGCTCGACATAAGGCGACGCCGGATCGCCGTCGCTGCGTTCGTCGTGATAGGACATCCGTTCGGCGCGCGTCAGCCTGGGATCGAAATTCTCGGCATAGAGGTCACAGTCGTCGACCACATTGCCGGCCGCCTTCAGGCGCTCGACGATGGTCCGGTGCAGGCCGGCATTGAAGCTGGTCTCCACCGGATGAGCGTAGAGGACGAGGACGTTCAACCCGCGTTCTCCAGCCCCTTGAACAGGAACGACTTGCCCGAGCGATAATCATAGTCCGGATTTTCCCAGGCGATCATCTTGCCCGGATTGAGCAACCCTTGCGGGTCGGTTTCGCGCTTGAAGGCGAGCTGCACCTCGTCGGTGCGCTTCATGCCGCCTTCTTCCAGCGTGTAGCGGTGCGGGTTGAATATCCAGCAGCCATTGTCCTCGTGGATGCGGATGATCTCGTCGAGCCGCTCCGCCGTGGTGAAGCGCACCAGCGGGAGCCCTGCGATGCCGATGGCGCCGTCGAAGCGGATGAATTCGAGATGCGCCGGCACCTCGTCGCCGAAGCGATCGACCATCGCCTTGACGTGGCCGAGGTGGTCCGGCGAAGGGTAGCGGGTCTGCAGGTAGGTGATTGTCGGATCGACCCGGATGGCACGCAGCGTCGTGTGGTTCCAGGTCAGCTCATAGGCCGGCGGCAACCCTTTGAGATCGGCCTCCTTGTCGGCCCGGAAGACAATCTCGCCCTTGCTGCGCGCCGTGAAGGCAAGGAAGGCATCCATCGCATGCGGTGCGATCATCAGGACGACGATGCTTTGGCCGCGCCGGAAAAACCGCTGGTGGCGCTTGAAATAATCGTAGGGGATCGGTGCTGCGATCGGCGTGATCAGTTTCGCCAGTATGCCGTCCTGGATGGCGAGGTCGTTGCCGAAGCCGGCCGCATCCATGAAATCGTCGAAGCCGACGATGACGTCGATCCAGTCATAGCTGGCGGTCAGCGGCATCTCGACTTCGGTGATGATGCCGTTGGTGCCGTAGGCATGCATCACCTTCAGCACGTCCTCGCCGGTGAGCTCCATGACACGCGGCTCAGCCTCCATCGTCACGGTCCTCAGTCGGATGACATTGCCGAGATCGCGCAGTCCGCCCCAGCGGATCGAGCCGATCCCGCCGGAGCCGCCGGCGACGAAGCCGCCGATCGATGCCGTGTTGTAGGTCGACGGCGACATGCGGAGCTCCTGGCCGGAATGCGCCCGCGTCGCTCTGTCGATGTCGGCGAGCACGGCGCCGGGACCAGTGACCACACGGCCGGGGGCGATCGTCTTGACCGCGTTCATCTCGGCGAGATTGAGCACGACGCCGCCGGACAAGGGCATCGCTTGGCCGTAGTTCCCGGTGCCGCTGCCGCGCGGCGTCACCGGCACGCCATGCCGGTGACAGGCGGCGAGAATGCGGACGACCTCGTCTTCGGTTTTCGGCGTCACGATCAGGTCGCCGGTGACGTGATCGAGCTGCTGCTTCAGCACCGGGCTGTACCAGTAGAAGTCGCGGCTCTTCTGCTGGACGATCGCCGGATGGTCGTCGATCTTCAAACCGTGCAGGTCGCGCTTGAGCGCCGCAATATCCATCATTCCACCATCAGATCATCGAGTTCGGCATAATCCGGCAACTGGCGCTCGATCGCCAGGCCGTCGCGTACAACGATGCGATCCGATTCGGGCCGTGACAGCAATTCCGTCCAGCTCCGCCCCTTGAAGACGACGAAATCGGCCGGCGCTCCGGCGGCAAGCGTGCCGAAACCGTCGAGCCGCATCACCTTGGCCGGCGTCGAAGTCACCGCTTTCGGCCAGTCGGCGACGGGATGGTCGAGATGCAGGATGCGCGTCGCCATCCGGTAAACCTCAAGCATGTCGAGATCGCCATAGGCGTAGAACGGGTCGCGCGTATTGTCGGAGGCGACGGCCACGGCAATGCCGCGCGCCTTCATCTCGTGCAGCAACGTCACCCCGCGCCAGCGCGGCGTGGTGTTGTCGCCGCGCCGGTCCTGCAGATAGAGATTGCACATCGGCAGCGACACCACCGCCAGACCGGCCTTGGCGACCTTGTCCAGCGTGTCGAGCACGTCGAGATCGGGCTGGCGCGCCAGCGAGCAGCAATGGCCGACCAGGATGTTTCCCTCGAAACCGTTCCAAAGGGCGGCTTCGGCGATTTTCTTCAGCGAGATCGCCGCGATATCGTCGGTCTCGTCGGCATGGAAATCGAGGTCGAGGCCGTGCTTGATCGCCTGCGCAAATACCTGGTCGAGCAGTTCTTCGAGATCCGGCACCATATAGGTGACGACGCCGAGCACGCCGTTGGCCGCAGCCACACGCTTGGCCAGCCTCTCGAACCATTTCCTGTCGCGCACGCCCTCGATGCCGAGCAGGCAGGCCGCCTGCAGCTCGATGCGGCCGCGCCATTCATCCCGCATCGTCTCGAACACCGGCCAGGAGATCTCTTCCTGCGGCGCAACGCTGTCGAGATGCGTGCGCAGCGCCCTGGTACCATGCGCATAGGCCGAGCGCAGCGAAAAATCCATGCGGCGGGCAACGTCGTCGGCGCTCCAGCGCGCCGCCCGATCGGCGCCCGTTGCGTTCAGCGCGCCCATGAAGGTGCCGTCCGGGTTGGGCTTTCGAGGCCAGATATGGCCCTTGTCGATATGGGTGTGGCAGTCGACGAAGCAGGGCAAGACGATCCGGCCGCCGAGATCGGTGGCGCCTGCTGGCGTGTTGGATCGCTGATGTGCTGCAATGCTGGAGATTTTTCCATTGGCGACGGCGATATCCGTAAGCGCAAAGCCGTCGGCATCGAATGCTGCGGCAAGTCCTGGCGTCAGCGACTGATGAACACGAACGTTAGCAAGATGATAAGGACCAGAGGCTGGTATCAAGCCGCACTCCCCTCTGTCCTGCCGGACATCTCCCCCTCAAGGGGGGAGATCGGCAGCTTCAACCGGGGCGCTTCCTTTGCCGCGTCCGAGATTAGCGAAAACAAAACATGCAGCCGATCTCCCCCCTTGAGGGGGAGATGTCCGGCAGGACAGAGGGGGGTAACGGCGCCGACCATGCCTACCGCTCCTGCCTCAGCGCGCTCTCGTGCCAGCGCCGCAAAATGAGATGCGAGACCAGCGACAGCACCAGGAAGATCAGGATGCCGGTCAGCGAGATCAGGATCAGCGCCGCGAACAGCCTTGGCGCGTTGAGCCGGTAGCCGGCCTCGATGATGCGCGAGGCGAGGCCGGACGACTGGCCGGTGGCGCCGGCGACGAACTCGGCCACCACCGCGCCGATCAGCGACAGCCCGCCGGCGATCTTCAGCCCGCCGAGGAAATAAGGCATCGCCGCCGGCAGCCGCAGATAGCGCAATTGCTGCCAGCGGGTCGCACCGTTGAGCTTGAACATGTCGCGCAGATTGCGGTCGACCGAATTGAGGCCGAGCGTGGTGTTGGAAAGGATTGGGAAGAAGGCGACGATCCAGGCGCAAAGCAAAAGCTTTGTCGTCTGGTTGTCGACATAGATGTTGATCAGCGGAAAGATCGCGACGATCGGCGTCACCTGCAGCACGATGGCGAACGGAAAGAACGACATCTCCACCCATTTCGACTGAGCGAACAGCACCGCCAGCCCGACGCCGCCGATGACGGCGAGAAGCAGGCTCAAGAAGGTGATCCTGAGTGTCACGAGCAGCGAGGAGAACAGCAGCCCGGCATCGTCATGCAACGTCTGCAGCACCACGCCGGGACGCGGCAGGATGTATTTCGGGATGTCGTTCCAGACGCAGACACGGTCCCACAGCCAGATCGCCAAGATCATGATGGCCAGCGGCAGCAGCCATCTGCCGATGCGCTCGAAGCGCTCCTGGCGGACGCGGCGCGCCTCCTCCGGGTCGAGCGCCAGGACTGGTTCTTCAATGGCCGTCATGATGCGGTCCGGCAGTTGAGTTGATGGCGCCGATCAGCACGTCGGATGCCTGGCGGCAGAGCGCGGCATAGTCGGGCGAGGTGCGAAACGCCTCGTCGCGCGGATAGGGCGCGTCGACGGCAAGCTCCGCGAACACTCGGCCCGGCCGCGCCGCCATGACGACGACGCGGTTGGAGAGGAAAACGCTTTCGAAGACGCTGTGGGTGACGAAAACGACGGTGAAATGCTCATCCTGCCATAGCTCCAGAAGGTCATTGTTGAGCTTGAAGCGGGTGATCTCGTCGAGTGCCGCGAACGGCTCGTCCATCAACAGAATCCGCGGCTTGGTCACCATGGCGCGGGCGATCGAGACGCGCATCTTCATGCCGCCCGACAGTTCGCGCGGCACCGCCTTCTCGAAGCCGGTCAGGTGAACCCGTGCCAGCATCTCCATCACCGTCGGTGCCGCCTTGGCCCGCGACACGCCCTTCAGCCGCAGCGGCAGCCAGACATTGTCGAAGACGTCGGCCCAGGGCAGCAGCGTCGGCTCCTGGAAGACGAAGCCGATATTCGAGCGGTCGCCGATATTCGAACGATCGCGGGCGCCGCTGCCGCGCCAGTCGAGCAGGCCCGAGGTCGGCGTCGACAGGCCGGCAATCAGCCGCAGCGCCGTCGATTTGCCGCAGCCGGACGGGCCGAGCAGGCTGAGGAAGTCGCCTTCCCGGATCGTCAGCTCGACATTGCTGAGCGCGGTGACGCCGTTGGAAAAAACCTTGCCGACGCCACGCAGCGCCAACAGCGTCGGCCCCGGTACACTTCCTGGCTGTTGCGCCACTTTCTCCAGCTTCACGGTCTACTTCTTCAGGTCGAGCCCGACGCCCTTGTTGACGAAGGAAAGCGTGTAGGCCTTCTTGATGTCGATGCCCGCCGGCGCGACCTTGGCCTTGACCATCTTGTCGTAAAAACTCTGGATGCGCGCGTCGGTCATGGCGCCGATGCCGAGCTTTTCGCTGTCGCCGGAATCGACCACGCCGAACTTCTTCAACTGCTCGATCGAGAAGGCGATCTGCTCATCCGTCATGTCCGGATTTTCCTTCTTGATCATTTCGTTGGCGGCCTTGTTGTCGCCGTAGAGATAATTGTACCAGCCCTTGGCCGAGCCATCGACGAAGCACTGGACCACCTCGGGCCGCTTGTCGATCGTCTCCTGCATGGTCTCGACCGTCGTTGCATATGTGTCCCAGCCATAGTCGGCCAGCAGGAACTGGTTCGGCGTGAAACCGCCCTGCTTCTGAACGGCGAATGGCTCCGAGGTGACGTAACCCTGCTGGATCGACTTCTTGTTGGCGATGAACGGCGCAGGGTTGAAGGTGTATGGCACGCGCTTGGCGGCATCGAAGCCAAGGTCGGTGACCATCCACTGGAAGAAGGTCTGCGCACCTTCGTCGCCGAGGATGTACTGGTCGGCGTTCTTCAGGTCTTCCCATTTGTCCAGCCCCTGGCCGGGATGGGACATGATGACCTGCGGGTCCTTCTGGAAGTCGGCGGCGACGACGCGCATCGGTATGCCTTGCTGCACGGCATCGAAGGCCGACAGCAAATTGCCGCCCATGTAGAAATCGATCTTGCCGGCCAGCAGCAGCGGCCGGCCGCTGACCTGTGGGCCGCCCTGCATGATCGTCACGTCGATGCCGCAGGCCGCATAGGTGCCATCTGCCACCGCCTGGTAGTAACCGCCATGCTCCGGCTCGGCCAGCCAATTGGTGCCGAAGGTGACTTTTTCGTTCGCTGCCGCAGCAAGCGTGCCTGCGCCAAGCAGCACGATCGCGCCGGCCGAAATCTTCAGTCTTCCGTACATCCACACCACCCTTTGTTCGCTCCGGCGCGTCACGCGGCGGGCTCGACACCATTGTTTCAAGAAGCAAGACACATGCCACCGGCGCGTTACGCCGGGACCGCCCGCTTGTGCAATGCCCGCCTGTGCAATGGCGGCGCGAAGGCCGGACGGGTCATGCTGTACGAAAGGCATCGTGCCTATTTTTTGATCGCCTGTCCACAATCGCCCTCGTGACATGCACCGCCATCTTGATGCCCGCATCGATCCCGCATTAGAGCGACGTGCGTCCACTTGGACGCACAAAGTATGCTCTAAAACTTCGTATCCTGTCGCATCGTGCTTTCCGAAAATCGATCTCGATTTTCGGGCCGATGCGATAGGCTGCCGTGAACGGAGATTGCCATGTTCAAATTTCTCACGCCGAAGTCGATCAAGCCGCCCTTCGCCCGCTACAGCCACGGCGTCGAGCTGCCGCCCGGCAAGCGGCTGGTGCTGTGTTCGGGCCAGGTCGCGATCACCGCGGACGACCAGATCCCGGAAGAGGCCGGCGCACAGGCTGAGCTCTGTTTCCAGAACATATCGGCGATTCTCCGCGAGGCCGGGCTCAGCCTGTCCGACATCGTCCGCATCAACGCCTACGTCACCGACCGCGCCTTCCTGCGCCCCTATATGGAGGTTCGCGACCGGCTGTTCGCCAGCCCTGCGCCGGCCTCGACGCTGATGATCGTTTCAGGTTTTGCCCGGCCGGAATTCAAGGTCGAGATCGAGGTCATCGCGGCGGGTTGAGCAGCGCTGGCCAGCGGCTGGAATCGACAGGCCGATGATCTCAAGTTACACGACAAAGGTTGGCGCTGCCCCTCATCCGCCAGCCGGCACCTTCTCCCCGTGTAGTGACGGGGAGAAGAGCGAGCCGGAACGCTGGCGATCCCCCTCTCCCCCGTCCTTCACGGGGAGAGGCTAAGGGTGAGGGGCAGCGCAAACGCCCATTCAGTCTCTTCGAGGTTCAAAATGGCCGGAACAAAAAAGCGCGTATGGTGGGGTGACTACCGGACCACCGAATACGCGACCATCGATCCTGAGGCGACCATTGCCGTTCTGCCGCTGGCAGCGATCGAGCAGCACGGGCCGCATCTGCCGGTTTCGACCGACACCTCGATCATGAACGGTATGCTGGAAACGGTGATCGCCCGCCTGCCCGGCGATCTCGACATCCGCATCCTGCCGGTGCAGGCGGTAGGCAAGTCGAACGAGCACCTGCATGCGCCCGGCACCCTCACCCTGCCGGCGACGACCTTGGTCGAGGCATGGACCGAACTCGGCCTGTCGGTCGCGCGCGCCGGCGTCCGAAAACTGATTGTCGTCAACTCGCATGGCGGCAATGAAGAGATCATGGGCATCGTCACCCGCGAATTGCGTGTGCGGGCAAAGATGCTCGCGGTAAAGACCAGCTGGCAGCGCTTTGGCCGGCCGGCCGGTATGTACACCGATCTCGAAGACCGCCACGGCATTCATGGCGGCGACGTCGAGACCTCGCTGATGCTGCATTTCCGGTCCGACCTCGTCGATATGGCCAAGGCCGACAATTTCGTGTCCAAGGTTGCCCGCGCCGAAAAGGAATTTTCGCTGCTGCGCCACACCGGAACGCACGCCTTCGCCTGGATCGCCAGCGATCTCAACCCGAATGGCGTGGTCGGCGACGCCAGCATTGCCACCGCCGAAAAAGGCCAGCTCACCGCCGAACATCAGGCCGACGGCTTCATCGGCTTGGTTAGGGACATGCGCAAGGCCAAGCTGGCGGATTGGCTGGCGTAGGTGTTTGATCCCACCAGCTTAGGCCTCGCTCACGAGGGGCGATTCCATTCGCGCGCGAGGATCCTCACTTCCCCTCTTGAAGCGGCGACACCGTGTAGATTTCGTCCAGTATCTTCACCATCAAGGTGTTGGCGGTCGCCTGGCCGTCGAGCGCGAGAGTCAGGTTGGTCCATATGACCAGGGTGACGTCATTGGCCGGATCGTAGCCCATGAAGGACTGGTAACCGGGCATCTCGCCTTCGTGATAGTAGATTTCGTTAGGCCCGAAGGTCAGCGTTAGGATGCCATAGCCGTATTTTTGCATGGCGTGTTCGCCCGGCTCCGGCGCCACAGGGCTTGCAAGCCACTGCCGCTGGAAGTCGGCATTGAAGAGCTTGCCCCCGACCAGTGCGCGCATCCAGGTCGCGAGGTCATCGGCGGTGGAGATGACTCCGCCAGCCGCAAAGTAGGCGGACGGGTTCTGCCATGTGTCGTCGTTGGGCTTGAGCGTTCCGGCCCTGGCCGCAGCCTGGAGGTCGTCCGGATAGGGCGCATCAGCCAGGGCGTACGAAGTACTGCCGTAGAGGTAACCGTTTGAGTATGGCTCGGGGATGGCGTTCGACGTGCTCGGCGGCAACGCCGTGTTCTTCATGCCGAGCGGCCCGAACAGGCGGTCCCGGAAGATGGTCGAGAGCGGCTTGCCGTCGATCTTCTCGGCAACAAGGCCGAGCAGATAGTAGTTGGTGTTGTTGTACTCGAATTCGGCACCCGGCGCGAAGTCCGGCGGCCGTTTGAACGCCATGCCGAGTACTTCATCGGCGGTCCATACCCTGTAAGGATACTTGTCCAGGCTTTCGGCAAGTTCCGGCGCATTTGTGAAGTTAGGGAGGCCGCTCCGCATTGTTATGAGCTGCCGAATGGTTATCTCGTCGCCGTTGGGAACGCGCTGGACGTATTTCGAGATCAGATCGGCAAAGCTCAGTTTCCCTTCCTGCACCAGTTGCACGATAACAGCGGCGGTCATCGTCTTGGTGTTCGAGGCCGCACGGAAGTGGGTATCGGCGCGCGGCGGGTTCGTGGCACCCAGTTCAGTCGTACCGTAGCCGAAGACGAGGTTGCCCCGCGGAGTCTTGAGCAAAACCATAGCACCGGGCAGCATAAGTTCCTTGGCCAAACCCTCGACAGTGGCTTGGAGCGCTGCCAGGTCGATCGACTTGAGAGCCGGCATGGAGGCGGCCATGGCGCTGCCTGTCGCGCAGACCACGCCGACAACGATTGCCAAAATTCTCCCGAACATCATTCGCCCCTTGGCCGTGTCCTAGAACTCCTGCGCACTTTCCCTGGAACTTGTTTTAAGGCTCAGATTTTCAATTCGAACGGTGTGCCTTCGAAAGCATCCGCGCCGCGCCCGATCGCCTGGATCGCTTCGATCATCCGGCCCCTGCGATCGAGCAGCGTGTCGGCGATCGCGATCAGCCGCGGATTGGGTGTCGCCGTCGGCGACAGCCTGCGCAGAGTCTCGGCCAACTCGGCCTCGTCGCGCTTCGGCGCCAGCGCTGCCGCGATGATATAGGCCGAGGCGGTCGAGCGGCTGATGCCGGCATAGCAATGCACCACCAGCGGCCGCGAGCGGTCCCATTGGCGGGCGAAATCGAGCAGGGTCAGAACGTGCTCCTCGCCCGGCATGGTCATGCCCTCCTGCGCCACCGCAATGTCGTGCATGACCAGATGCAGATGGTTTTCCCTGGTGATCGAGGCCGGTCGCACCACCTCCGTTCCGGCGGCGAGCAGCGAAAGCAGCCGCCCGGCGCCGGTCTTCGTCACCGTTTCCTCGACTTTGGACAGCGAGCAGACATGGATCATTGGGTCGTTTCTCCCTTGGCATCATCGTCGCGCCGCGAGGCCCAGCCGGCAAGCGCCGATTCGAGCCGCCGCCATTCTTCGTCGGCTCCCGGCAGGCCGGCGCGCAGCACATCCGGCCGGCCGGCGAAATGCCGAAGCAGGATGCCGCGCTGGCCAAGTGCCGAAAACAGGCCGGCAGCGTTCGCCAGCCTGAGATAGCGGAACAGCGTGGTGCCACCGGCGACAGGCACGCCGAAGCGGCCGAACAGCGTGTCGAGCCGTGCGGTATCCTCGGCCAGACGGCGCCGCATCCCGGCCTGCCAGCTGGTGTCGGCAAGCGCCCTTATGCCATATTCGAGCGCCGGCCCGGCAACCGCCCACGGCCCGAATTGCGCCTCCAGCCGCTCGACCATCAGCGCGTCGGCCAATGCAAACCCAAGCCGCAGGCCGGCCAGGCCGAAGAACTTGCCGAACGAGCGCAGCACGACGATGCCGCCCTGGTCGACGTCGCCGGCCAGGCTCTCGCTGCGCGGGCCGACATCCATGAAGGCCTCGTCGACGACCAGCAGCCCGCCTCTGGCGCGTAATGTCCCGGCAAGTCGAAGCAATCTTTCGCGCTCGACGACGCGCCCGTCCGGGTTGTTTGGATTGACGACGATCGCAAGGTTGGCCGCAGCCAGGGCTTCGAGATCATCGACTTCAGCCGCCGCGTGGCCGGCGATCGCTGCTGCCCGCCGATGCTCGGCATAAGTCGGCCCGAGCACCAGCGCCTTGCCCGGGCTGACCAGCGAAGCGACGCGCGGCAACAGGATCTGCGTGCCGGGCGCCGCCGCGACGTTCGCCGCCGACGGCGCGCCATAGGCGCTTGCCGCGAGTTCAGCCAAGTCGCGGCTGCGCGCCGTTTCCGGCAATCGCGACAGGGCGGTGGCGGGCAAATCGAAAAGCGGGTAGGAGTGCGGATTGATCCCGGTCGAGAGGTCGACGAAAGGCAGCGGCGCGTGAGGGAAAAGCGCCCTCGCCCGGCCAAGGCTTCCGCCGTGGTCCACTGCCGCCGTCACCCCATCAAGAGACTTCATGTCGATCCTGATCACTTTCCTGTCGCTGGCCATCGAACTTGTACTCGGCTACCCGGCCCGGCTCTTCGATGCCATTGGCCATCCCGTCACCTGGTTCGGCAGGCTGATATCCTTTCTCGACCGCAGGCTCAACCGCGCCACTGATTCCGACGCCGACCGTCGCCGCTGGGGCGTCGTCGCGCTGCTGGTGATCGTGCTGGTGCCGGCCGCCCTCGCCTTCTGGATCGAAGCCATGCTTTGGAGCATTCCCTTCGGCTTGTTGGTCACCGCAATCCTGGCGACGTCGCTGCTGTCGCAGAAGAGCCTAGCCGAGCATGTCGAAGCGGTGGCCGACGCACTCGACAGCGGCGGACTGGACATGGGCCGCATCGCCGTCTCCAGGATCGTCGGCCGCGATCCGGAAAAGCTCGACAGGGCCGCTGTCTGCCGCGCAGCGATCGAAAGTCTTGCCGAGAATTTCTCCGACGGCGTCGTCGCGCCGGCCTTCTGGATCGGTATTGGCGGGCTCGCCGGCGGCGTCGCCTACAAGGCCGCAAACACCGCCGATTCGATGATCGGCCACCGCACTCCGCGCCACGAAGCCTTCGGCTGGGCGGCTGCGCGCTTCGACGACTGGATCAACCTGCCGGCGTCGCGGCTGACGGCGCTGCTGATCGTGCTTGCGGCTTTCCTGGTAAAGGGCGCCGACGCCAAAGCCGCCTGGCACGCCGTGCGGCGCGATGCGAAAAAGCACCGCTCGCCCAATGCCGGCTGGCCGGAAGCAGCGATGGCCGGCGCGCTCGGCCTGGCGCTCGCCGGTCCCCGTTCCTATGACGGCGTGATGGTCGAAGACGCGTTGATGGGCGAAGGCGGCCGCCGCGACGATGTCGAGAGCACCGACATCCGACGGGCGCTGAAACTCTACCGGGTCGCCGACTTACTGCTGATCGGGCTGTTCGGGGTGGTCGCGGTGGTTGCTATCTTGGCGTGACCTGCGCTCGAGATCGAGCGCAAACAAAAAACCCGCCAAGCGGCGGGTCGTTGGAGCCAATTAGCACCATAGCGAAATTAGTAGCATAGCTGCCGGCACAAAGCAAGAACAAAATAGGGCAACGCCTCAAATAATCGGTTCAGGTCGGCGCTGCCCCTCAGCCTTACCTCCCCGTGAAAAGACAGGGAGACGGAGATCGCCAGCGTTGCGGCTAGCTCCTTCTCCCCGTCCTTCACGGGGAGAAGTCGCCGGCAGGCGATGAGGGGCAGCGCTGACCTCGACAAACCAGCAACACCCCTCAGAACTCAATCCCCTGCTGCGCCTTCACGCCGGCGGAGAAGTGGTGCTTGGTCACGCCCATCTCGGTGACCAGGTCGGCCGCCTCGACCAGTGCCGGCTTGGCGTTGCGGCCGGTGACGACGATATGCAGGCCTTGGCGGCGTGCCTTCAGCGCCGCGACCACCTTTTCGAGGTCGAGATAGTCGTAACGCAACGCGATATTCAACTCGTCGAGCACCACGAGGCTGATCGACGGCTCGGCCATCAGTTCGAGCGCTTTCGCCCAGGCGGCCTCGGCCGCCGCGATGTCGCGTTTCAGGTCCTGCGTCTCCCACGTAAAGCCCTCGCCCATGGCGTGCCAGACGACGCGATCGCCAAAACTGGAAAACGCGTCCTTCTCGCCGGTGTGCCATTTGCCCTTGATGAACTGGACGACGCCGACACGCTTGCCGTAGCCGAGCATCCTGAGCGCCAGACCGAGGGCGGCCGTGGTCTTGCCCTTGCCCGGCCCGGTGTTGACGATCAACAGCCCCTTCTCGACCGTCTTGGCTGCAACCTCGGCGTCCTGCACCGCCTTGCGCTTGGCCATCTTGGCGCGGTGGCGTTCCTCGTCCCCCTGTTCAATGGTCTTGGGATCGATAGTATCAGCCATGTCATTTCACCTTGAGCGGCAGCCCCGCCACCATCAAAAGCACGGTGCCGGCGACCGCCGCGACGTCCTGGTTCAGCCGGCCGGCGGCATCGCGAAACCGTCTTGCCAGCGCATTGTCCGGCACGATGCCCTGGCCGACCTCGTTGGACACCGCGAACCATGGGCCGCGCGGCCGCGACAGCACATCGGCCAGCCTTCGGCATTCGGCCTCGACATCATGGTCGGCCAGCATATGGTTGGTCAGCCACAGCGTCAGGCAGTCGATCAGCACCGGCTGGCCGTTGGGCAGTGCCTCGATCGCGCCGGCAAGGTCGAGCGGCGCCTCGATGGTCGTCCAGCCATCGCCTCGCCGCGAGCGGTGCAGCGCGATGCGCTGACGCATCTCCTCGTCATAGGCTTGCGCCGTGGCGATGTAGCTCCACGGCGCCGGACAGGCGCTCACCAGCCTCTCGGCAAGCGCGCTCTTGCCGGAGCGCGCACCGCCGATGACCAGGGTCAGCGCCCCGGCAGCGCGGTCAGGCAAAGCTGTCGCGCAGGCTGGTTGCCGCGCCGGTGAAGCGTCCGCGCACCAGCCCGACGACCGTACCGAGCACCAGCCAGAACACCAGATTGGTCAGCGTCACCGCCACCACGAACTGATGATGCAGGCCTTCCGGGATCGCCGTCTCGAAACTGTCGGGCTGCGGCGCGCCGACAATATGCGGCGCAACGATCAACGCCACGGCAAGGATCGCCAGCGGCAGCGATCTGCGGAAGGCGATAAGGCCGAGACCGGCCGCTGTCGCCACCACTGTTGCCCACCACCAGATCTGGCGTTGGACAAGGTCGGCCGCTGGCATCGCCGGCAGTTCCGGCGGCAGGCCGAGGCCGGGCGCCAGCGTGAACACGGCAAAGCCGGCAAGCCCCCAGAACAGGCCCTGGCGCCAATTGCCGATGCCGCCGGCGAATTCCGAAACCGCGACCAGGACCAGTGCGAAGCCAATGCCGGTGACAATATTGGCAACGACGCTGAAGCCAAAGCGCTCGAAGCCGTCGGCCGGCGCCCAGCCTTCGTCTTCAGCCGGAGCCATTGCTTCAGCCGGTGCCGGCGCGGCGCTGCTCATAGCCATCGTGCCGGCTGCGTTTTCGGCCGGTGCCGCAGGTGCCGCGGCATGGTCATGGCCGCCGCCGGCCTGTTCGTAGACTTCCGCCTTCAGGATGAGCGGCACGGTGGCGTAGGCCTGCATGCAGGCGAGAACGACGCCGGCCACAAGCCCTGCGATCGCCGCGATGAACACGACGTTGCGAAACAGTGTCATGATGTCAGCCCCTTGTCAGTGGCAGGGAAAGCCCATCGAGTGGCGATAGTCGTGCGCGGCATTGTGGACCGCATCGATATGCGAGAAGCCGACAAAGCCCATGACGAAAATGCCGAGGAATGCAGCAAGCGCCAGCTGCATGAAACGCGACTGCGAGGAGACGGAAGTGCCGAGCGAGACGGAAGCGGTATTCATGTCTTGTCCTTTCGCCCTCCACCCGAGGGCATAGAAGTCAGTTTCCTGTCGCCGGCAGGTCTCCTGGCTCGCGGATCAGCGCCCTTCCCCACCTTCCCGAAGGCGAACCTTCAGTGGCATATGGAGAGGACTACCGCACACAGTTGCGGGGGCAGCCACGGCATTGGGCAAACAATTTCGCCCGCACCGCATTCCCTCTTGGTTCCAAAACGGAACCGACGACATCAGCGACTATAGGCAGAATCGCCGCGCCCGGCAAACCAAATTCCGCCGGATCGTGTGGCGAATGCGCCGCCTCGCCAAACCGGAGAACTGGCGCCGCAGACGTCGCGATCTACGCGGTCGAACAGAACGGCCTGCGTTCGATGCGGCACTGCACCGCTTCCACAATTGGGTGCGCGAGCGCCATGCGGCGCTCGAACATCAAAGCGATTTGGGCAGATAGCGCCAGGTGACGAAGCCGCAGATCGCCGCCAGCAGGCCGAGTGTCGCGAAAACCGCGCCCAGGCCGAAGAACGCCAGCACCACGGAATAGACCAGCGGCGGCGTCAGCTCGGAAAAGTCGAGATAGGTGCGGTAGACCGCCGCCATCTGTGCCCGCTCATACGAGCGCACCGAGCGCATGAAGGCGGTCGAGCCCAGCGCATCGAGCGCGATGGTGAAGAAAGCACCGCAAAGCAGCAAGGCGCCGGTGATGAGCGGTGCGGCCTCGCCGACGGCGCCGGCCGCCAGCAGCGTTGCCGACATCGCGAAATAGGCGAACGTCATGGTGCGCCGGCCGCCGAAACGCTTTCCTGCCCTGCCCCAGAAGATGGCCATGAACAAAAGCGCATTGCCGGCCGAAACCAAGAGGCCGCCGGCGAGCTTGCCTTCGCCGGTGATCACCATGAACAGCGGCCCATAGACGAAGAACGTCGTCCAGAAGCAGGAGCGGCCGAAGGCGATCAGCCAGGCCAGCCTCAGCCTTGGCTGCGCGACGAAGCGGCCGATATTGGCCAGCGGATTGACCGGCCGCGTCTTGCCGGGGCGGATCGACGGGTTATCGCCAAGCCGGTAAGTCCAGAACAGCGCCAGCAAAGCCATGGCGAAGACGGCCACCGCGCCATGCGCGGCATAGATGCCGAAACGCGTGTAGAGGTAAATGCCGAGGGTCGGCCCGGCGGTCCAGGCAAGCATCGACCACGCCATGCGCAGCGACTCGGCCTGCATGAAATCGGTCTTGCGGATATGGTCCATGATGTAGAGGTTGAGCGTGATCGCCAGCGCGCCGGCGCCGACGACGCGGCAGAGCATGCCGACCACCTGGCCGGCCAGCGTTTGGGTGACGAAGAACAGCGAGCCGGCGGCCAGCAGGCAGGCGCCGGCGGTATAGACCCAGCGCCGGGCAAAGCGGGCGATCAGCATCGGCATGAACAGCGTCGCCGACAGGCCAAGCATCGCCACGATCGTGTAGAGGATCGAAACAATCTGCTCGTTGTGCAGTATCTCATAGGCCTGGATCGGGATGACGCTGGACACGGTGGCGCGCGCGAAGGATTCGACCGCATAGAGCGAGGCGAAGGTGCGGGCATCCGCCGGCCGCAAGGCCGCAAGCCAGATCGGATGGCGCACATGGGTAGCCATTGTGTTCCCCGAAGCCGAATCGCCCGAAGCAGGGTTGGAGCACAAATCTGCCGCGGCGATTCCTGGCCGGGTAACAGGAAACCGACGCCTTCACGGCAAAAAGCGAAGCCGGCCAAAGGCTTTCCGGCTCTGGCCTAAAGCAGCCCTGATGCCGACCGTCACCAACGCAACGCAAGGCCCTGCTTCTTTTGACGGTGGCAACCGTGATAGTCGTCTTGCCGGGGCTGAACCAAGACAGCGAGACCAATGAGCATCGACACGCCGAGCGCAGCCGTTCAGGATCAACCGAAGTCGAAGCGCATCGCCGCTATCGACATTGCACGCGGCATCGCATTGCTTGCCATGGCGAGCTATCATTTCACCTGGGACCTCGAATTCTTCGGCTACACCGATCCCGGCCTCACCGCCTTCGGCTGGTGGAAAATCTACGCGCGCTGCATCGCCTCGGGCTTCCTGTTCCTGGTCGGCATCAGCCTCTATCTCGCCCATGGCAAAAAAATCCGCTGGACCGGCTTCTGGAAGCGCTTCGCCATGGTTGCCGGGGCAGCGCTCGCAATATCGCTGGTCACCCGCATCGCCACGCCCGACGGCTTCATCTTCTTCGGCATATTGCACGAGATCGCGCTCGCCAGCTTGCTCGGCCTGGCGTTCCTGCGGCTGCCGGCGCTGCTGACGCTTTCCGTGGCGGCCCTCGTTATCGCCGCGCCTTTCTACTTGCGATCCGAGCTTTTCGATCCTCCGGCTTTGTGGTGGGTCGGCCTGTCGGCGACCAACCCGCGCTCCAATGACTACGTTCCGCTGCTGCCCTGGTTCGGCGCCGTACTTGCCGGCATCGCGGTTACCAAGCTCGCCGCCACCTCCGGCGCACTGACGCGGCTGTCGGCCTTGGCGCCGGGCCGCTGGGCAAACCCGCTGGTCTTCATCGGCCGGCACAGCCTTGCCTTCTATTTGATCCATCAGCCGGTGCTGATCGGCTCGGTCTGGCTGTTTTCGCAATTCATGCCGGCGCAGGCCGAAACCAGGGAGGTGAGTTTTCTGAAATCCTGCCAGATATCCTGCGAGCAGGCACGCGACACCGAGTTCTGCTCCAGCTATTGTGCCTGCATGCTGGACACTCTCCAGGGCGAAGCCTCGCTTGACCGGCTCTACAGCAACGACCAGTCCCTGGAGTGGAAGGCGCATATTGGCGAGCTCGCCGGCACCTGCACCGCCCAAACCGAGGCGGCGGAACCGGGAACGCGCTAGTCGAGGGAGGACAATAATGAGCGACAGTCACCCGAAACCCGTGCAGCAAAATCCTGGGCAGCCGAAGCTGGGGCACATCCCATGGCCGCCGCTGATCTATATCGCCGCCATCATCGTCAGCGTCGCGCTAGGGCTGTTCTATCCGCTGCCGTGGATCGACGATCTTCTCGGCGACATCCTGTTCGCCGCCGGCCTTGTGGGGTTGGTGGCGGTTGCCGCGCTCTGGTTCACGGCAATCCGCACCATGATCCGCGCCAAGACGACGCTCAACCCGAACGGCGTGCCTGACCATCTGGTGACCACCGGACCCTTCGCCGTCAGCCGCAACCCGATCTACCTCGCCAACACATTGCTGCTGGTCAGCCTCGCCTTTGCCACGGGGATCGCCTGGTTCCTGCCGCTGGCGGTCATCGCGGCGTTCCTGACGCAGAAGCTGACGATCGAGAGCGAGGAGAAGGTGCTGACGGCCAAATTCGGCAAGAAGTACCGGGACTACGCCAAAAGGGTGCGGCGCTGGATTTGAGCCGAGGCTGACAGCGCCTATGTGGTGACGCCGAGTTCCACCAGCCGCTCGACGCAGGATTCCTCGGCCTGGTCGAGTTCGGCCAGGGTCTCTTCGAGGTCGCGGCGTTTCTGGCGCAAATGCTCGCGCTTTTCCTCGATTCGCTTGATCATCAATTTGAGTTGGCCGACCTCGCCGGGCGGCTCCCTGTACATCTGGATGATTTCGCGGATCTCGTTGATCGAGAAGCCGAGCCTTTTTCCCCGCATGATCTGGCGGATCAGATGCCGGTCCGACGGACGGAACAGCCGGGTGCGGCCGCGCCGTACCGGCTGCACCAGCCCTTCATCCTCGTAGAAGCGCAACGTCCGCGTCGACACGTCGAATTCGCGGGTCAGTTCCGTGATCGAATAATATTCCCGCATCGTCACTCCAATGCCCCGACCACGCCGCGAGTTCCAACTGGCCGGCGCCGCCGGCGCCCAGGCGTTTACAGAATCGGCGGACAAGGCACCTTCCAAAGCCTCGCACGGCATTTACGTAAAAGTCAATTGAGGTGCCGTTCAGCGCACGCCGAACCACCATGTGGCGAGCCCGAGAAAGGCAAAGAAACCGACGACATCGGTGACCGTGGTGACGAAAACCGCCGAAGCCACAGCCGGGTCGATCTTGAAGCGGTCGAGCAGCAGCGGGATAAGGATGCCCGCCAGAGCCGCCACGAACATGTTGATGATCATCGCAGCCGCGATGATGCCGCCGAGATTGCGATCGTGGAACCAGGCAGCAGCCACGAGGCCGATCAGGATGGCGAAGATGATGCCGTTGATGAAACCCACCCCGATCTCGCGGCGGATGATGCGGCCGGCATTGTAGATGTCGAGGTCCCTGGTCGCCAGCGCCCGCACCGTGACGGTCATGGTCTGCGAGCCGGCATTGCCGCCCATGCCGGCGACGATCGGCATCAGCACCGCCAGCGCCACGATATGCTCGATGGTGCGGTCGAACAGGCCGATCACCGAAGCCGCCAGGAAAGCCGTCAAAAGATTGACCAGCAGCCAGGGCACGCGCGAGCGCGAGGTCGAAAAGATGCTGTCCGAGAGTTCTTCGTCGCCGACGCCGCCCATGCGCAGCAGATCTTCCTCGGCCTCCTGCTGGATGACGTCGACGACGTCGTCGATGGTCAGCACGCCGACCAGCCGCTCGTTCTCGTCGACGACGGCGGCGGACAGAAGATCGTATTGTTCGAATTCGCGCGCCGCCTCCTCCTGGTCCATGGTGGCCGGGATGGCATGCCTGGTCTCATGCATGACCTCTTCGACCTTGACCGAGCGTTTGGTGCGCAGGATCTGGTCGAGGTCGATGGCGCCAAGCAGTTTGAAGCTCGGATCGATGACGAAGATCTGGCTGAAACGGTCGGGAAGATTGTTGTCCTCGCGCATGTAGTCGATGGTCTGGCCGATCGTCCAGAAGGGCGGCACCGCGACGAACTCCGTCTGCATGCGGCGGCCGGCGGTCTCTTCGGGATAATCGAGCGAGCGCCGCAGCCTGATCCGCTCGGTGAACGGCAGCTGCGACAGGATCTCGTCCTGGTCCTCCTGGTCGAGGTCTTCGAGAATGTAGACGGCATCGTCGGAATCGAGATCCTGCACCGCCTGGGCGATCTGCGCATTGGGCAGACTGTCGACGATGTCGCGGCGGATCGCCTCGTCGACCTCGGTCAGCGCGGAAAAATCGAAATCCTTGCCCAGCAATTCGACCAGCGCGCGGCGCTGTTCGGGGTGCAGCGCCTCGAGCAGGTGGCCGAGTTCCGACTGGTGCAGATCGTCGACTTCACGCTTCAGCGTCAGCGTATCGCGATCGGCGATCGCGGCACCGATCTGGGCGAGGAACGACGACAGGATGACGCCGTCCTCGTCATAGATATCGGCGCGGCGCTCCTCGACGGCCCTGGCGCCGGTCATCTGTTCGTCCTGGCCTTCCACCAGCGCCTCCCGCCATCGGATTTCCGGATAAGGTGCCTGTCAGGTCTAACGCATGACCCTGACAATCGGAATCGATTTTGCGAAAGGACCATGCGCAACGGCAAATTGCTACAGCGCCGTTCGCGCGTCCAAACGACGCAACGCATACCGGATGGTAGGAGGAGAGGACGTTCTACAAACCTGCGGCGCTGCAAAACCTTCGCGGCGGCAGGTAAAGGGCAGCGTATCTCCCCGCCCCGGTCAACCAGATGGGCAGATCGACACTGATTCAAAACGGCGAGGCCGACAGTGCGAGGGCCTCGCTGTATTGGAATGGAAGGCTTCCCGATCAGGCGGCGTGGCGCTTCGCCTCAGCCGCATAGCGGTCCAGGAGACCGCTCCAGCCACCCTCGGATTCGAAGGCCTCGCGCATCGCCTCTGCGGTTTCGCCCATGTTCTCCAGAAGCCTGTGCTCGAGTTCCACACGCGTCGCGTTCTCACCGAGCGCGACAAAGCGGATCTCGACTTCGGTCAGCAGTGCCGGATCGTAGCGCCAGCCGGCTCCAATGCGCCAGGCGAGCGTCAGCCTGGACGGCGGATCCCAGGCGAGAACGTCGCCCCAATCGCATTGTGACCCATCCTCGCCAATCTCGTACCAGCGGCCGCCGGCTTTCGGTTCGATCACCGCGGTCGTCAGGGCGGATTTGCCGATCGAGTGCGAAGCCGGCCACCAGCGCCCGAATCCTGTGGTGAACACATCGAATGCCTTGTCGAGCGGCACTTCCACGGTCACCGACTTCCTGACCGGCGCGGGCTTGATCATGGTCGTCATTTCCTCTTCTCCTTGCTGTTGTCGACTTCCCGTTTGAAGGCGTCGAGCGCATCGCCCCACATGCGGTCGAGCCAGGCGCGCATCTCGCCAAGTCCATGCGGGTCGAGATGATAGATGTTGCTGGCACCTTTCGGCTCTGCGCGGACCAGCCGGGCTTCCTTCAAAACCTTGAGGTGCTGCGATACCGCCGGCTGCGAGACCGGAAGCACTCGCGTCAGATCGATGACCGAGCGTGGCCGATCGGCGATGAGCTCGAACACCTTGCGGCGCGTCGGATCGGCCAAGGCCATCATGCCTGCATAATCATAAACCATGACTTATGATAAGCTAAAACTTATGATACGTCAACGGGAGGCGGCAGGCTCGTTAAGCACCGGCCAGCCAGTTCGGTTTCCAGCCCCCGGGCAATCCCTTCACGCAGGGGCTTGGACAGCAAATGCGGATGCAAGATTACAGGGAAACAATCCGTCGCATGCGAGCCGGCGGCAAATGTCGACCACCGGGGAAAAGTAAACCTGGCGGCAAGGTTTTTACCTTATCGGTATATGTGTCTCTCCGGCGAAACGTTAAGAACGGGTAAATTGGTTTGGCCCTAACCACGGAAGCCTCTCGCTACCGGCCCTCCGCCATATGGCAATTGCGCCTCTCCTTGTTCATGGCGACATATGTTTTAGGCGCATCCGCACTATACCCAGAAGTATTCTATACGTCGGCCTTAATCTATTCTCACAAGTTTCTTGTTGGCATCCCGGTATTGTTTATCGGTGGCGTCTGCTGTGCCGCGCTAATCCATGGCCGGCGGCAACCGGTTCGCTACGCGCTGGATTTGGCTCAAGGGCGCTGGCGTGGTTGTCTGCTGGTGCTGCTGTTCTTCTTTGCCAGCTTGACCGCGTTCTCTACCTACAAGATCGCCATCCCGTCCGTCGTCCCATACTATGCCGACAACTGGTTGGCCGACGTTGATGAATGGCTGCACGGGATGCCGCCATGGGAGATCGTCCATAAGCTCGACAGCAACAATTGGTCGTCCGTCGTCTTCAACAGCTATGAAGTCATTTGGTTTTACCAGTGGTTCGGCACCATCCTTTTCGTGTCGCTCTGGTCGGACGAGATTGCCCGCATCCGCTATCTCTGCGCAGCAGCGCTGACGTTGTCCGTCCTCGGAACGGTCTTGGCCCTGGCGCTGGCATCGGTCGGACCGGTTTACTACCACCACTTCGTCGGCGTGGATCGCTTCCACGGATTGAATGCGGCCCTGGACAGGCTGGACCATAGTTACATGGTGAGGGAACCCGCGGCATATCTCCTGAAGGCTTACCAGAGCGGCCGGCCAAGTCTTGGCGGCGGCATCTCGGCCATGCCAAGCATGCATGTCGCCTTTGCCGTATTGAACGCCTATTTGCTGTCATCGATCAATCGCTGGCTTGGCGTTCTGGGTTGGACCTTTGCAGCCTTGATCCTGTACGGATCGGTGTTCACTGGCTGGCACTATGCCGTGGACGGCTACGCATCGATCGTTGTTGTATCGGTGATCTGGTGGACAACCGGACGCCTGGTGCGCGAATAGTTATGTGCGCTTGTCGATAGATGGCCAGTGCCCGCCGATGGCCACTTCGCATAAGCCAAACTCGCGACCGCAGTCAGGCAAAAAGCACGTGCCCCGACAAGGACGCTCCCTGCCGTGCTCGAATTCGACGAGCAAGAGATTCCGCTTTCGAATTTAATGGTGCGGTCGAGATGCAGCGCCGCAACGCCTGCCGCGTTGATTTTAAAGCATTTCTCTACGATTCCGCGGCGATTTGTATTGAGGGCGGTTCGGCAGCGGCAGAGCATGTAGTTCCAGCCAGCCACCGTCGGCGGGCAATTGGCCGCCCTGGCAGCGCATCCTCCTCCTGACGAACACCTAGTGCGGTCAACCCTTAGGCGCCGCGCCGCGCCGCTCGAGCGCGGTTTTGCGAATGATTTCTGCGATCTCCGGGCTGCTGCTGCACAGCATCTGGAAATCCGCCGAGTGTAGCGACAGGAGTGAGACCACCGTTGTGGCGCTGACGGTCGCCGAGCGCGGTTCGCCGGTGATCAGCGCCATCTCGCCGAAGAAGGCGCCAGGGCCCAGCTCCACCGGGTTCGGCGTCGCGACGCTGACGCGCCCCTCCACGACGAAGAACATCTGATCACCGGTCTCGCCCTTGCGGCAGATCACAGCGCCTGCCGGCACGCTGCGAGGTCGTAATGCGCGCACGATCTCGACCAGTGTGGCCGGGCCGAGCTTCTGAAACAACGGCACGGCGGCGACCAATTGCCAATTGCGGACGAAATCCTCGCGACGGACTTCTTGATAAAAGCCGGTGGCAAGAATGCCAGCCCAGAGCGCGAAGATGCCGATGCCACTCATCATGACCGCCCCGGCAAGGACGCGGCCGGCGAAGCTTTCCGGAATAGCGTCGCCATAGCCGGTGGTGGACAGCGTGACCACCGCCCACCACATTGCCTGGGGGATGCTGCCGAACTTTTGCGGTTGGACGTCGCGCTCGATCACATAGGCTGCGAGCGCAACACCGAACAGAACGATGCCGAAGACCGTGGCGACGCCGATCAGGTTGCGCGCTTCGTTGGTCAGGATTCTGCCCAGCAGCGGGAAGAAAGTTGAATCGCGCAGCGGTTTCAGCAGCCAGACAGCACAGTAGAGGCTCCGATCGGGCGTGCCGACGAGCAGAAATGCGGCGAGTGGAACCAAAACCGCGACCACATCAATGGCGATTGCCGGCGTCCTGTCCCGAACGTCTCCCGCCCGGCGCTTGAGCAGTTTCTCGGCCAGTTCCAGGAGATAGATGCCCCAAATGACCGCGAGCACGGCAGCCAAAGCCAGTCTGCTTCGCCCGGACATGTCCGGTGTCGTGAGCGCAGCCACCGCCACAAGCCCAGTCGCAGCCAGCACCGCGTTGAGCGGCGCGTAAATTCTTAAGAACGGCAGTACCGACATTCTATGCCCACGAGCGGATGCTATCCTCCAGAATAGGATGCCTTCAAGGCAAGCGCAAAGGTGCTTGCTTTCGCTGCGATGCCCGTCACCAACCGTGAACTCAGATGTCCGGGAAAGTGAACAGACGGCATAGGACGCGAATTAACAAATTACGGTGACAGTGCGCTTTTTGCCGTATTTGCACGGCTGTGCGACAAGCCTGAAAAATCGCAATAACTTCCACAGCCAAAAGACTGATTGGTGCGGTCGAGAAGACTCGAACTTCCACGGGTTGCCCCACAGCGACCTCAACGCTGCGCGTCTACCAATTCCGCCACGACCGCACGTGGTAGGAGCCGGAACCAACCGGCCCGCGGCGTGTAGCAAATCGTTTCCGGTGAAACAAGTGCGCGGCTAGCAATAATCGGCCGGACATCGGCACAACTCTTCAAGGGGCCGAACGTGCCGGAACTGGACGTTTGTACCGATTGCCGCCATATGAGTGGCGAGACGAGATATCATGACAGAACGCAGCCAGATCGCCACGTCGTTCCTGCCCTTGCCCGGCTCGGCGCCGGTCGAATGGCGCATCGAGCCTGGGCTCACCGACTATCCCGATGCGCTCGCCCTGATGGAGGCGCGCGCCGAGGCAGTCCGCAGCGGCGCCGCCGGCGAGATGGTCTGGCTGGTCGAGCACCCGCCGCTCTACACCGCCGGCACCAGCGCCCGCGTCGAGGACCTGATCGAGCCGGACCGCTTCCCGGTCTTTGCCGCCGGGCGTGGCGGCGAATACACCTATCATGGGCCGGGCCAGCGGGTCGCCTACGTCATGCTCGACCTGAAGCGGCGGCGCGAGGATGTCCGCGCCTTCGTCGCCG
Organism: Mesorhizobium sp. M1334; assembly: GCF_040317995.1. Classification (NCBI taxonomy): domain Bacteria; kingdom Pseudomonadati; phylum Pseudomonadota; class Alphaproteobacteria; order Hyphomicrobiales; family Phyllobacteriaceae; genus Mesorhizobium; species Mesorhizobium sp. M1334. The sequence continues at coordinate 186,661 of NZ_JAMYLM010000003.1, forward strand.
CTCTCGAACAATGGATCATCGGCTCGCTGGCCGCCTTCAACGTACGCGGCGAACGCCGCGAGGACCGCGTCGGCGTCTGGGTGGTTCGGCCGGACCGCCCCGCTTTGCCCGATGGCTCGGCGGCCGAGGACAAGATCGCCGCCATCGGCATAAGGCTGAGGCGCTGGGTGAGCTTTCACGGCATCGCCATCAATGTCGAGCCGGACCTTAGCCATTTCAGCGGCATCGTGCCGTGCGGCGTCCAGGATCACGGCGTCACCAGCCTTGTCGACCTCGGCCTTCCCGTGACCATGGCCGACCTCGACCTGGCGCTGAAATCCGCTTTCGAGGACGTGTTCGGGCCCGCCGCGGTATCGCCTGTCGAAGTGTCCCGCAAGGCCGGCTGAAACACTCGCCCAATGCCTGCGCCAATATGCGAAGGCGGCCTTCGCTCATCAGCATCGAGCCCGCCCTTGAGCTCAATCTCACATCGCGCCGATCCAGATTGCCATGGAAATGAGGAACGTGCTCATGCACACCAGCGAAACGACATCCTGAACAAGATCGGTCATAACTCTCTCCTGTTGTTAGTGTGTTCGTATTTTGTTCTAATTTTGTTCGAATGTCAACGATCGCAGCCCAGGTGTCACCGGAATTGCGCTCGGTCATTTCGACAGGGTTAAGAAAGGGTTGAAAAGGGAGATGCCGGGCGTTTCGGGGCCGACAGGCGCGCGAAAGTGGCGGGACGGCGCACGGCAGCTCGCAGGCCGGCATCGCCTCAATAGCAGCGCACCCCTAAAGCGGCACAACCTTGCCGTCGGCCAGCGTCACGCGGCGGTCCATGCGCGAGGCGAGCTCGTGATTGTGGGTGGCGATCAGCGCCGCCAGGCCCGATTGCCGGACCAGTGCTGCCAGCGCCTCAAACACATAGGAAGCGGTCACCGGGTCGAGATTGCCGGTCGGCTCGTCGGCCAAAAGCACCAGCGGCGCGTTGGCGACGGCACGCGCAATGGCAACCCGCTGCTGCTCGCCGCCGGAGAGCTCGGAGGGGCGATGCTGTGCCCGCTTGCCGATCTGCATATAGTCGAGCAATTGCGCCGCCCGCTCGGCCGCCTCCTTGCGCGGCAGCCCTTTTATCAGCTGCGGCATCATGATGTTTTCCAGCGCCGAGAATTCAGGCAGCAAATGATGGAACTGATAGACGAAGCCGACGTCGTTGCGGCGGATCGCCGTGCGCTCGTCGTCGGAAAGCCGGCCGCAGGCGCGCCCCGCCAGGATCACGTCGCCGGCGTCCGGTCGCTCCAGCAGCCCGGCGGTGTGTAGCAGCGTCGACTTGCCGGTGCCCGACGGCGCCACAAGCGCCACCATCTCGCCACGCTTCAGCGAAAAATCGGCGCCGTTCAGGATGGTCAGCTTGCGCGGTCCCTGCACATAGTGCCGTTCGACGCTCTTCAGCTCGATAATGGCCTCGGCCATCACTCGTACCTCAGCGCTTCGACCGGATCGAGCCTGGCCGCGCGCCACGCCGGAAACAGCGTGGCCAGGAACGACAGCGCCAGCGCCATGAGAACGACGGAGATCGTCTCGCCGGCATCCATGCGGGCCGGCAATTGGCTCAGGAAATAAAGCTCGGGATTGAACAGCCGCTCGTTGGCCAGCCAGGAGAAGAACTGGCGAATGCGCTCGACGTTGAGGCAGATCACGATGCCGAGCAGCACGCCGGCGATGGTGCCGACAACGCCGATCGCCGCCCCGGTCATCAGGAAGATGCGCAGGATCGCGCTGCGCGTCGCGCCCATGGTGCGCAGGATGGCGATGTCGTGGCCCTTGTCCTTCACCAGCATGATCAGGCCCGAAATGATGTTTAGCGCCGCCACCAGCACGATCAGGGTCAGGATCATGAACATGACGTTGCGTTCGACCTGCAGCGCGTCGAAGAACGTCTTGTTGCGTTGCCGCCAATCGACAAGGCTGATCGGCCGCTGCGCCGCCTCTTCGACCTTCGGCTTCAGCGCGTCGATATTGTCGGGATTGTCGGCATAGATCTCGATCGTCTGCGCCCGGCCGTCCATGTTGAAATAAAGCTGCGCTTCCGAGAACGGCATGTAGACGATGGAACTGTCATATTCCGACATGCCGACCTCGAAGATCGCGGTGACCGGATAGCCTTTCATGCGCGGCGTCGTGCCAAGCGGCGTGATGTCGCCCTCGGGCGAAATCAGCGTGATCGTATCGCCAAGCACTAGGCCGAGATTCTCGGCCATGCGGCTGCCGATGGCGACGCCTTCGCCGGTGTCGAAGCCGACGATCGAGCCCTCCTTGATATTGTTGGCGACGATGGTGATCTTGCCGAGATCCTCGCCGCGTATGCCGCGCACCAGCGCGCCGGTGCCGCCGCCGACATTGCCTTGCGCCAGCACCTGCCCGTCGATCAACGGGATGGCGTATTTGACGCCGGGCACGCCGTTGATGCGGCCGGCGACCTGGGCATAGTCCTCCAGCGGCATGTCGAGCGGCTGCACGATCAGGTGCCCGTTGACGCCTAGGATGCGCGTCAGCAGTTCGGCGCGAAAGCCGTTCATCACCGCCATGACGACGATCAGCGTGGCGACGCCCAGCATGATGCCGAGGAAGGAGATCGAGGCGATGACCGAGATCACCGTCTCCTTGCGACGCGAGCGCAGATAGCGCCACGCCACCATGCGCTCGAAGCCGGAAAAAGGCCCGGCGCCCAATGGTCTTGCTGCCGCCGCTTTGTTCATGCGGCGGCACCGAAACGCTGCTTCGCGTCCGCGATCGGCAGCGTCTCGCGCTCGCCGGTCCTCCGGTTCTTGATTTCGACCTCGCCGGCGGCGACACCACGCGGCCCGACGATCACCTGCCACGGAAGCCCGATCAGGTCGGCGGTGGCGAACTTGCCGCCCGGCCGCTGGTCGGTGTCGTCGTAGAGCACCTCCTTGCCCGCGGCGGCAAAGGCGGCATTCAGCTCGCCGCAGACGCGGTCGCATTCGGCATCGCCGGCCTTCATGTTGATTAGGCCGACATCGAACGGCGCCACCGCCTCCGGCCAGATGATGCCGTTATCGTCATGGCTGGCTTCGATGATCGCGGCGACCAGCCTGGACGGGCCGATGCCATAGGAACCGCCAGAAACGAAATGATCCTTGCCGTCCGGGCCGGTCACCTTGGCGCCCATCGGCTTGGAATATTTGTCGCCGAAATGGAAGATATGCCCAACCTCGATGCCGCGCGCCGAGACCCGGTCGCTCGCTGGCACCTTCTCCCATGCCGCCTCGTCATGCATCTCGTCGGTGGCGGCATAGGGCGTCGTCCATGTCTTGACGATGGCGCCGATCTCGGCGTCGTTCGAAAAATCCGTGTCTGCGCCGGGCACTGCCAGCGAAAGATAATCGCGGTGGCAAAACACCTGGCTCTCGCCGGTGTCGGCCAGGATGATGAACTCATGGCTGAGGTCGCCGCCGATCGGCCCGGTGTCGGCGCGCATCGGGATAGCCTGAAGCCCCATGCGCGTAAACGTCCTGAGATAGGACACGAACATGCGGTTATAGGCGGCCTTGGCGCCTTCATAATCGAGGTCGAAGGAATATGCGTCCTTCATCAGGAACTCGCGCGAACGCATGACACCGAAGCGCGGGCGCACCTCGTCGCGAAACTTCCACTGGATGTGATAGAGGTTGAGCGGCAGGTCCTTGTAGGACTTGACGTAGGAGCGGAAGATCTCGGTGACCATCTCCTCGTTGGTCGGCCCGTAGAGCATATCGCGGTCTTGCCGGTCCTTGATGCGCAGCATCTCCTTGCCGTAATCTTCATAGCGGCCACTTTCGCGCCACAGCTCGGCCGATTGGATGGTCGGCATCAGGATTTCGAGCGCGCCGGCGCGATTCTGCTCCTCGCGGATAATCCGGCAGACCTTGTCCAGCACCCGCTTGCCGAGCGGCAGCCAGGAAAAGCTGCCCTGCCCCTGCTGGCGGATCATGCCGGCACGCAGCATCAGCCGATGCGAGACGATCTCGGCCTCGCGCGGGTTTTCTTTGAGGATGGGCAGGAAATAGCGCGACAAACGCATGAACTGGTCCGTGAGAGAGGATGGCGGCGCCGGAATCGGCGCGGCACAGGCTTGCTTGCCCCGGCTTCATAGCCATTTCATGGCGGAATGGAAACCCGGCCCAGGCGCTGCACAGGCGCCGCAATTGCCGCACACGGCTTGCTGGCCGTTTCGCAAGCAACGCCTGCCGTACTATTGTGCACTGCAGCACGAGATTGCCTGTTTCCGGGCAAAATTCTTCGTGACATTTTCACCCGCCTTAGGCTAGTGTGCCCACATAACCGAGAGGGTAGAGAAAAATCTGCCCTCCTACGCGGTCAAAGTCTTGGGAGGATGCGATCTAGGCGCGGTAACTCGCTGCCGCCGGACACCGGAAACAGATCGGACGCGTTTAAATTGCAAGGCCTCGCGCCTTGCATTTTTTTTGTGCAATCATTTGGTTAGCACGACAGATTACCAAACTACATGACGTTGCGTCAGCCCAAGCCCGCCCGGGGCTTTACTTGGGTTGACCTTGCTGGCTCAGCTTGATTTCAGGGCGTCGGCTAGGCTGGGATAGCCGGACACGGTAGGTAGCCGGCTAATGCGCTGGGCTCTGGTTGAAATCCGGCACGATATGCGGGATGTCATCGATGCCGAGGCCAAGCCCTCTCGTGATGCCGTAGAAGATACCCATGAGGACCAGCGTGGCGATTGTCGTGCGCAGCGCCGCGCGCAGCATATGCGGTCCGCGCGGTGCACTCGGAACCGTGCCAAGCGTCACGTCCCGGTCCTCGTCCTGTGTTCGCATGCTGAACGGCAGGACGGCGAACAACACCACCCACCATGTGGCGAAGAACAGGGCGACAAACGAAACCCAACTCATGCTTGCTCCAGTTCGACCAGCGTGCCGAAGAAATCCTTGGGGTGCAGAAACAATACCGGTTTGCCATGCGCGCCGGTCTTCGGCTTGCCGTCGCCCAGCACGCGCGCGCCGCTGGCCTTGAGACGGTCGCGCGCCGCAACAATGTCGTCCACCTCGTAGCAGAGATGGTGCATGCCGCCGGACGGATTCTTCTCGAGGAATGCGGCGATCGGCGAGGCTTCGCCGAGCGGCTCGAGCAACTCGATCCTGGTGTTGCCGACGTCGACGAACACCACCGTAACGCCATGCTCCGGCAGCGCCTGCGGCGCGGTTACGCGGGCGCCAAGCGTATCACGATAGACCGCCGCAGCCGCGGCCAGATCCGGCACCGCAAGCGCGACATGGTTGAGACGTCCGAGCATAGGGTGCTCCGAAAGTTAGGGGGATAGGGGAGTAGGGCAGTAAGGGAATAGGGAAAAAGGCGTTGCAGCCATCTACTTTCCCTACTCCCTTACTGCCCTACTCCCCTATTCCCTTGTTCGTCACCGCGTGACGAACACTGTCACCAGCGGCTTCTTGCCCCAGGCTTCGTTGGCCGCGCCGCGCACCGCGCGCCGCACCGCCTCCTGGACCAGGTCGAGGTCTTTTCGGCGCTGGCGGGGGATGGAGTCCACGGCGCCGATTGCCGCATCGATCATCAGGTCTTCCAGGCTCTCGCCGCTGCCGTCGGCCTCGGCGACGCCGATGGCGACGAGATCGGGATCGCCGGCAAGCTCGTATTTGTCGTCGAGCACGACGTTGACGGCGACATGGCCGGCAAAGGACAGCTTGCGGCGGTCGCGAATGCCCATCGCCTGATCGCTGCCGATCAGCCTTCCGTCCTTGTAGATGCGGCCGAACGGAACCTGGTCGATAATGGCGGCGGCACCCGGATATAGCCTGAGCATGTCGCCGTCGCGCACCTGCGCCACCTGGCCGATGCCGGACGTCGACATCAGCGAGCCCTGCGCCACCAGATGCGCCGCCTCGCCATGAACGGGAACGCCGATCTGCGGCCGGACCCATTCATACATCTTGCGCAATTCGCTGCGGCGTGGATGGCCGGAGACATGCACCAGCGCATCGCCGTCCTCGATGATCTTGATGCCGAGATCGATAAGGCGGTTCTTGATTTCGAGGATCGCCTTCTCGTTGCCGGGAATGGTGCGCGAGGAAAACACCACCGTGTCGCCGGCCGTCAGCGCCACCGACTTCATCTCGTCGCGCGACAGCTTGGCAAGTGCGGCAAGCGGCTCGCCTTGGCTTCCGGTGCAGATGATGACGAGGTTTTCGCGCGGGATGAAGCCGTAATCCTCCTCAGCGATGAATTCCGGCAACCCGTCCATATAGCCGAGTTCATCAGCCACATCGATGACGCGCTTCATCGAGCGGCCAAGCACCAGGCATTGGCGGCCGGCATCCCGCGCTGCCTTGGCGATCGAGACGATGCGGCCGACATTGGAGGAGAAACTGCTGACGGCGACACGGCCCTTGGCATTCTGGATGACACCCTTGAGACCCTCGCCCACCGCCACTTCCGACGGTGATTCCCCTTCCCGCAGCGCGTTGGTGGAATCGCAAATCAACGCCAGCACGCCCTTGTCGCCATAGGCGCGGAAGCGTGCCTCGTCGGTCATCGGCCCCACCGTCGGCGCCGGATCGATCTTCCAGTCGCCGGTATGGATGACGACGCCGGCCGGCGTGGTGATCGCCAGCGACATCGGTTCGGGAATGGAGTGCGCGACGGGGATGGCCTCGATCTCGAACGGACCGACGGTGAATTTCTCGCCGGCCTGGTAGATCGTCACCGGGATCTTCGGCGCCCCTTGCTCGCCCTGCCGCTTGGCTTCCAGCAGGCCGGCGCCGAACGGCGTCATCCAGACCGGCGCCTTGAGCTTCGGCCAGATGTCGTGCAGCGCGCCGTAGTGGTCCTCATGTGCATGGGTAATGACGATGCCGCGCAGATTGGCGACATTCTCCTCGATGAAGCGGGTGTCGGGCAGTACCAGGTCGACGCCGGGCAGGGTTGCATCGGGAAAAGTAACGCCGACGTCGACGACGATCCATTCGCGCGCATTGGCCGGCCCATAGCCGTAGAGGGCGAAGTTCATGCCGATCTCGCCGACACCGCCGAGCGGCACGAAGACAAGTTCGGCATTTTCCGCTGTCGCCATGGTCTTTCCTTCCTTGCCGGTCAAATTGTGGGCCGGTCAAAATTGTCGGCCAATCAAAATTGTCGGCCGGTCAAATTCAAGCTGGTCAAATACCTGGCCAGTCAAACGTATTGGCCAGTCAACCGACGGCCGATGCGACCGCGCCGAAATGCACGTCGCCGGCGGCGATCGTCAGAACCGAGCCTTCATCGTCGCGGATCACGAAACGGCAGTCTTCGTCAATGGTCTCGAAGGTGCCGCGCACCACATTACCGTCAATTCTGACAGCAACCTGCCCGCCAAGCCCCGCCGCGCGCGCCAGCCAGCGCCGCCTGACGGCGGCAAGCCCACGCCCTTCGTTCCACAGCCGGGCATTCTCGCTCCACGCATCCGACAGCGCCAGAAACAGCGTCTCGGCATCGCAAGCCGACCCCAGCGCGTTGAGCGACGTCGCTGGATAGGGCAAATCATTGGGATAAGCCACCACATTGACGCCGATGCCGACAGCCACCGCCGAACGGTCGCCATCCAGCATCGCCGATTCCAGCAAGATGCCGGCGAGCTTGGCGCCCGACGCGAGCACGTCGTTCGGCCATTTCAACTCGAAGCGGTTCTTGCCCTGGCTCGCGCCGTCCAGGCCAATTGCGATCCTGCCTTTCGGCACGACGGCGTCGAGCGCGTCGGCCAGCGCCAGTCCGGCAACGAAGCCGAGCGTCGCGGCAAGTCGAAGCTCGGTGTTGGTGATCACCAGCAGCGTCGCTGCCAGATTGCCCTCGGGCGTCGCCCAGGCGCGGCCACGGCGGCCACGCCCCGCCTCCTGCTTTTTTGAGACGACCCAGAGTTTGCCCGGATCGCCGGCCCGCGCGTGCTCCAGCGCCAGCGCATTGGTGGAGCCGACCGTATCGTGCGCCTCGAGCCGGAACCCTTCCGAAGCCGCGGTTGGAGCCAGCCTGAACGTCATTCCGTTAGAAGAAGGTCTTGGCCGCGGCGGCTGCGTAGGTTCCGATCGGGCCGCCGATCAGCACGTAGAACAGCACGAAAGCGCCGCAGGCGCCGAGCACGACGCGCAGTTCGGTCGCCATCGGCACGAAGCCGCCGACCGGTTCGTCGAACCACATGATCTTGATGATGCGCAGATAATAATAGGCGCCCACCACAGAGGCCAGCACGCCGATGATCGCGAGCGCGTAGAGGTTGGCATTGATGGCGGCGAGGAACACGTACCATTTCCCCCAGAAGCCGGCGAGCGGCGGGATACCGGCCAGCGAGAACATCATGATGGTGAGGATCGTCGCCATGATTGGGTTGGTCGCCGACAGGCCGGCGAGATCGCTGATCTGCTCGACATTGCCCTCCTTGCGCCGCATGGCCAGGATGAAGGCGAAGGTGCCGAGCGTCATCACCAGATAGATCAGCATGTAGATGGCGACGCCGCGCACGCCGTCCTGGCTGTTGGCGGCAAGGCCGACCAGAGCATAACCCATATGGCCGATGGAGGAATAGGCCATCAGCCGCTTGATGTTGGTCTGGCCGATGGCAGCGAAGGCGCCGAGCGCCATCGAGGCGATCGAGATGAAGACGATGATCTGCTGCCAGTCGGCGGCGATCGGCTTGAAGGCGCCCATGGTGACGCGCACCATCAGCGCCATCGCCGCCATTTTGGGTGCCGCCGCCAGAAAGGCCGTCACCGGCGTCGGCGCGCCCTCATAGACGTCGGGCGTCCACATATGGAACGGCACCGCCGAGATCTTGAAGGCAAGGCCGGCCAGCACAAAGACCAAGCCGAAGACGAGGCCGAGCTGGCGCTCGCCGCCGCTGAGCGCCGCGGCGATCTCCTGGAAGCCCGTGTTGCCCGTGTAGCCGTAGACCAGCGAGATGCCGTAAAGCAGCATGCCCGACGACAGCGCGCCAAGGACGAAGTACTTCAGCCCGGCCTCGGTCGAGCGCAGATTATCGCGGTTGATCGCCGCCAGCACGTAGATCGCCAGCGACTGCAGCTCGAGGCCGAGATAGAGCCCGATCATGCCGTTGGCCGAGATCATCAGCATCATGCCGAGCGTGCAGAGCAGGATCAGCACCGGATATTCGAACTTGTCGAAACGCTCCGCCTGGGCAAAGCGAACCGACATGACCAGCGTCACCGCCGAGCCGATCAGCGCCAACATCTTCATGAAGCGGGCGAATGGGTCCTGGATGAAGGCTTCGCCATAGGCGTTGCCCTGCCCCGGGGAAAAGATCAGCCAGGCGCCGGCGATCACCAGCACGGCAACAGCAAGGCCGCTCACCGTGACGGCGGTGTTGGCGCGAGAATAGGCGCCGAGCATCAACAGCGCCAAGGCGCCGATGGCGAGGATCAGCTCTGGCGTCGAGAGCGACAGGCTGGAGAGAAGGTCCGGCGTCATGGTTCGCAAACCCCCAGTCAGTTCGCCGCCGCGGTCTGCGCGGCGCCGATGGATGCGGTGACATTGGTAACGAGCGCCTTGACCGATTCGGCCGTCGCGTCGAAGATCGGCGCCGGATAGACGCCGAAGAAGATGACCAGCGCGACCAGTGGATAGATGATCACCTTTTCGCGCGTCGACAGGTCGAGCAAACCTTTCAGGCTTTCCTTGGTCAGTGCGCCGAAGATCACCTTGCGGTAGAGCCAGAGCGCATAGGCCGCCGACAGTATGACGCCGGTGGCGGCGAAGAACGCCACCCAGGTGTTGACCCGGAACACGCCGAGCATGGTCAGGAACTCGCCGACGAAGCCGCTGGTGCCGGGCAGGCCGACATTGGCCATGGTGAAGATCATGAACACGGTTGCATATTTCGGCATGTTGTTGACCAACCCGCCATAGGCGTCAATGTCGCGCGTGTGCATGCGGTCGTAAACGACGCCGACGCAGAGGAACAGCGCGCCGGAGACCAGCCCGTGCGACAGCATCTGGAAGATCGAGCCCTGGACGCCTTCCTGGTTCATCGCGAAGATGCCCATGGTAACGAAGCCCATGTGAGCGACCGACGAATAGGCGATCAGCTTCTTCATGTCCTCCTGCATCAGCGCCACCAGCGAGGTGTAGATGATGGCGACAACGGAAAGCGTGAAGATCAGCGGCGCGAACATTTCGGATGCGATCGGAAACATCGGCAGCGAAAAACGCAGGAAGCCGTACCCGCCCATCTTGAGCAGGATGGCGGCCAGAATCACCGAGCCGGCCGTCGGCGCTTCGACATGCGCGTCCGGCAGCCAGGTATGCACCGGCCACATTGGCATCTTCACCGCAAAGGACGCGAAGAAGGCAAGCCATAGCCAGGTCTGCATATTGGCCGGGAAATTATGCGTCAGAAGCGTCGGGATATCGGTGGTGCCGGACTGGAAGAACATCGCCATGATGGCGAGCAGCATCAGCACCGAGCCGGCCAGGGTGTAGAGGAAGAACTTGAACGAGGCATAGACGCGCCGCTTGCCGCCCCACACGCCGATGATGATGAACATCGGGATAAGGCCGGCTTCGAAGAAGACGTAGAACAAGACGATGTCCAGCGCACAGAACACGCCGATCATCAGCGTCTCGAGCAGCAGGAAGGCGATCATATAGGCTTTGACGCGCTTCTCGATCGATTCCCACGAGGCGAGAATGCAAAGCGGCATCAGGAAGGTGGTCAGGATGACGAACAGCATGGAGATGCCGTCTACGCCCATATGGTAGGAGATGCCGGAATCCAGCCAGGCAAACTTCTCGACGAACTGGAAGCCAGGTTGCGAATTGTCGAAGCCGGTCCAGATAAACAGCGAAATCACAAACGTGAACGCAGTCGTGAAAAGCGCGATGGCGCGGATGTTGCGGCGCGCGTTCTCGCTGTCATCACGCACGAAAAGGATGAGCAGCACACCAACCAGCGGCAGGAAGGTGACCAGCGATAGGATCGGCCAGGCGGTCATCAGAGCATCATCCAGGTGACGAGTGCGGCAACGCCGATCAGCATGGCGAAGGCATAGTGATAGAGATAGCCGGTCTGCAACTTGACGACCCGGTTGGTGACGTCGACGACGCGCGCCGAAATGCCGTCCGGCCCGAGCCCGTCGATGACGGTGCCGTCGCCGGTCTTCCACAGGAAGCTGCCGAGGCGCTTTGCCGGCCGCACGAACAGGAAGTCGTAGAGCTCGTCAAAATACCATTTGTTGAGCAGGAAGGCGTAGAGCAGGCGATGGTTGGCGGCGACGCTCCGAGGCATTTCCGGCGCGCGAATATAGAACTGCCAGGCTATCGCAAAGCCGATCAGCATGGCGATGAACGGCGACAGCTCGACCCATAATGGCACTTCGTGGATTTCGTGCAGGATCTGGTTGTCCGGCAGCGTGAACAGCGACGCCTTCCAGAATTCGGCATAACCCTCGCCGATGAAGGCGCCGTGAAACATTAGGCCGGCGAACAGCGCGCCCGCCGCCAGGATGAACAGCGGCACCAGCATGACCGGCGGCGATTCATGGACATGGTGCATGACCTCGTGGCTGGCCCGCGGCTCGCCGTGGAAGGTCATGAAGATCAGCCGCCAGGAGTAGAAGGAGGTAAAGCAGGCAGCAATGACCAGCAATATGAAGGCAAACGCGGCGACCGCATTGTGGCCGGCGAAGGCCGCTTCGATGATGGCGTCCTTGGAAAAGAAGCCGGCCGTGCCGATGATCGTTACCGGAATGCCGACACCGGTCAGCGCCAGCGTGCCGATCACCATCATCCAGTAAGTCGTCGGGATCAGCGTCCTTAGGCCACCCATTTTGCGCATGTCCTGCTCGTCGGAGACGGCGTGGATGACCGAGCCCGAGCCGAGGAACAGCAGCGCCTTGAAGAAGGCGTGGGTGAACAGATGGAAAATCGCCGCGCCATAGGCGCCGACGCCGAGCGCCACGAACATGTAGCCGAGCTGCGAACAGGTCGAATAGGCGATGACGCGCTTGATGTCGTTCTGGACAAGACCGACTGTCGCCGCGAAGAAGGCGGTGAAGGCGCCGATGAAGGTGACCACCGTCAGTGCCGAATGCGACAGCTCGAACAGCGGCGACAGCCGCGCCAGCATGAACACGCCTGCCGTCACCATGGTGGCGGCATGGATCAGTGCCGAGACCGGCGTCGGGCCTTCCATGGCATCCGGCAGCCAGGTGTGCAGCGGCACCTGCGCCGACTTGCCCATCGCGCCCATGAACAGGAGCAGGCAGACGACCGTCATCGCGGCCTGCTTATCAAGCGCATAGCCGAGGAAGGTCAGTACGGCCGCGCCTTGCGGCGCGCCTTCGGCTGGAATGAACGTCGCCGCATTGGCGAAAATGGTGCCGAGATTGACCGAGCCGAACAGCACGAACACGCCGAATATGCCGAGCGCAAAGCCGAAATCGCCGACGCGGTTGACGACGAAGGCCTTGATCGCAGCTGCATTGGCCGACGGCTTCTTGTACCAGAAGCCGATCAGCAGATAGGAGGCAAGGCCGACGCCTTCCCAGCCGAAGAACATCTGCACGAGGTTGTCGGCCGTCACCAGCATCAGCATGGCGAAGGTAAACAGCGACAGATAGGCGAAGAAGCGCGGCCGGTCCGGGTCGTGATGCATGTAGCCGATCGAGTAGATATGGACCAGCGCCGACACCGTATTGACGACGACCAACATCACCACGGTCAGCGTATCGATCCGCAGCGCCCACGACGCTTCGAGGCCGCCTGACTGGATCCAGCGCAGCACCGGCACGGTGAACACCTCGCCGCCGCCGAAGCCGACCGAGAAGAAGGCAACCCACGACAGCACAGCCGCGATCACCAGGAAGCCGGAGGTGACGTATTCGGAAGCCTTGGCGCCGAGCGAAGTGCCGAACAGGCCGACGATCAGGAAGCCGAGCAGCGGAAGGAAGACGATGGCCTGATACATGGTGGTTCCGTCAACCCTTCATCATGTTCACGTCTTCGACCGCGATCGAGCCGCGGTTGCGGAAGAAGACGACGAGAATGGCAAGGCCGATCGCCGCTTCGGCCGCCGCGACCGTCAGCACGAACAGTGCGAACACCTGGCCGACCAAATCGCCGAGCGCCGCCGAAAAGGCGACGAAATTGATGTTGACCGCAAGCAGGATCAGCTCGATCGACATCAGGATGACGATGACGTTCCTGCGGTTCAGGAAGATGCCGAACACGCCGAGCGTGAACAGGATCGCCGATACGGTCAGGTAGTGCGCGATGCCGACGACCATCTCAGACTCCTTCGCCCGTCTTGACCTTGCGGATTTCCACTCCGGTTGCCGCCGTGCGGCCGACCTGGGCGGCGATCGACTGCCGCTTGACGCCCGGCTTGTGGCGCAGCGTCAGCACGATGGCGCCGATCATGGCGACCAGCAGCACCAGCCCGGCGATCTGGAAGTAATAGAGGTAATCCGTATAGAGGATGTCGCCGAGCGCTGCCGTATTGGAGCGCGCGGCCAGGTCCGGAATGGGCTTGGCGACCGTCGCCGCCAGTTTCGGCGCGAATGTATAGCCGCCGAGCACCACGATCAGCTCCGCCGCCAGGATCAGCCCGACCAGCGCGCCGATCGGTGCATATTGCAGGGCGCCTTCCTTCATTTCGGCGAAGTCGACGTCGAGCATCATGACGACGAACAGGAACAGCACCAGCACGGCACCGACATAGACGACGAGCAGGATCATCGCCAGGAACTCGGCGCCGGTCAGCATGAACAGGCCGGCGGCGTTGAAGAAGGTCAGGATCAGGAACAGCACCGAATGCACGGGATTGCGCGCCGAAATGACCATGAACGCCGATGCCACCGCGACAAAGGCGAAGAGGTAGAAAAAGGCCGCCTCTAGTCCACTCAGCATGGGTTCCCCCGGGTTTCCTGTCAGAACAGGACGTTCGTCCTGTTTTTTGCCACCGCCTCCGGTCGGCAAGTTGCGTGTTCCTATCGCATGTTCCGATCGGGTTGAAAGACCCGATCGAAAAGAAAACATGCGACACTCTTTCATTCCGGAGGATGATCTTGTCCGAAAAGTATGCAACTTTTCGGGATCATCCTCTGAACGAGGCCCTCGCCCCGTTCATGCATCAAATATCAGCGGTAAGGCGCATCCAGCGAGATGTTGCGCGCCAGCTCACGCTCCCAGCGGTCGCCATTGGCCAGAAGCCTGTCCTTGTCGTAATAAAGTTCCTCGCGCGTCTCCGTCGCGAACTCGAAATTCGGCCCCTCGACGATGGCGTCGACCGGGCAGGCTTCCTGGCAGAAGCCGCAATAGATGCATTTCACCATATCGATGTCGTAGCGCACGGTGCGCCGCGTGCCGTCGTTGCGGCGCGGGCCGGCTTCGATGGTGATGGCCTGTGCCGGGCAGATCGCCTCGCACAATTTGCAGGCGATGCAGCGTTCCTCGCCGTTCGGGTAGCGGCGCAGCGCATGCTCGCCGCGGAAGCGCGGGCTGACCGGTCCCTTCTCATGCGGATAGTTGATCGTCTCCTTCGGCGCGAAGAACTGACGCGTCGACAGGAAGAAAGCGCCGACGAAATCCTGCAAAAGCAGTGACTTGGCGGCCTGGGATAATGCAGACATCAGGCAAACCCCGTGATCTTTAGGAAAGCGGCGGTGGCGACCACCATGAATAGCGAGATCGGCAGGAACACCTTCCAGCCGAGCCGCATCAGTTGGTCGTAGCGATAGCGCGGCACGAACGCCTTCACCATGGAGAACATGAAGAACACCAGGCAGACCTTGAGCACGAACCAGATCAGCCCCGGCACCCAGGTGAACGGCGCGAAGTTGAAGGGCGGCAGCCAGCCGCCAAGGAACAGGATGGTTGCCAACGCGCACATCAGGACGACGGCGACATATTCGCCGAGGAAGAACAACAGGAACGGCGTCGAGGAATATTCGACCATATGGCCGGCGACGAGTTCCGATTCGGCTTCCACAAGGTCGAAGGGCGGCCGGTTGGTCTCGGCCAACGCCGAGATGAAGAAGACGATGAACATCGGGAACAGCGACAGCCAATGCCAGTCGAGGAAGGTGTTGGGCAGGCCGAGCCGCGTGCCCAGCCCGTCCTGCTGCGACAAGACGATGTCGGACAGGTTGAGCGAGCCGACGCAAAGCAGCACGGTGACGATGACGAAGCCGATCGAGACTTCGTAGGACACCATCTGCGCCGCCGAGCGCAGTGCGCCAAGGAACGGGTATTTCGAATTGGACGCCCAGCCGCCCATGATCACGCCATAGACCTCGAGCGAGGAGATGGCGAAGACATAGAGGATGCCGACATTGACGTTGGCGATCGCCCAGCCTTCATTGACCGGTATCACCGCCCATGCAGAGATCGCCAGCACCGCCGACACCAAGGGCGCCAGCAGGAAAACGCCCTTGTTGGCGCCGGACGGGATCACCGGCTCCTTGAACACGAATTTCAGCAGATCGGCGAAAGCCTGCAGCGTACCCCACGGGCCGACGACGTTCGGTCCGCGGCGCAATTGCACCGCCGCCCAGATCTTGCGGTCGGCATAAAGCACATAGGCGACGAAGATCAACAGAACGACGATCAGCACGACCGACTTCAAAAGGATCAGCAGTGCCGGCAGCACGTAGAAGGAGAAGAAGGTGTCCATGTCTACTCCGCCGCCTGCCTGAAGCCGTTTTTCGCCAAAGCCGAGCATTCGGCCATCACCGCGGAAGCCCGCGCGATCGGATTGGTCAGGTAGAAATCCTTGACCGGCGAGGTGAAGGTGCCCTTGTTCAGCCGCCCGCCGAGCTTGGCCACCCTGGCGATGTCGGCCGGGTCGCCGGCCGCGACATGGTCGATGCGGGCAAGATGCGGGTGTTCCGCATAGAGCTTTGCGCGCAATTGCGGCAGCGAATCGAACGGCAGCTTCTTGCCGAGCACATCCGACAGAGCCCTGAGAATCGCCCAGTCCTCGCGCGCTTCGCCGGGCGCGAAGCCGGCCCGGTTGGTCTGCTGCACGCGGCCTTCGGTGTTGACGAAGGTGCCCGACTTCTCGGTATAGGCGGCGCCCGGCAGGATGACGTTGGCGCGATGCGCGCCCTTGTCGCCATGCGTGCCGACATAGACGACGAAAGCGCCGCCGGTCTTGGCCATGTCGATTTCGTCGGCGCCGAGCAGGAACAGCACGTCGGTCTCGCCCAGCATGCCGGCGACATTCCTGCCGCCCTCGCCCGGTACGAAGCCGACATCGAGGCCGCCGACGCGTGCCGCGGCGGTGTGCAGCACGGCAAAGCCGTTCCAGTCGGCCCTTGCGGCATTGACGGCGACGGCGAGCTTCGCCGCCTGGCCAAGCACGGCCGCGCCGTCCGGACGCGCCAGCGCACCCTGTCCGACGATGATCAGCGGATGCGTCGCCTTCTTCAGCAGCTGGAAGAACTTGCCGTTGCCGTCGGCCAGATCCTTCAGCGATTCCGGCCCGGCGCCGAGCTGCTCGTAATCATAGCGGGTATCGCCGACATCGCCGATGACGCCGACCGGCAGATTGCCGGCCCGCCAGCGCTTGCGGATGCGGGCGTTGAGCAAGGATGCCTCGAAGCGCGGATTGGCGCCGATGATCAGCACCGCATCGGCCTGTTCGATGCCTTCGATGGTCGGGTTGAAGACATAGCTCGCCCGGCCGAGCGACGGATCGAGTGCGGCACCGTCCTGGCGGCAGTCGGTGTTCCTCGAGCCGAGCGAAGCCATCAACAACTTCAGCGCGTAGATCTCCTCGACGGCTGCGAGATCGCCGGCAATGGCGCCGATCTTTTCGGGTGCGGCATTCGACACCGCTTCCTTGATCGCGGCAAAAGCCTCCGCCCAGCTTGCGGGGGCCAGTCTGCCGTCCTTGCGCACATAGGGCCGGTCGAGGCGCTGCGTGCGCAGGCCGTCCCAGATGAAGCGGGTCTTGTCGGAAATCCACTCCTCGTTCACCGCCTCGTTGGTACGCGGCAGGATGCGCATCACTTCGCGGCCCCGGCTATCGACGCGGATCGCGGAGCCGACGGCGTCCATCACGTCGATGGATTCTGTCTTGGTCAGTTCCCACGGCCGTGCCTGGAAGGCGTAGGGTTTGGAGGTCAGCGCGCCGACCGGGCAAAGGTCGATGACATTGCCCTGCAGTTCCGAAGTCATCGCGCTTTCGAGATAGGTGGTGATCTCGGCATCCTCGCCGCGGCCGATCAGGCCGAGCTCGGATATGCCCGCAATCTCGGTGGTAAAGCGGACGCAGCGCGTGCAATGGATGCAGCGGTTCATGATCGTCTTGACCAGCGGCCCGATATACTTGTCTTCGACCGCCCGCTTGTTCTCGTGGTAGCGCGAGGAATCGACTCCGAACGCCATCGCCTGGTCCTGCAGGTCGCACTCGCCGCCCTGATCGCAGATCGGGCAGTCCAGCGGATGGTTGATCAGCAGGAATTCCATCACGCCTTCGCGGGCCTTCTTGACCATCGGCGTGTTGGTGAAAATTTCCGGCGGCTCGCCATTTGGACCGGGGCGCAGGTCGCGCACGCCCATGGCGCAGGACGCCTGCGGCTTGGGCGGGCCGCCCTTCACCTCGATCAGGCACATGCGGCAATTGCCGGCGATCGACAGCCGCTCGTGGAAGCAGAAGCGCGGCACTTCCGCACCGGCGTCCTCGGCCGCCTGCAGCAGCGTGTAATGGTCGGGTACAGTGATCTCTTTCCCGTCGACCTTGAGCTTTGCCATTTCGCCTCAAACCTCTGCGGACGTTCCGCAATCTTTCCTTCCGGGCGCAGCAGACACCGCGCACGGTATTGAATTCAATTTTTGGCCCCGGCCAATGCGGCCGCCTGACCGATCCAGCCGTCACGGCCGATACGGCCCTTCAACGACAGGTAATCTTCGACCCAGGCGATCTCTTGCGGCGTCCACGCGGCAATCTGGGCGTATGTCCAGATGCCAAGGCCGTTCAGCACCTTTTCCAGTTTCGGCCCGATACCCGATATTGCCTTGAGGTCGGCGGGCACGGCTGGCCGGTCCATCGGCTTGGGCTGCTTGAAATCCTCCGGCATCAGTCCGGCCGACGCGTCCGCTGCAACGGCGCTCGCATTCGCCACGCTCCGCGCCGCAGTGCTTGTCGCAATGTCGGTCACGTCATTGGCGAAGGACTGCGCCTCGGCAATCAGGGTTTTGGTGGCTGCGCGCGCCTTGGTCGAGGAGCTTTTGCCGGTCGCGGAAACGCGTTCGGTCCGGGCCTCGAAATCCTCGGTGACCGGCTGCCAAAGCCGCTGCGAGGTCTCGGCCACGCCTGAAAGCACGCCCATCCAGACGCCAAAGGCGTGGTTGGCAAGCCCGATGCCGAGTGCCGTCATCGTCGCCGCGCCGGCGACAGGATGCGCCAGGAGATTGACGGCGCTGGCCATCTCCTTCGGCATTGTCCTGGTCAGGTCCTGGTTCATCTTCAAGAACGGGTCCCCATTGGGCGTCAAATCGTCGGGTATCGAAAACAGCGACATAGGTGGTCTCCTGGTCGTTTCCGTCTGCCCCGCGCTCGTTTCCTCGTTTCGGGCATTCGCCCGCATTTTTTGAATTCTTCTATTCCGCCGCCGCCAGCACCGGTTCGGCGCGGTGTGCGTTGCGCGAGAACTCGTCGATGCGCCGCTCCACCTCGCCGCGGAAATGCCGCATCAGGCCCTGGATCGGCCATGCCGCCGCATCGCCCAGAGCGCAGATCGTGTGGCCCTCGACCTGCTTGGTCACGTCGAGCAGCATGTCGATCTCGCGCTTCTGCGCCTCGCCGCGCACCAGCCGTTCCATCACCCGCCACATCCAGCCCGTGCCCTCACGGCAGGGCGTGCACTGGCCGCAGCTCTCGTGCTTGTAGAAATAGGACAGCCGCGCGATCGCCTTCACGACATCGGTCGATTTGTCCATGACGATGACAGCCGCGGTGCCTAGGCCCGATTTCAGGTCGCGCAGCGCATCGAAATCCATCGGCGCGTCGATGATCTGCTCGGCCGGCACCAACGGCACCGAGGCGCCGCCCGGAATGACCGCCAGCAGATTGTCCCAGCCGCCGCGGATGCCGCCGCAATGCGTCTCGATCAGTTCGCGGAACGGGATCGACATCGCCTCTTCGACGGTGCACGGATTGTTGACGTGGCCGGAGATGCAGAACAGCTTGGTGCCGGCATTGTTGGGCCGGCCGAAGGACGAGAACCAGGCCGCACCGCGGCGCAGAATGGTTGGCGCCACGGCGATGGACTCGACATTGTTCACCGTCGTCGGGCAGCCATAGAGGCCGACATTGGCCGGAAACGGCGGCTTCAGCCGCGGCTGGCCTTTCTTGCCTTCGAGGCTTTCGAGCAGCGCCGTTTCCTCGCCACAGATATAGGCGCCGGCGCCATGGTGCATGTAAATGTCGAAATCGTAGCCGGAGGTATTGTTCTTGCCGATCAGCTTGGCCGCATAGGCCTCGTCGATGGCGCGTTGCAGCGCCTCGCGCTCGCGGATGAACTCGCCGCGCACATAGATGTAGGCGGCGACCGCGCCCATGGCGAAGCCGGCGATCAGGCAGCCCTCGACCAGCGTATGCGGATCGTGGCGCAATATATCGCGGTCCTTGCAGGTGCCGGGTTCGGACTCGTCCGCATTGACGACGAGATAACTCGGCCGGCCGTCGCTTTGCTTGGGCATGAACGACCATTTCAGCCCGGTCGGGAAGCCGGCGCCGCCGCGGCCGCGCAGGCCCGATGCTTTCATCTCGTTGACGATCCACTCGCGCCCCTTGGCGATGATGCCGGGCGTGTTGTCCCAGGCGCCGCGCGCCATGGCGCCGGCCAGCGACTTGTCGAAGCGGCCGTAGATGTTGTTGAAGATGCGGTCTCGGTCCTGAAGCATTGCTCGTTCCTTCAGACCGGCTTCTTGCCGGTCGGCCGGCTCTTGTTTCCGGGCGACGGCTTGGTGGCCTTGGCGGCAGCCTTCGCCGGTTTGACCTTGGCCTCCGGCGCTTTGAAAGCAGACGCCGGCTCGGCCTTGTTCTTGGGGCCCTTGCGCTGTTTCGAGACGTCCTCGACCTGCGGCTCGGCCTTGTTGGCATTGGCGGCCGAATGCAGCGGCGCTGCAACGCTCGCCGCCTTTTCCGCCGCGGGCGCGACTTTTGTCGCCGATGGCGATTTCAGCGCCGGGCTGGTCTCCACCGCATCGGTCTTCGGCTTGCTGGCATTCGAGGGCGCAACCGGCGCCGGTGCGGCAGGAGCGGCTGGCGGGGCCGGTACCGCGGGTGCTGCGGCGACAGCCGCCGGCGCCGTTTCCTTGGTGGCCTTGGTTGCCGCCCTGGCTTCCCGGTCGCGGGTCGCCTTGAGGAGCGCCTTTTCACTCTTAAGGGTCGTCAGGCCACTGGCCGGCTCGGAGGTGATGCGGCCGTTTTGCGGTCCCGGTTTCACCGTAGCGCCCTTGCCGGCGTCATAAAGGTCGATGATCTCGGCAAGCCGCTCCGGCGTCAAATCCTCGTAGGTGTCCTTGAATATCATCACCATCGGTGCGTTGACGCAGGCTCCGAGGCACTCGACCTCCTCCCACGATAGCGTGCCCTTGTCGTTGGTGTGGAACTGGTCGTGATGGATCTTCGAGCGGCACACATCCATCAGCGCTTCCGAGCCGCGCAGCATGCAGGGCGTGGTGCCGCAGACCTGGATATGGGCGCGGCTGCCGACCGGATTGAGTTGGTATTGCGTATAGAAGGTGGCGACTTCCAGCCCTCTGATATAGGGCATGCCGAGCATGTCGGAGATCGCCTCGATCGCCGCCTTGGTCACCCAGCCTTCCTGCTCCTGCGCCAGCATCAGCAAGGGGATGATCGCGGATTGCTCGCGCCCCTTCGGATATTTCTTGATCCACTGCTTCGCCGCTGCCGCATTCGCCCGGTTGAAGGCGAAGGAGGCTGGCTGGAGGCTGGCTTCTGCGAGACGGCGGACTGACATTTAGCGATCGACCTCACCAAACACGATGTCGAGGGAGCCGAGAACGGCGGTGACGTCGGCCAGCATGTGGCCGCGGCACAAAAAGTCCATGGCTTGCAGATGCGCAAAGCCCGGCGCGCGCAGCTTGCAGCGGTAGGGCTTGTTGGTGCCGTCGGAGACGAGATAGACGCCGAACTCGCCCTTCGGAGCCTCGACCGCGGCATAGACCTCGCCGGCCGGCACGCGGTAGCCTTCGGTGTAGAGCTTGAAGTGATGGATCAGCGCTTCCATCGAGCGCTTCATCGCCGCGCGCTTCGGCGGCACCACCTTGCCGTCGAGGTTCGACACCGGCCCGCCGCCTTCCTTGCCGAGCAACAGGTCGACGCACTGGCGCATGATTTTCGCCGACTGCCGCATCTCTTCCATGCGCACCAGATAACGGTCGAAACAGTCGCCGTTCTTGCCGACCGGAATGTCGAAGTCCAGCTCGGCATAGCATTCGTAGGGTTGCGATTTGCGCAGGTCCCACGGCGCACCCGAGCCGCGCACCATGACGCCGGAAAACCCCCAGGCCCAGGCGTCCGCCAGGGAGACAGTGGCAATGTCGACATTGCGCTGCTTGAAAATACGGTTACCGGTCAAGAGCGCGTCGAGGTCGTCGATCGACTTCAGGAACGGGTCAATCCACTTGCCGATGTCCTCGATCAGCTTCTGCGGCAGGTCCTGATGCACGCCGCCCGGCCGGAAATAGGCTGCATGCATGCGCGAGCCGCTGGCACGCTCATAGAACACCATCAGCTTTTCGCGCTCGACGAAGCCCCACAGCGGCGGCGTCAGCGCGCCGACATCCATCGCCTGCGTCGTCACATTGAGGATGTGCGACATGATGCGGCCGATCTCAGAGTAGAGAACTCGAATAAGCTGCCCGCGCTTCGGCACCTCGATGCCGAGCAGCCGCTCGGCTGCAAGCGCAAAGGCATGCTCCTGGTTCATCGGCGCGCAATAGTCGAGCCGGTCGAGATAAGGCACCGCCTGCAGATAAGTCTTGTGCTCGATCAGCTTTTCCGTGCCGCGATGCAACAGTCCGATATGCGGATCGACGCGGTCGACGACCTCGCCGTCGAGCTCCAGCACGAGGCGCAAAACGCCGTGCGCAGCCGGATGCTGCGGGCCGAAATTGATGTTGAAGTTGCGGACGGAGGTTTCAGCCATTCACTGTTTTGCCTTCTCGTCCCCCGGCAGAACATAATCCGTGCCTTCCCATGGGGACAGAAAATCGAAATTGCGGAATTCCTGCTTGAGCTCCACCGGCTCGTAGATGACGCGCTTGGCTTCGTCGTCGTAGCGCACCTCGACGAAGCCGGTCAGCGGAAAGTCCTTGCGCAGCGGATGGCCTTCGAAGCCGTAGTCGGTCAGAATCCGCCGCAGATCGGGATGACCCGAAAACAGCACGCCATAGAGATCGTAGGTTTCGCGTTCGAACCAGTCGGCGCCGGGATATATGCCGGTGATTGACGGCACCAGCGTCTCTTCGTCGGCCTGGACCTTGATGCGGATGCGGATATTCTGCCTCGGCGACAGCAAATGATAGACGACGTCGAAGCGCTTTGCCCGCGACGGATAATCCGCGCCGCAGACATCGATGATCGAGATGAACTGGCATTTCGGGTCGTCGCGCAGGAAGGTCACTACCTCGATCAGGTCGCGCGGTTCGACCGAGATGGTGAGTTCGCCATAGGCAAACACCACCTCGCCGATCCGGCCGGTCAGCTTCTCGCCGAGATAGGTCGAGAGGTCATTCAACGCCTGGGTCATGCCGCTCACCGCTCGATCGTGCCGGTGCGGCGGATCTTCTTCTGCAGGAGAAGGATGCCGTAGAGCAGCGCTTCGGCGCTCGGCGGGCAGCCGGGCACGTAGATGTCGACCGGCACGATGCGGTCGCAGCCGCGCACCACCGAATAGGAATAATGATAATAGCCGCCGCCATTGGCGCAGGAGCCCATCGAGATGACGTAGCGCGGCTCCGGCATCTGATCGTAGACCTTGCGCAGCGCCGGCGCCATCTTGTTGGTCAGCGTGCCGGCAACGATCATGATGTCGGACTGACGCGGAGACGCGCGCGGCGCAACACCGAACCTTTCCGAGTCATAGCGCGGCATCGAGGTATGGATCATCTCGACCGCGCAGCAGGCGAGACCGAAGGTCATGAACATCAGCGAGCCGCTGCGCGCCCAGGTGATCAGCGCCTCGGTCGAGGTGACGAGAAAGCCCTTGTCGGCGAGCTCGTTGTTGATCTCCAGGAAGAACGGATCATCCTCCCCCACCGGCCTGCCGGTGTTGGGGTCGATGAGGCCCTTGGGCTTCGGCGCGACGAGCGTGCCGGAACTGTCGTTCAATCCCATTCCAGCGCTCCTTTTTTCCATTCATAGGCAAAGCCGATGGTCAGCACCGCCAAAAACACCATCATCGACCAAAAACCGAGCATGCCGATCTGGCTGAACGACACCGCCCAAGGAAACAGGAAGGCCACCTCCAGATCGAAGATGATGAACAGGATCGACACCAGGTAGAAGCGGATGTCGAACTTCATGCGCGCATCGTCGAACGAGTTGAAGCCGCATTCATAGGCCGAAAGCTTTTCCGGATCGGGGTTGCGGTAGGCCACCAGGAAGGGTGCGGCAAGCAGCGCCAGCCCGACCACCAGCGCCACGCCGATGAACAGGACGATGGGCAGGTACGAACCTAAAAGTGCGTTCATGCTGCAGTTTCCGTTGGCGGCCAATCCACTCTGATTACAGCACCGGACCCACTTGCGGAAGCGTGACAGTTTAACCACTGAACCGTTTTAAGGGGGCTCTATGCTGCAACGCGGCGAGGGTTAGCGCAGCGCTTTCGGCGAAGCAAGTCAAACCTTGTTCAAATCGCGGTACTGGGCGGCATATCCGGGAAAACTGGTCAGATCCGCTCCTGTTTGATTTCTTTCACTTTTCACTCCACTTTTCTCTCCTGACATGGATACCGACAAAACCCTGCTAGCATGGCGCGGAATCGCAGATTCTCTGCTCTGTCCGGCATCATCAGGATACCCGCATTGATGAAGGAAAAAATCTCGCTTCGCATGGCCCGCCGCATCGCGCTGGCGGCACAGGGATTCAATGACCCCCGACCCGCCGGTACACCCGACCGCCGACATCTGGCCCGCGTGCTTGCCCGTACCGGCCTGCTGCAGATCGATTCCGTCAGCGCCGTGGTGCGCGCCCACTACATGCCGCTCTATTCGCGGCTTGGCCCCTACAAGCCGGCGCTGCTCGACGACGCCGCCATAACGCGCAAGCGGATGGTCTTTGAATATTGGGCGCACGAAGCCTCCTTCCTGCCGGTCGAGACCTATCCGCTGATGCGCTGGCGCATGCAGCGGGCCGAGCGCGGCGAGGAAATGTACAGCGGACTGGCCAAATGGGGCCGCGAGCACGCCGCCTATATCGAGGAGATCTATCGCCAGGTCGTCGATCACGGCCCGATCGCCGCTTCAGCCCTCGAAGGCCAAAAGGGCAATGGTGGCTGGTGGGGCTGGAGCCATGCCAAGCACGCCTTCGAATGGCTGTTCTGGGCCGGCCGCATCACCACAGCGCATCGCCGCGGCTTCGAGCGGTTCTACGATCTGCCGGAGCGCGTACTGCCGCCGGCGGTACTCGCTCTGCCGGTTCCTTGCCCCGAGGATGCGCACCGCGAATTGCTGCGTATCTCCGCCCGCGCCCATGGCGTCGCCACGGCAGGCGACCTGCGCGACTATTTCCGCCTCTCGCCCGCCGATATCAAGGGCCGCATCGAGGAGCTGGTCGAGGCTGGCGAGCTGTTGCCGGTGAGCGTCGACGGCTGGAGCAAAACAGCCTATCTCCACAAGAACGCCCGTTTGCCGCGCCGGACCGAGGCGCGCGCCCTGCTTGCGCCGTTCGATCCCGTCGTCTTCGAGCGGTCGCGCACCGAGCGGCTGTTCGACTTCCACTACCGCATCGAGATCTACACGCCGGCCGAAAAGCGCCGGTATGGCTATTACGTGCTGCCGTTCCTGCTCGGCGACAGCATCGTCGGGCGGGTCGACCTCAGGGCCGACCGTCCGGCCGGCGTATTGCGCGTCCATGCCGCCTATGCGGAGCCCGGCGCCCCGCCACAAACCGCTGCCGAACTCTTCGAGGAATTGAAGCAGATGCAGGGCTGGCTCGGGCTTGAGCGCATCGAGGTGACAGCTGCCGGTGATCTTGGGCCGGCGCTGGCCGACATTGCCGCGTCGTAGACGTGCGTTGACACGACTGCCTCCACAAGCCTAAATCTGTTCCAGACGGTCCCCTGCCCGCAACGGCAGGGGCCAAGAGGGAATGCGGTGCGAAATCTCGATTTCAAATCCGCGGCTGTCCCCGCAACTGTAAGCGACGAGCCAAGGCCGAAAACCACTGGGATATTCCCGGGAAGGCGGCACCAAGGCGATGACCCGCGAGCCAGGAGACCTGCCGTCTAGGACATAAGAATCCGATCGCCTGGCGGGTTTTCCGGGCAAGGAGCCTGATTTGGAACGCGACAGCAGTTTTTCGGCTGAGACAGCGGATTTATTGTCCGGCCCTGACGATTCCCTGGCCGGCGTTACCGTCATCGTCTGCTCTTCCTGCCGTGACGAGACCGGTTCGGACGCTCATCCCCGCGCCGGCGAACTGCTCGCCGAGGACACGCGCCGCGCCGCTTCCGGCGAAAACATCAAAATCCGCACCGTCGAATGCCTCGGCAATTGCAAGCGCCGGCTCAGCGCCGCCATGCTGCGCGACGGCTGCTGGAGTTACGTCTTCGGCGACCTGACCACGACCAGCGGCGCCGATCTCGTGACCGGTGCAAAGCTGTTCGCCACCTCGACGGATGGGCTCATTCCGTGGCGCGGCCGTCCCGATTGTCTGAAGCGCGGTCTGGTTGCCCGCATCCCTCCCCTCGACCTTTTGAAGGACTTGATATGACCGCTGCCTCCCTTTCGCGCGTCCCCTGCACCGTCGTTACCGGATTTCTCGGCGCCGGCAAGACGACATTGATCCGCCATTTGCTCGAAAACGCCAAAGGCAAGCGGCTGGCCATCATCGTCAACGAGTTCGGCGACATCGGCATCGACGGCGAGATCCTGAAGGGCTGCGGCATCGACACCTGCCCCGAGGAAAACATCGTCGAGCTGGCCAATGGCTGCATCTGCTGCACTGTCGCCGACGATTTCGTCCCGGCGCTCGACCAAATCCTGTCGCTGATGCCGAGGGTCGACCATATCCTGATCGAGACATCCGGGCTGGCCCTGCCCAAGCCGCTGGTCCAGGCCTTCCAGTGGCCGTCGGTCAAGAGCCGGGTGACCGTCGACGGCGTCATCGCCGTCGTCGACGGACCGGCGCTGGCGGATGGCCGCGTCGCCAACGACATGGACGCCCTGCAGGCGCAGCGCGCGCAGGACGAGACGCTCGAACACGACGATCCGGTCGAGGAAGTATTCGAAGACCAGCTCGCTTGCGCCGACCTGATCATCCTGTCGAAGAGCGACCTGATGGACGCAGCCGGCTCGGCCCGTGCCAATGCCGTCATCGGCAAGCATGTTGCGCGGGCGGTGAAGATCGTGCCGACTTCGCAAGGCAAGGTCGATCCGTCGGTGCTGCTCGGCCTCGGCCTCGCCGTCGAGGACGACATCGAGAACCGCAAGACCCATCACGACGACGAGCTCGACCACGAGCATGACGATTTTGACTCGTTCGTCATCGACATCGCGTCCGTCTCCAACCCGGACGAGCTCGCACAACGCGTCGCCACGGCGGCGGCGGAAGAAAACGTGTTGCGCGTCAAGGGCTTCGTCGAGGTTGGCGGCAAGCCGATGCGGCTCCTGCTGCAGGCTGTCGGTCCCCGCGTCAACCATTATTACGATCGCGCCTGGACGGCTGACGACGACCGCCGTTCGCGCCTCGTCGTCATCGGTCTGAAAGGGCTGAACCGCCCGGCGATAGAGCGTATCCTCGCCGGCTGACCCCAGGTACGAGCCGCGATGCACATCCTCACCACCACATCCGCCTCGCTCGACGATCTCGCCGAGCCTGTCGATCTCAGGCAAACGCCTGCGGATGTCGTGGCCCTGTCCTTCACCGACAGCGACCTGGCCGGGCTGGCGGCGGCGTGGAAGGCGGATGCGGACCGCCTGCCCTCGATGCGGCTCGCCGCCTTGCGCGACCTGCGCCATCCGATGTCCGTCGACCTCTGGACCGAGAGCGTCGCCCGCCACGCCAAGGTCATTCTGGTCCGCATTCTCGGCGGCTACGAGTGGTGGCGCTATGGCTGCGACCAGCTCGCCGTTATCGCGCGAAATCGCGGTATCAAGCTGGCGCTCCTACCGGGCGAGAGCCACGACGAGGATTTGCGACTGATCGAAGGCTCGACGCTGCCGCGCGAGGAGTTGGACGCCCTGCTGGGCTATTTCCGCGAGGGCGGGCCGGCAAATATGACGGCGCTGGTGCAGAGGCTGGCAAGTCTCGCTGGATCGGGTGCGGCGATAGCCGAACCTGTTAGCGTGCCAAAGGCGGGATTTTACGAGCCGGGGCTGGGGGTCGTAGAACGCGGCGTCCCCCTCCCCCTCGAGGGGAGGGTCCGGCCGCAGGCCGGGGGTGGGGTCCTCTCCGAAGCGCGCCAACACTTTGAAGCGCGCCGACAGAAAAAAATGTCGAGCACTGCCGCAACGACCCCACCCGGCCCTTCGGGCCACCCTCCCCTCGAGGGGGAGGGAGAAGTCGTGCCGATCCTCTTCTACCGCTCGATGCTGCTCGCCGCCGACGTCGCGCCCATCGACGCGCTTTTCGAAGCGCTGAGCGCGCGCGGCATGGCTCCCGTGCCTATCTTCGTCTCCAGCCTCAAGGACCCGGCCTCACTCGCCTTTGTTGAAACCGCGCTTGCAACGCTGAAGCCTGCCGCCATCATCACCGCCACAGCTTTCGCCTCCGGGGCCGAGCCGGGCGTTGAAACCCTGTTCGACCGCGCCGGCGTGCCGGTGTTCCAGGTCATCGTCGCAACCACCCGCCGCGACATCTGGCAAACCAATCAGCGCGGCCTGGCGCCCGCCGACCTTGCCATGCATGTCGTCCTGCCCGAGCTCGACGGCCGCATCCTGGCCGGCGCCATTTCCTTCAAGGGCGAAAGCGAAACCGATCCCGCATTGGCCTTCCGCGCCTTCGCCAACCGGCCAGAGCCCGACCGCGTCGCGCAAGTGGCGAACCGTATCGAGGCATTCGTGCGCCTGCGGCGGACGCCGCGCGCGGAACGCAAGCTCGCCATCCTGATCCCCGACTATCCGAGCGCCCCCGGTCGCACCGGCTACGCCGTCGGCCTCGACGTGCCGTCCAGCGTGCTGGCAATGCTGCACGACCTGAGCGAACAGGGCTACGCCGTTGAAAGGATTCCGCAAACGCCAAGGGAGTTGTTGGATTTGCTGGAACGGGGCAATGGTGGGCTGAGACTGGACGATTATCTCGCTCTTTCTGCAGAGTTACCGACTGCGGCACTCGCTGCCGTGGAGGCGGCATGGGGTAAGGCGGAAGATGAGACAGGTTCGCGCGAGGCGCCCCCCTCTGTCCTGCCGGACATCTCCCCCTCAAGGGAGGAGATTGGCCGTTTCGCCGACGGCTCTACCTTAATACCGTCGGTAGTTGGCGAAAGCAGAAGTCACGGAGCAATCTCTCCCCTTGAGGGGGAGATGTCCGGCAGGACAGAGAGGGGTGTTCAAGCGCCTGCCGTCGCCAAATTCCCCTTCCGCACGGCCACGTTCGGCAACATCACCGTGGCGCTCGCCCCCGATCGCGGGCGCTCAGTCGACCGCCGCGCCGACTATCACGACCCGACATTGCCGCCTCGCCATGCGCTGGTCGCCTTTGGCCTCTGGCTGCGCCAGTCGCTCGGCATCCATGCAATTGTCCATGTCGGCGCCCACGGCACGCTGGAATGGCTGCCCGGCAAGACCGTTGCGCTCAGCGAAAACTGCTTTCCCGAAATCGTCGCCGGCGCCCTGCCCGTCATTTATCCGTTCATCGTCTCCAACCCCGGCGAGGCAGCCCAGGCCAAGCGGCGCGTTGCCGCCGTCACGCTTGGCCATCTGCCGCCGCCACTGACCGGCGCCGGGCTGGACGAAAACCAGCACAGGCTTGAACGACTGGTCGACGAATATGCCCAGGCCGACGGGCTCGACCGCCGCCGCCGCGACCGCCTGGCGAAGCTGATCGTCGAAACGGCGGAAAAGACCGGCCTCGCCTCAGAGGCTGGTGTCGCCGGGACCGACGCAGCCGACGAGGCTTTGCGCCGCATCGACGCCTGGCTCTGCGATCTCAAGGATTTCGCCATCAAGGACGGCCTGCACATTTACGGCCGCTCGCCGGAAGGCGAAGCTGATCCGGTACGGCGGCAAAGTGCGGCAGCTGAAAAAACCGCGCTGCTTGCCGCCCTCGACGGCCGCCACGTCGCTGCCGGTCCGGCCGGCGCGCCGGCGCGTGGCCGGAGCGATGTGCTGCCGACCGGGCGCAATTTGTTTACCGCCGACCCGCGCACCATGCCGACGCCGACATCGTTCGATCTCGGCAGGGCGGCCGCCGACGAGGTCTTGCGCAGCTACATGCAATCGCATGGCGACTGGCCGCGCTCGCTGGTCATCGACCTCTGGGGGTCGGCCTCGCTGCGCACCGGCGGCGAGGAGATCGCGCAAGGCCTGGCGCTGATGGGCTGCCGGCCGCAATGGGATTCAGCCACCGGCCGCATCACCGGCATCGAGGTGCTGCCGCCGGCAACGCTCGGCCGCCCGCGCGTCGATGTCACCTGGCGCATATCGGGCCTGTTCCGCGACATGTTCCCGACCCAGATCGCGCTGATCGATGCCGCCGCCAACGCCGTCGCCGCCCGCGACGAGGACGATTCGGAAAACCCGCTGGCGGCCAGCACCCGCGCGGATGGAAAGATCAGCCCGCGCATTTTCGGCACCTCGCCGGGCACTTACGGCGCCGGCGTCGAGGACTTGTTGTCGAGCGGCGACTGGGCTGCGCGCGAAGAGATCGGCCGCACTTACCTCGACGCCACTTCGCATGCCTATGGCGGCGCCGAGGGCGAAGGCATTTCGGCGCCCGGCGCGTTCGAGGGCCGCATCGCTGAGGCCGACCTTCTGGTTCATACCGGCGACGACCCCGGCCGCGACATCCTCGAAGGCTCGGCCGACGTCGCCTTTATCGGCGGCTTTTCGGCAGCGCTTGCCGCGCTCGGCAGCAGCGCCGACGTCATCGTCCTCGACATCACGGACCCGCAAAGGCCCAAGCCGCGCTCGGTTGGTGAGGCCGTATCCCGGGTAGTTCGCGCCCGCGCGGTGAACCCGCGCTTCATCGCCGGCCAGATGCGGCACGGGCCGCGCGGCGCCTCGGAATTCGCCGAGACGGTCGACCGGCTGGTCGGCTTTGCCGAGACTACCCATGCCATATCAGGCACGCTGATCGACGCCGTGCACGATGCCTATCTTGGCGACCCCGTGGTGCGCGCCTTCATCCTGCGCGAGAACCCGGCGGCGGCGAAGGTGATTGCCGAGCGTTTGCTGTCAGCACGGCGGCGCGGGCTCTGGCATCCGCTGCGCAACTCGATCGATGACGATCTCGCCGCACTGATTGCCGAAGCGCAAGCTCTGGGAGTGGCGGCATGAACGCTTTCTCGCGCCGTGGCGCCTGCCCTGCCTTGTCCGCGCCGATGCAAACCGGCGACGGGCTACTGGTGCGGCTCAATCCGGTCGCTGGAGGACTGTTGCCGAAGTCGTTGATCGGACTCTGCGAATCCGCCTTGCGCCATGGCAACGGCATCATGGAAGTGACCGCCCGCGGCGGCCTGCAGATACGCGGCCTGACGCCGGCAAGCGCGCCGCTACTGGCGATGGAGGTCGATGCGCTCGGCATCGCCGTGCGCACCGGCGTGCCGGTCGAGACCGGCCCGCTGGCCGGGCTCGACCCGGAGGAGATAGCCGACCCGCGCCCGATGGCGGAGCGGATTCGGGTGGCGATTGAAGAGGCTGGTCTGACGGCAAGGCGCGGTCCGAAGGTTTCAGTCGTCATCGACGGCGGCGGGCAACTGACGATGGATGCGGTGACGGCCGACATACGACTGGCTGCGATCAGAACCGACGCGGGCGTCCGCTGGCTGATAGCCGTTGCTGGCGACGGGCAGAATGCCAAGCCTCTCGCCATGGCCGAGGAGGAAGCAGCCCGTGATATCGCCGTCGCGATTCTAAGGATGGTCGCCGAAAAAGGCCGCGACGCTCACGCAAGGGATTTGACGGAACGGCAGCGCAGATCTCTCGCAAGCTGGCATTCCTTCGCGCCCCCCTCTGTCCTGCCGGACATCTCCCCCTTTAGGGGGGAGATCGGCAGTTCCGCCGACGGCCGTACTTCTGCTGCCTTGGTATTTGGCGCGACTTCGGCGATTAGCGGAGGCGGAGACCAAGGCGCAATCTCCCCCCTAGAGGGGGAGATGTCCGGCAGGACAGAGGGGGGCGCCGCCGAGCGCCTTCGCCCGCCCATTGGTATCTTCAACCTGAGCAACGGCCGTGCCCTCGGCATCGGCCTGCCCTTCGGCAGCATGCCCGCGCAAAAACTCATCGGCCTCACGCAAGAAGCCATCGCCCTGGGCGTCACCGAAATCCGCCTCGCTCCAAGCCGCGCGCTGCTTTTCATCGGCCTTTCGCCAACCGCCTACCACTCGCTTCAGCAGACAGCCGCCGCCCTCGGCTTCGTCACAGACCCCGCCGACCCGCGCACCCGGATCGCCGCCTGCCCCGGCGCACCCGCCTGTGCCTCCGGCCGCATCTCCACCCGCGACATCGCCGAGATCATCGCTACAGAAAGCCGCGACATCCTCGATTCTTCGCTGACGCTGCACATCTCCGGCTGCGCCAAGGGCTGCGCCCATCCCGGTCCAGCGGAGCTGACCCTGGTCGGTGGCGAAAACGGAGCCGGACTTGTCGTGGACGGGACGGCAAAGGCATTGCCCGCCGGATACAGGCCGGGCTACGACGCCGCGCACGGCATCGGCCGCGTTGCAGCGGCGATCCGCAGCGCACGACATCCCGGCGAAACCGTTGCCGCCTGCCTCGCGAGGCTCGGCACGGCGGGCGTCGTCAAAGCTTACCGACAGGAATGAACATGACCGCCTACGACTACATCCATGACGGCACGGCGATCTATGAGCGCTCCTTCGCCATCATCCGCGCCGAGGCCGACCTGTCGCGCTTGTCCGAAGCCGAGGCCGACGTCGCTATCCGCATGATCCATGCATGCGGCCAGGTCGAGGCCGCGCGGCACTTCGTTTTCTCGACCGATTTCGTCGCCGCCGCACGCACAGCGCTGGGCGCCGGCGCGCCGATCTTCTGCGACGCGCAGATGGTCTCGCACGGCGTCACGCGCGCCCGGCTGCCTGCCGGCAACGAGGTAATCTGCACGCTCCGCGATCCGCGGACCGCCGACATCGCGAAAAAGATCGGCAACACCCGCTCGGCCGCGGCGATCGACCTGTGGGGCGAGCGCATAGCCGGTTCGGTCGTCGCCATCGGAAATGCGCCAACCGCCCTGTTTTATCTGCTGGAAAAGCTGCGCGACGGCGCGCCGAAGCCGGCGGCGATTATCGGCATGCCGGTCGGGTTTGTCGGTGCCGCCGAATCGAAGGATGCGCTGGCCGAAAATTCCTACGGCGTGCCTTACGCCGTCGTGCGCGGCCGGCTGGGCGGCAGCGCCATGACCGCCGCCGCCCTCAATGCATTGGCGAGGCCGGGCCTATGAACGTGATCGCAAAAGGTCGACTGGTCGGCGTCGGCACCGGTCCCGGCGACCCCGACCTGCTGACGCTGAAGGCGGTGCGTGCGCTGGCCGAGGCCGATGTCGTTGCGCATTTCGCCAAGCGCGGCAACAACAGCAATGCGCGCGCCATCGTCGGCGCGCATTTTCGCCCCGATTTGATTGAGCTGCCGCTGCTCTATCCGGTGACGACCGAGATCGACAAGGATCACAGCGATTACCGCTCGCAGATCACCGATTTCTATGAGCAATCGGCCGAAAAGGTCGCCGCGCACCTCAGCGCCGGCAGGATGGTCGCGGTGCTTTCGGAAGGCGATCCGCTTTTCTACGGCTCCTACATGCATCTTCATGTCCGGCTGGCGCACCGTTTTCCGACCGAAGTCATCCCGGGCGTCACCGCCATGTCCGGCTGCTGGTCGGCGACCGGCCTGCCGATCGTCCAGGGCGACGACGTGTTGACGGTGCTGCCGGGCACGATGAGCGAATTCGAGCTGACGCGTCGCCTCGCCGACACCGACGCCGCGGTGATCATGAAGGTCGGCCGCAACCTGCCCAAGATCAGGCGCGCGCTGGAGGCAACCGACAAGCTGGCGCGGGCCATCTATGTCGAGCGCGGCACCATGCCGGGCGGCGTCTCGATGCGGCTGGCCGACAAAAAGGACGACCAGGCGCCCTATTTCGCCATCGTGCTGGTGGCCGGCTGGTCGGGCCGGCCAAGTGCATTGAAAGCAGAAGCATGAGCGGCCGCCTCACCGTCATCGGCCTCGGGCCCGGCAACGCCGACCAGGTGACGCCGGAGGCAAGCCGCGCCGTTGCCGAGGCAAAATTCTTCTATGGCTATAAGCCTTATCTCGACCGGCTCGATCTGCGCCCCGACCAGACCCGCGTCGCTTCCGACAATCGCGAGGAACTCGCGCGCGCCAGGGACGCGCTGCTGAAGGCTGCGGAAGGCCACGATGTCGCCGTCGTGTCGGGCGGCGATCCCGGCGTCTTCGCCATGGCGGCGGCCGTCTGCGAGGCGATCGAGGCGGGCCCACCCGAATGGCGCACGGTCGACATCGCTATCGTGCCCGGCATCACCGCCATGCTCGCCGTCGCCGCCCGCATCGGCGCGCCGCTCGGCCATGATTTCTGTGCCATCTCGTTGTCCGACAATCTGAAGCCGTGGGATCTGATCGAGCTGCGCCTGCTTGCCGCGGCGGGCGCCGGCTTCGTGATCGCGCTCTACAATCCGATCAGCAAGGCACGTCCCTGGCAGCTTGGCCGCGCCTTCGAGTGCCTGACGGCGATCCTGCCCGGCACCACGCCGGTGATCTTCGGCCGTGCCGCCGGCCGTCCCGACGAGCGCATCGAGGTTTTTCTGCTGGCCGACGCCGATGCCGCGAAGGCCGACATGGCGACCTGCATCATCATCGGCTCGCCGGAAACCAGGATCATCAAGCGGCGTGACAAGGTCGCGCTGGTCTACACGCCGCGTTCGGCAGCGGGCCCAAGAACATGACCGACCAGAAAATGATCGACCATAGCGGCAAGCGATTCGATGGTTCCCGCCGACGTAACGTCCGGCAACGCCGGCCTGCGGATCATGATCACCTCGACGCCGAGTGCCCGCGCCGCCGCGATCTTGCCGTAGGTCGCCTCGCCGCCGCTGTTTTTGGAAACAACGACTTCGATGCCACGGCTTTCGAGCAGCGTGCGCTCATCGACCTCATGAAACGGCCCGCGCGCCAAGAGATAGGCCGCGTCGGGCACAGCGAGCCTGGGCTCGACCGGGTCGACACTGCGAATGAGATAATGATGCCGGGGAGCTGCCTCGAAGGCAGCGACCTCCTGTCGCCCGAGCGCCAGGAACACACGGCGCGGCACCGATCCCAAAGCCGTCACCGCGCTGGCAACGGTGTCGACCAACGTCCAGCGATCACCTTCGACCGCCTCCCATCCGGGACGCCTGAGCGCAACGGTAGGCACGCCGGTCATGCGCGCTGCTTCCGCCGCATTGGCGGAGATTCGCGCCGCATAGGGATGCGTGGCGTCAATCAGCAGGTCGATCTTGTTCTGGCGGAGATACGCCGCCAGCCCGCCGGCACCGCCGAAGCCGCCGACCCGCACCGGCACCCCCTGCGCGGCCGGGTTTTCGGTGCGACCGGCCAGCGACAGCATGACCGAAATATCCGCGCGCGCGGCAAGCTTGCCGGCCAGTTGCCGTGCTTCGGTGGTTCCGCCGAGGATCAGAATGCGGTGGGTCATCATGCCTGCTGAAGCTCCGCGCGGCGCCAAGCTCGCCTCAAAGTGGCTCACGATCATCGGCATCGGCGAGGACGGTGTAGCGGGTCTCGGCGACGAGGCCAAGCGGTTGATCGCTGAGGCCGAGTTCGTCTTCGGCGGCAAGCGCCACCTCGCCCTTGTCGCATCACTGGTCAAAGGTGAAGCGCGCGCCTGGCCGACGCCTTTCGATGCCGAGATGCGCGACGTGCTGGCGCTCTCCGGCAGACGCGTCTGCGTGCTGGCCTCCGGCGATCCCTTCTACCACGGTGTAGGCGTCATCCTCGCCCGCAAGGTCGCGGCAGAGGATATGCGGGTGATCCCCGCGCCCTCGGCCTTTTCGCTGGCCGCCTCACGCCTGGGCTGGGCGCTGCAGGACGTCGAGACGGTCTCGCTGCATGGCCGCTCGCTCGACCTGATCCGGCCGTTGCTGCATGATTGCACCCGCATTCTCGCGCTGACTTCGGACCGCGATGCACCGGAAGCGATTGCCCGTCTCCTGACCGAGCTCGGCTTCGGCGCGTCGCGGCTGACGGTGCTGGAGGCGCTGGGTGGGCCGAACGAAAGGTTGCGCTCGGCGAGCGCCGGCACCTTCGACCTCGCAAAGATCAATCCGCTCAACGTGCTCGCGATCGAAGTTGAATCGACTCCGCAAGCACCCATCCTGCCGCTGACAGCGGGACGTGCCGATCTTTTGTTCGAGCATGACGGCCAGATCACCAAGCGTGAAGTGCGCGCCGTCACCCTGTCCGCTCTCGCGCCAAGGCGCGGCGAACTGCTGTGGGACATCGGCGCCGGATCGGGCTCCATCGGCATCGAATGGATGCTGGCCCATCCTTCCATGCGTGCCATCGCCGTTGAGGCCGATCCGTCCCGCGCCGCCCGCATCCGACGCAACGCCGCGGCCTGCGGCGTTCCCGGTCTCGCCGTCGTTGAAGATTCGGCACCGCAAGCTCTTGCCGGGCTGGAAACGCCGGCAGCGATCTTCATCGGCGGCGGCGGCAGCGATGCCGGCGTGCTGGAAACAGCCATCGATGCCTTACCTGCCGGCGGCCGCCTAGTCGCCAACGCAGTGACCCTGGAGATGGAGGTACTGCTGCTTTCCCGTCACGCTGCGCTCGGAGGCGAGCTTACCCGGATCGCTATATCCCGTGCTTCGCCGGTTGGTTCGATGCAGGCCTGGCGGCCGGCTATGCCGGTCACGCAATGGAGTTGGGCCAAGCCATGATGGTCGCGGGCATCGGCAGCCGCAAAGGTGTCAGCGCACGCGACGTGCTTGCTGCGGTAGAAACCGCGCTGGAGGCGCACGGGCTTGCCCTGCCCGCGCTTTCAGCCCTCGCGACCGCGTCTCTCAAGCAGGATGAAGCGGCAATCTTCGCCGCCGGACGTGAACTCCGCCTCCCGGTGATCGTTGTCGAGCAGGACGAACTCAAAGCTGCATCTACGACCAGCCACTCCGACCTATCACAGGAGCATGCCGGCACGCCGTCTGTTTCCGAAGCCTCGGCGCTTGCCGCCGCCGGCAAAGGCGCAAAGCTGCTCGGACCGCGCACGGTGCTCGGTGCTGTCACCTGCGCCATCGCCATCAGCGGAGATGCGGCATGACCGTTCACTTCATCGGTGCCGGCCCGGGTGCTGCCGATCTCATCACCTTGCGCGGCAGCCGCCTGCTCGGCAGTTGTCCCGTCTGCCTCTATGCCGGATCGATCGTGGCGCCGGAGCTGTTGCAGCACTGCGCGCCCGGAACGAGGTTGATCGACACCGCGCCGATGTCACTCGACGAGATCGAGGCCGAATATGTGGCCGCCCACGCGGCCGGCCATGATGTCGCCCGCCTGCATTCCGGTGATTTGTCGGTCTGGAGCGCAGTTGCCGAGCAGATCCGCCGGCTGGAGAAGCATGGTATCCCTTATACGCTGACGCCGGGCGTGCCGTCCTTCGCCGCTGCGGCGGCAGCGCTGCGCCGCGAGCTGACCATTCCAGAAGTCGCGCAAAGCCTGGTGCTGACCCGCATCTCCGGCCGCGCCTCGAAAATGCCGCCCGGCGAAACGCTGGCCGGCTTCGGCCGCACCGGCGCCACGCTGGCCATCCACCTTGCCATCCACGCCATCGACCGCGTCGTCGCCGAGCTGACGCCGCATTACGGCGCCGACTGCCCGGTCGCGGTCGTCTTCCGTGCCTCCTGGCCGGACGAGCGCGTGCTGACCGGCACGCTGGCCACCATCGAGGCGCAATTGGCCGCCGATCCGATGGAGCGCACGGCAATCATCTTCGTCGGCCGCTCGCTGGCGGCGGAAGGCTTTGGCGAAAGTTCACTGTATGACGCGCACTACCAGCGGCGCTTTCGCGGACGGGGCGGGTTGTGAGCGGCAGCAATAGAAACACTACGGTCGAGCAGGCGCTCACCCGGCTGGACTTCAAGCCGCGCCAGCTGGAGCCCGGTCATGTCTGGCTGGCCGGTGCCGGCCCTGGCGATCCCGGCTGCCTGACGCTGGAAGTGCTGGCCGCCCTCGGACAGTGCGACGCGCTGGTTTATGACGCGCTGGTCTCGCCCGCGGTCGTCGCCGTCGCCGAGGGCGCGGAACTGTTCTATGCCGGCAAGCGCGGTGGCAAACCATCGATGAAGCAGGACGACATTACCGCTCTGCTGGTTCGGCTGGCGCGCGCGGGCCGGCGCGTCGTCAGGCTGAAGGGGGGCGACCCCTATATTTTCGGGCGTGGCGGCGAAGAGGCGCTTGCGCTGGCCGGGAAAACCATCCCGTTCCGCATCCTGCCTGGCCTGACGTCCGGCCTCAGCGCGCTGGCCGCCACCGGCATTCCCGGCACCATGCGCGGCATCAACAAGGCGCTGATCCTGGCGACCGGTCACGCCGCCGGCACCGATGACGACCTCGACTGGGCGGCCATCGCCCGTACCGGCCAGCCGGTGGTCATCTATATGGGCATGGCCAATCTGCCACTGATCGCCGCCTCGCTGCTCGAGGGCGGGCTGGCGCCTTCGACGCCCACCGCGGTGATTGTCGCTGCGACGACACCGCAGGAACGGATCGTCGTCGCCACGCTCGCCACCATTGCGGAAGAGGCAGCAGCCGCCGGTCTGACCTCGCCGGCGCTGATCGTCGTCGGCGGTATTGTCGCTATGCGTGCGGCACTGGCGGGCGAGCCATGACCCGCGCCATCATCATCGGCGCGCCGCGCTCGGGCTCGGGCAAGACCAGCGTCACCATCGGCATTCTGCGCGCGCTCGCCCGGCGCGGCCTGAAGGTGCGCGGCGCCAAGTCCGGCCCGGACTATATCGATCCCGGCTTCCACACCGCCGCCACAGGCTTGTCCGGCGTCAACCTCGACAGCTGGGCAATGCCGCCCGCCCTGCTTAACGCACTGGCCGGCGAAGCGACCGAAGATGCCGATTTTATCTTCCTCGAAAGCGCCATGGGCCTGTTCGACGGAATTCCGGCTGCTCCGGGCCGCACCGGCTCGGCCGCCGACCTTGCCCGACTTTATGGCTTGCCGGTGCTGCTGGTGCTCGACGTTTCCGGCCAGTCGACCACGGCGGCGGCCGTTGCCAAGGGCTTTGCTACTTATGACCCCGATGTGCGCATGGCCGGTGTCGTGCTCAACCGATTGGGCAGTGAACGCCACCGCCGACTGTGCGGCGATGCCATCGAAGCGCTCGGCCTGCCTGTCGTCGGCGCTATCCTGCGCGATCCCTCGCTCAACCTGCCCGAGCGTCATCTCGGCCTCGTTCAGGCCGGCGAATATGAGAATCTGATGGCGCATCTCGACCGGCTGGCCGATATGGTCGAGCGCTCGCTCGACCTCGACGCCATCATGGCTCTGGCGGCGCCATTCACGCCCGCGCCGGGCAATTTCGGCGACGCGCTGCCGCCCCCCGGCCAGCGCATTGCACTCGCCGAGGACGCTGCCTTTACCTTCCTCTATCCGCACGTTGCCGCGCATTGGCGCAAGGCCGGCCCCGAGATCGTCCCATTCTCGCCGCTCGCCGATGAAGCGCCCGGCGACAATTGCGATGTCTGCTGGCTGCCCGGCGGCTATCCCGAGCTCCACGCCGGCCGCCTCGCCGCCGCTGCGAATTTCAGGGCGGGCATGGCGAGGTTCGCCGCCACGCGGCCGGTGCATGGCGAGTGCGGCGGCTTCATGGTGCTCGGCGAGGCGCTCGAGGACGCATCGGGCGAGACGCATCGGATGCTTGGCCTGCTCGGCCATTCGACCAGCTTCGCCAAGCGCAAGATGAATCTCGGCTACCGCGAGGCGCGGCTGCGGTCCGGCTGTCCGCTCGGCAGCCAAGGCACGCTGATCCGCGGCCATGAGTTCCACTACGCGCAGATGGTTGCGACCGGCAATGACGAGCCGCTGGCCGATCTCGCCGACGGGCAAGGCAACCCGCTCGGCGCCTCCGGCTACCGGCGCGGCAATGTCAGCGGCACGTTCTTCCATGCCATTGCGAGGGGCGGATGAAGGCCTCGCAACAGCAAATTCTCGATGATATCGCGCTTTGCCTCGTCTTCTTTACCCGGCTGCCGCTGCCGCGAGCCGACTTCCGTGGCCGAAGCCTTGCCGCTGCGATCTGGGCTGCACCGGTCGCCGGTCTCGCCGCCGCTATGGCCGGTGCGCTGGCCTACGCGGTCGGCACGAGGCTGGGCCTAGCCGGAGGTCCTGCTGCAGCGTTCGCCCTTGCCGCGATCTTGCTTGTCACCGGCTGCCTGCATGAGGACGCGCTGTCGGATGTTGCTGATGGTTTTGGCGGCGGCAAGACCCGCGACAGGAAACTGGAGATCATGCGTGACAGCCGCATCGGTGCCTACGGCGCCTGCGCGCTCGGCATCTCGCTGCTGATCCGCTGGAGCGTGCTCTCTGGATTCGCCGGCCCAGCCCACGTGTTCTTGGCTTTGATTGCCGCGCATGCCGCCTCGCGCGGCCTGCTCGGCGCCTTCATGCACCTGCTGCAGCCGGCCCGCAGCGACGGCCTTTCGGCCGAAGCGGGCACCGTCTCGGCTAAAACAGCTGGCATCGGTGCCGTACTCGGTGCGGTCGCGCTGTTGGCGCTTGGGTTCGGCGCTGCCGTTTTCGCGATCATCCTGCTCGGTCTGTTATTCGCCGCCTTCCGCGCGCTTTGCCTCAATCAGATCGGCGGCCAGACCGGCGACACCGTCGGCGCCCTTCAGCAGCTGGGCGAGATCGCAATCCTGCTCGTCGCTTCCATTTCCCTTTCCTGACTCTGTTTCGGAGATTTTGCCCCCATGCCTTTCAAATCGCTCGATGAACTGCGCGCCGCCTGCCTCGGCCTGCCCATTGGCAGCGACGCCGCGGCCAATGCCGTCGCCCGCCGCCAGGACACGCTGACCAAGCCGCAAGGCAGCCTTGGCCGGCTGGAGACAATAGTCGCCTGGCTGGCGCGCTGGCAGGGCCGCGACATGCCAAAGCTCGACCGTGTCAAGGTCTTCGTCTTCGCCGGCAATCACGGCGTCACCGCGCAAGGCGTGTCGGCCTTCCCGTCGGAGGTCACCGTGCAGATGGTGGCGAATTTCGCCGGCGGCGGCGCCGCCATCAACCAGCTTGCCCGCATCGCCGGCGCGGAGCTGGACGTCATCCCGCTTGATCTGGATCATCCGACCGGCGATTTCACGCAAGACGTGTCGATGGACGACGAGGCCTTCCTCGCCGCTGTCTCGGCCGGCTACGACGCGGTCAGCAAGGACCTCGACCTCGTCTGCTTCGGCGAAATGGGCATCGGCAACACCACGCCGGCGGCGGCCATCTCAACCGCGCTGTTCGGCGGCGGCGCCGAACGATGGACCGGGCGCGGCACTGGCGTCGACGATGCCGGCCTCGTGCGCAAGATCGTCGCCATCGAGGCCGGCCTGAAGCGCCACGCCCCGGCGCTGGCCGATCCGCTGAAGCTCGCGGCGGCCCTCGGCGGCCGCGAGCTTGCGGCGATCTTGGGCGCAACGCTGGCTGCGCGTCATCTCGGCGTGCCGGTATTGCTCGACGGCTTCGTCTGCACCGCCGCAGCGGCACCCTTGGCAGCGCTGCACCCTGCTGGCCTCGCCCACACCCTGGCAGCCCATGTCTCGGCCGAATCCGGCCACCGTCGTCTATTGGAGGCGCTCGGCCTGCCGCCCTTGCTCGACCTCGGCATGAGGCTCGGCGAAGGCTCCGGCGCCTGCCTCGCCGTCAACATCGTCCGCTCGGCACTCGAATGCCATGCCAGGATGGCAAGTTTTGCGGAGGCTGGTGTTTCGGAGAAGTGATCCAGTTCAACATCGGCCTATGAGCTTGATCCACTAAGGCAGCAGCTTCCGTTCGCAATGATTCTCAGATAAATCTGGTGGGATGAAAAAATTTCACCCCGCCTACTCTGCTGCGTTTCTCATTGTCGGTAGCGGTGCGCTAATTTCGCGCGGCAGATACTCCAGCTACGGTCCGATCGACACCGCGATTCTCGTCCTTTTCTTGATCTTCTTCTGGTGGCTTATCAGCGACTTTTCAGGGGGAAAAGCCGATGTTGATGCTGACAGACGTCAGAGTGCTGACAATGGCATCGCTTTTCGGTTCGGCAAGTTTCTGAGCCGCGTTTTCGGGCGCGGCAATCGCAGCGTTTGATCCAGTCGGCTGCGAGCGCCGCGAGCTAAGAGCACGCCTCGCCAAAGACTATCGGACTCCAAAAGCAGCCCAAAGTCGATGAAACGAGCGCGGTGAATGAAACCGGCTCGTTCTAAGGTCTTTCCACCAAATCCTGGAGATTTTTGGTGGGTGCGCACAGGATTGAACTGTGGACCCGCTGATTAAGAGTCAGCTGCTCTACCAACTGAGCTACGCACCCACTCGGCCGGTAAAAACCGGCGTTGGCGGGCATATAGCCGCCGCCATCCGCCATGTCCAGCCCCGTGGGATTCATTTCCCGACAAATCGCCGAAGTGCCGAGGTCGTCAAACAAAAAGCCTGCCTTCAGCCACCTTCACCGCATGGCCACCGATGCGGGCGGCGGCCAGTTTGCCGCCGTCGACATTCAGTTCGAGGCGAATGCGCGAAGGCCGGCCCATCTCCAGCCCCTGCTCGATCCACAGTTGTGAAACGCCGTCTGTCGGGCCGTCGAAATGCATGATCGCGCCGGCGAACGCGGCCGCCGCTGATCCGGTCGCCGGGTCTTCGTAGGACGGATTGCCGGGCACCATCATGCGGACATGGAAGGCACTGTCATGGTGCACCGTCTCGCGGCAATAGACATAAGGGCTGGCGAAGGCCCATTCGCTCTTGCGTGGTGCGAGCTCCGACCACGCCTGGTTGTCCAGCCTAATCCGAGCGGCCGCCTCCAGATTGGCGACGGGGATGGTCACGTAGGGCACGCCCGCCGACCAGAACGAAACGCGGTGGTTCTCGAAGCCGATCTCGTGCGGCCCAAGGCCAAGGGCCGCGCCGATCGCCTCGGGATCGGCCGACAATTCCAGCTGGGCCGGCAGTTTCGCCAGGTCGAACTCGGCAAAGGTCGAACCATCGTGCTTGCTGACAGCGCAGCGCACCGGGCCGATATTCTCCTCGAGCACGAAGATACCGGCGGCCTCTCCCGCCATTTCGGCGAGCGCTATCGCCGAGCCGACGGTCGGGTGGCCGGCGAACGGCATTTCATAGTCGGGCGTGAAGATACGGATGCGGGCCCGGTGCTTCGGGTTGTCAGCCGGCAGCACGAAGACGGTTTCCGACAGGTTGAACTCGCGCGCCACCGCCTGCATCGCCGCAAGGTCCAGCCCGTCACAGTCGAGCACCACGGCCAGCGGATTGCCGGCCAGCCGGTTGGTGGTGAATACGTCGTAAAGCAAGTAATTCCGCGGCTGCATCTCAGTAAGTCCTCTGCCTCATTCCTA
This sequence comes from Mesorhizobium sp. M1334, assembly GCF_040317995.1. NCBI lineage: Bacteria > Pseudomonadati > Pseudomonadota > Alphaproteobacteria > Hyphomicrobiales > Phyllobacteriaceae > Mesorhizobium > Mesorhizobium sp. M1334. The sequence continues at coordinate 229,651 of NZ_JAMYLM010000003.1, forward strand.
ACATGAGCGAAATTTAATTTGAATTTTGAACCATAAGGCCTGATTTGTGCACTGATGGGATATCACTGAACATAGGGGTCCGGCGTGGACCAGATTGTCAATCTGCCAAAGACGGAATCCGCTTCCGCCATCGAGACGGCGCTCGGGCTCGACCACCAGGGCCTGAAGACAAAACGCCGTCGCGGTTGGTTTTACGCGCTGCTTGCGCTACTCGCAGTGGCCGCGGGTGTCGTCGGCTACCCCTGGTACGCGGGCTCGCCCGCCAAGATCGAGTATACCACGACACTGGCCGCCATGGCCGATCTTACCGTCGCGGTTTCGGCAACCGGCACGCTGCAGCCTCTCACCCAGGTCGATATTTCCAGCGAACTCTCCGGCGTCGTCCGCTCGGTCTCGGTCAACGAGAATCAGCTGGTGAAGAAGGGCGATGTGCTGGCTGCGCTCGACACTGCAAAGCTGGAGGTGCAGATCGAGCGCGCCCAGGCCTCCGCCAAGGCAGCGGCCGCGAGTGTCGAGGACGCCACCGTGACCCTGGCCGAGAACGAAAAGGCGCTGGTGCGCGCGGCACAACTGACCAAGCGCGGTATGGCGACGGACCAGTCGCTCGAAGCGGCAACTGCCACGCGCGACCGCTCGAAGGCGGCACTCGATATCGCCAAAGCCAACCTCGCCATGGCCAGTGCCGATCTCAAGGCGCAGCAGACGGATCTTGCCAAGAGCACCATCTACGCTCCGATCGACGGCATCATACTGACGCGCTCGGTCGATCCCGGCCAGACGGTCGCCTCTTCGCTGCAGGCGCCGGTGCTGTTCGTCATCGCCGCCGACCTGAAGAACATGGAGTTGAAGGCGGCGGTCGACGAGGCCGATATCGGCGCCGTCAAACCCGGCCAGCATGCGCGCTTCACCGTCGATGCCTTTCCGGAACGGCCGTTCGACGCCGAAATCCGCGACATCTCCTATGCCTCAGTCACCACCGACGGCGTCGTCACTTACGATGCAAGGCTGGATGTCGACAACAGCGAACTTCTGTTGCGGCCCGGCATGACAGCCACCGTCTCGGTCGTCACCAAGCAGGCCAGGAACGTGCTCACCGTGCCGTCGATCGCCTTCCGCTACCGGCCGGCCCAGACAGCGGAGCGCGGCTGGAGCCTCACCGACCTGTTCACCGGCCGCATGGGACGCCCCGGCGGCAACCGCCAGCACCCGGCGGCGACGAAGCCCACCGACGGCTCGCGCACGCTCTACGTGCTGGAGAATGGGCGGCCGCATCCGGTCAACGTCAGGGTCGGCTCGACAGACGGCGAACTGACCGAGATCGTCTCCGGCCTGGAGGAAGGCGCACAAGTCATTACCGCCTCGCAGCAGCTGAGTTGATCGTGGCATCGGTCGCGACCACGCTCATAGGCTTCGACAAGGTCTGGAAAAGCTATGGCCAGGGCGAAGCCCGGGTGCATGCGCTGGCCGGCGTCGACCTCGCAATCAGACGCGGCGAATTCGTCGCCATCATGGGCCCATCCGGTTCCGGCAAATCGACGGCGATGAACATCATTGGCTGCCTCGACACGCCGACCGCTGGGACTTACAGCTTCGAAGGCATCGACGCCGGCCGTCTCGACCGCAACCGCCGTGCTCAGCTGCGCAATCTCTATGTGGGCTTCGTCTTCCAGGGCTATAATCTCTTGCCGCGCACTACGGCGGCGGAAAATGTCGAACTGCCGCTGATCTACCGCGGCGTTCGCGCCCGCGAGCGCCGCGGCCTTGCTATGCAGGCACTTGCCGAGGTCGGCCTTGTTGGCCGCGAGCATCATACGCCAGCCGAGCTGTCCGGCGGCCAGCAGCAGCGCGTGGCGATCGCCCGCGCCATCGTCACCAGGCCAACGCTGCTCGTTGCCGACGAGCCGACCGGCAATCTCGACACCGCCCGCACGCACGAGATCATGGAGCTCCTGACGCAGCTGAACAGCGAGCTCGGCCTGACCATCGCCATGGTCACGCACGAAGCCGATGTTGCCGGCTATGCCCAGCGCACGATCCGTTTCCTCGATGGCCATGTCGCCTCGGATACCGCCAATCTCGAGATGGCCTAGCCATGATCTGGGAAACCGTCCGCCTCTCGCTCCGCTCCATCCGCCGCAACGTGCTGCGCTCGTTCTTGACGCTGCTCGGCATCGTCATCGGCGTTGCCGCCGTCATCGCCATGCTGACCATCGGCTCGGGCACCACCGAGAAGGTCAAGTCCGATATTTCCAAGCTCGGCAGCAATCTGCTTGTCATCCGTTCCGGCCGTCCGGCGGGGCCTGGCGGCCCTGGAGGGCTCGACCAGGTGGTCCGGCCTCTTGCCTACAAGGATCTCGCAGCGCTTGTCGCGCATCTGGACGGCGCGCGCGCTATCGCGCCGGCGTCGCAAAAGCAGGTGCGCGTCATTTTCGGCACCGAAAGCCTGACCTCGGGCGTCACCGGCACCGACAGCGCCTATCTCGATGCCCGCGACTGGAAGCTGGTTTCGGGCCGCCCGTTCAGCGATTCGGAAACCCGCTCGGGGACCGGCGTCTGCCTCATCGGGGAGACGGTGCGCCAGCAGTTCTTCGGCGCCGGTGACCCCGAAGGCGAGATCATCCGCGTCAACCGCACCTCCTGCAAGATCATCGGCTTGCTCGAACCGAAGGGCTATACCGGCTTCGGCCAGGACCAGGACAATGTCGTGCTGATGCCGCTCGCCGCCTATCAGCGTCGCATTGCCGGCAATCGCGACATCGAATCGGTCTATGTCGCCGCCGACGACCGTACGCCAACCACGGTGCTGCAGCAGCGCGTCGAGGACATCTTGCGCGACACACGCCGCATCACGCCCGACCGAGACGATGATTTCTCGATCCGCGACATGACCCAGATCGCCGATGCCATGGCCAGCGCCACCACCACCATGACTGGCATGCTCGGCGCCGTCGCCGGCGTCAGCCTGCTCGTCGGCGGCATCGGCATTATGAATATCATGCTGGTGTCGGTAACCGAGCGCACGCGCGAGATCGGCATCAGGCTCGCCATCGGCGCCCACGAAAAGCACATCCTCATCCAGTTCCTGGTCGAGGCGACGGTGCTGTCGCTGCTTGGCGGCATCATCGGCATCCTGATCGGCCTGGCATTGGCCGGCCTCGCCTCGCTGACGCTGACGATCCCGTTTGCGCCAAGCCCGGCGGTCATCCTGCTTGCGGTCGGCTTTTCCGCGCTGATCGGCATGGTGTTCGGCTTCTTCCCGGCGCTGCGCGGCGCACGGCTCAACCCCATCGACGCGCTGAGGCATGAATAGAGCGTTGCAGCAAATGTCGCCTCGCGACGCTGCCAATTTTATAAGCAACCTGCCCTTGTCGCAGCACAATCTGCAATGATAACAATGCTGTTGGGGACTAAGGGGGAACAATGGATGAGCAAGAGAGGGCGACTGGCTCTGGCGATGGTGATCGTCGAAGCCGCATTGGCAGGGCTTTGGTGGAATTTGATCCGTTATGGAATGGATAATCCCGATCGCGTCACAGCTGACTTCCAGCAGGTAATTGGGCAGACGATGGGAACGGCCATGGGGGCACTCCTGGGTCTCGGCGTGCTGCTGTATTTTGTCGCTGCCCGCAGCGACCGCAAGGCTATTGAAGGCAGGTCGCGACGTTAGAGTCGGAATCCTTGCGCGAAGTGCCATTCGATCAGCGGTCTCATATGCGGCATCAATCCGTCCGGCAGGTCGGCTGCATTGCGGATGATCACAGGACCTTCGATTTCAGGCTCTGACTCGGCCGCGACGAAAGCGCGGATCCGCTGTGCCAGGTCGTCGGCGGAGGCCGTCTCGCGGTAGCGGCGAAAGATCACCGTGCCGCTTGCCGTCGACAGGGCGTAGTGGCGCCTGCCGCGTGTCGCGCCTGATAGGTCGAGGCCGGTTTCCTCCCGTACCTCGCGGATCATGTTGAAGTCGACGTCGACAAGGCCGTCGCGGAAATCGGCGGGCTCGAACGAACCGGCGGCGAAGTAGATGCGGCCGGCATTGACCGTATGCGGCGCCATGCGGATCGCCACCAGCGCATTGTCGCCAGCGACCAGCATGGCGTGCGCGTAGGCATGTTCGGCGCCAGGCACCTGTCTATTGCTGCGCCAAAGCATGAAAGTTGAATACCGCACCGCATGGCAGCGGCCGACGAGGCGATTGTCGCGGTAGCTGAGTGCGGAAAGCAGCACCACGGTGCCGTCGAAAAGCGCCGGCTTCGATGCGGTCTCACGCCGCCAGTTCGCCGCGATCGCCTGGGCATTATCGCGCTCGAATGGATGCGGGCCAGGATCGAGCCTGACGTCGATGGCATCGACCGGCAGGATGACGTTGCGCGGCAGGTCAAAACTCACGCCTGTCTCACGCCATGTCGAGGCCAATTGCTACCGGGCAATGGTCGGATGCCTTCGGCCGGTCCCACCCTGCGCGTGGGAAGCGCTCGACCTCCTGGCCGGCCGGAAATATGGTGCGCCAAGGCTGTCCGTTACGGATGATATCGGGAACGGCGGTGGCGTTCTGCCTGGCCAGCGCCCTCGACAAAAGGATGTAGTCGAGTTGGCAGAGATGCCGCTCTTCCGGTCCGCGCGTGTGATAGAAAGTCCAACGGTCCATTTCCGGCCGCCGCTCGACCGCGTTTTCGCAAAAACCGCCGGCAGTGAGCACGTCGATGCAGGACCGGGTCTCGTCGATCACCTCGAAGCGATAGCCGTCGAAAACATCGCCAGTGATCTTCACGCGCTGCCGGTAGTCGTTCATGTCGCCGCAGATTGCCCAGCGCTTGTCGGCGGCATGGTCCTTGCCGAAGCGCTCCTCGATGATCCGGCGCACCGCCTGCGCCTCGGCGATACGCAGCGGCATTGTCGCCTCGCGGCCGTCGAGGCCGTTACGGGGCGAGCCCATCGACTTGAAATGCACGAGATAGAGCGTCAACGGCGCGCCAGCCACGGTCAGATCGATTTCCAGGCAGTCGCGCCGGAAGATGCGTTCATTGGCCTGGTGACCAAGCGCCGCCAATTCCGCCGTGTGCAGCCCGAATTGCTCGAACGTGACATAGGCGTAGCTGGTCATGCGCACGAATTCGATCGGCTGGCCCTGCGCGGTCTCGTTGCGCATCATCACGGCGACGTCGATGCCGCGCGAATCATTGCCGGCGGTGGTGTATTTCTGCCGGTAGCCTTGCCCCACCATCTTGAACAGATAACCATATTCGAAGGCCTTCAGCGCCTCGATATTATCGACCTCCTGCATGCAGATGATGTCGGCGCGGGTGGCCGCGATCGCCAGCGCCGTCAACTGCCGCGTGTCGTCGGATTGCGCGATGGCCCGCGCCTGCTCGAGCATCTTGTATTCGGCCTCGCTCTGGATGTCGAAAAGCGCCAGCGTGCGATCTTCGTTGAGCTGATTGCGGTATCCGGAATAATCAAACCTGTTCATCAGGTTTTCGACGTTGAAAGTGGCAAGGCGCAGCGACATGGCTTTGACCTTTGCCCGCAAGCGCGCCCGAAAACAAGGGCGCAGAAATCAGGCGGCTCTGCTTGATCGCGCGCTCGCTATGGCTGACGGAACCTTTTTGTTCATCTTCCGTTCAGATGGAAAGTTCCATCAATAGGCCCTTCCCCGGGGTATTCTGGGCGTGGGGCCTGAATCTTCGGAGAGTGCGATGAAACCGCTCTTTTTATCTTCTGTCAGATCCGGGCTGATGGCCCTCGGTCTGATCACCGGCCTCTCGGCCCCCTCGCTTGCCGGGCCAATACCCAAACCTCTGCTGCCGGTGGCGGGCAATGCTGCCGACATCGTGCAAATTCGTGAAGATTGGGCAGGCGGCAATGACAGGCAGATCTGGCGTTGGCGCAATCGCGGCTTTCGGCAATGGCACGGCGGCGACGATTGGAGATGGCGGTCCCACAATTTCCGCGGCCGTCATTTTTCGAGACACTGGGATAATGGCGGCTGGGACGACAGCTGGCGCTGGCGCCACCATCGCCGCCATTACCGCGGCGGCTACTATGATGATGGTGCGGGTGCCGCGATTCTTGGCTTGGGCCTGGGGCTCGGCCTTGGCAGCCTGTACAACAGCTACAACTACTACGACGCGCCGCCACCGCGCCGCTATTATCGCGCAGGGCGGCTTTCCAGTGCACATGTCCAATGGTGTTACAATCGCTACCGGTCGTACCGCGCCTGGGACAACACCTTCCAGCCCTATTACGGGCCGCGCCAGCAATGCTACTCGCCCTATAGGTAAGCAGGCCGACAACAAGCATCGTTCGGCGCCGTGCTTCGCGGCGCCTTTTTCTTCCAGCCAGGAACCGCGAACATCTCCCAGTCCCGACTGCTGATAACGCTATTTTTATCAGGCAGGTCTAATAATCCTCCCGATCAGAACGCCCGAGACGCGAAAAATGGCTGGATTGCGTGCGATGGCCGAGGACGAACAGAGGGACAAACGCCGGCAGCGCGTCTTCAAGGGCGCGACGATCCTGACCGGCATGACCAATTCCGAGGTCACATGCACGCTGCGCAACATGCATGCCGGCGGCGCCGAATTGAAGGTCTCGATCGACGCGCGCGTGCCCGATGAGTTCCTGCTCTATGTGCCGACCGACGGCATCGCCTACAAGGCCGTGGTCCGCTGGCGCCGCGAGGACCGCATCGGCGTGATGTTCACCGGCACCGAACCAAAGCCCAGTTGGCACTACGGCTGATTCTACCGGCGCTATCCGGGTGGCAGGACTTGCAGTGTCTGCTCGTCAAACAGCGGCTCATCCTGGCCGACGCGAACGAATAGAAGCTTTCGCAGTTCGGGTGATTGCACCTCGAAATACTGAATGCCGTCCGGGGCTTCGCCCCATTCGCCGCAAGGCGGTTCGCCGACCTCGTCAGGGTTGGCGACGGTCTTCAATTCCTCACGATAGGCGGCATCGGGACTGAAAACATACCGGAGGATGCGCGCGGGCGTCGCCGCGTCGGTGTAAGGCGTGAGCACGCAACGTGTGCTGATGGCTTTCTCGGTCTTCTGCGTAAAAATGCGCTGCAACGCAGCATCGGCGGCCTCGCCCGGCAGCATATCGAAGACTTCGACGACGGGATCGGCCGAACCGCCATCGCTGTATTTGATGGCAAGAGCATTGCCGCCAAGCTCGAAATGAATCCGGCGAAAACCGAAATCGCAGCGCTGCACCCAGGCAGCCAGCCCGACATCCCTGTCCGCCAACCGTTCCCAGCTGCATTTGTCGACGGGCGGACGCGACGGCGTGCTTTGGTCGGCACGAGCCCACGGGGCCATGGCCACAAGGACCGACAGGGTGCAGATGCAGGCCGGCAGTCTCTTGTTATTCATCGCTGCAACCCCTCAAGCTAAAGGCGTCCCAGGCCGAACCGTCGGGATTGGCTTTGGCGAAATCGGGCCATTCGGTAAAAATCGCGCCGAAGTCAGGCAACAGCAACCCTGCCGGTGCCGGCGAAGTTTCGCGGGAACTCAGCTGCTCGGCACCGCCTGCACTGAACGCATAGACCTGCCCGTCCCACACTCTGCACAGCCCGGTGCCGTCCTCGAGACCCGCCTCGCGATCGTCGTCGGTGCAGGTGTGCCGGATCGTACCCACAGGAAACGAGTACTTGCCATTGGTCCAGGTGATGTCCGACGGCAAACGAAGGTCGGTGTTAGGCACGATCAGCGAAAAGACCTCGGTCGTCAGCGCAGCCGGCTCGTTGTCTGTGGGCCGGAACTGTATCGTCGCTCCCGAACGCGGCTCGCGATAGGTCGCATGGCTGAGCGAACATTCTGTTGCGTTCGCTGCTTGCGACAGGCTCAGCATGCACAGAAAAACAGCTGCTGCCTTTTGGATGATCATTTAAGTCCCTGGAGCAGCATCATTGTGAAGTCTAAGTATCGATGCTTTAGCATGGCCCGATGTCATGGTCGAAAGAAAGAATCGATGATCCGAAATCTCTTGATGCTCATTTCGATCTCAGCATTTTCGTGCGGCAGCGCCTTTGCCACGGAACCCTATGTCGGCACATGGTCCCGGGACAGATCGAACTGCACCGCCGTTGCGGATGTTCAACGCCAGACTGTCTACACATTGTACCGCGATGCGCTGTCGCTCCCTGCTCTCGGCTGCGAACACGCAACGTTTCTCGAGACACCCACGGGTTGGGTGGCGCGGGCCAGCCAATGCTACGGATCCGACCCGTCGGCCGAAGAGCCGTTCTCCCGTGTCATCCATGTTGTCGTCGACGGGGCGACGTTGAGACTGACATGGCCGGGCTTCGACAGCGGAGTTCTTGTCAGATGCTGAAGACAAGTGCCCTTCCTCTGGATCTACAGCGTCGAGGACGGCAGCTTCAGCCTTAGATCACCCCGACAAGCAGCGCGGCTCCGCCGAGGAAGCCAACTGCGCAGACCCACAGGAGCCAAAGCCCACTCACCCTGCATTCGAGAACCGCGGCAGCCGGATTGGCGGGATCGTAGTGGACCTCGACCTTGTCGCCCTCGAGGTAGCGCCGTGATTGACCGCTGACGAGGCTCGGCAGCGAAGCCGTCACGTTTGCGCCGAAAGCGATGCGATCGGCGGCGTAGCGCTGGCCGGCGACGCTATAGCTGTAGACGATGCGGGATTTGAAGACTGTTCGCCAGGGCCGATAGCCGCCTCCGGACCTGTCGCGGGTCTCAAATTTCTGCAAGCCCGAAGCATCGATGTGTCCTGCCGTGATGGGCCATTTCGCCGCCTGTTCCGCTAGTGACTTCTGGGCGAAGCCCATGCGCAGGACAAACAATCCCATGAACAGCAGCAGGGCCGCGGCGCCGAGGTTCTGCGGCTTGGGCAAAAACGGCCGGATCGCTTCCAGGACGCCGCCGACGGAGAAGACCAATACCAGCGCGCCAACCACCAGCCCGGCCGAAAGCTGGACCATGAATTTGAAGGAACCTTCGGGCATGGTGCGTTCGATCACGGCCTTGGCTGGATCGGCCGGGTTGTAGAAGACGGTTACGCCAGCCCCGTTTGGAAATTTCGCAAGGGTTTCCGCCACGGCAAAGTTTCCAAGGTTCTCCTGCACGCTGTAGTGCGAACTGCGAAACTTCTTGCCGTTCACCTTGTATTCGAAGGTGATCGCCGGGAAGTTGCGCATCTCGGTCGACCCTCTGCTGTCCGAACCGGATCCCGAACTGGTCACCTCGCGAGCCTCGACACGCGACGAGACGATCTTTCCCGGCGTCGGAGACCAGCGGCTGACCGCCCTCACCTCCCACCACTTCAGGAACGTGACGAGGGAGAGCATGCCGGCAACCGCGCAGGCAAACCCGACCAACAGAAATTTGAGTTCCAAGTCTCACCCCCCTTTGGCACTTCTGTGCCATGGCCCGCACAGGCATACCACGGTGATGAGGATAATGCGCCTGTCCACAAGCGTGGGAACCACACAATCTTTATGCGAAAAAGGCCGGCGGATCGCTCCGCCGGCCTTTCTTGATCGGCAATGAAATTGCGATAGTTCTTGGCCTTGTCGACCAGCTTGTTTTTGGAAATCCCCGCGCGCCCGCAGGGCGAAGCCTGAGGACGCGCAACGAAACGAATGTGGATTCCTTCAGTTCTTGGCCTTGTCGACCAGCTTATTCTTGGAAATTCCCGCGCGCCCGCAGGGCGAAGCCTGAGGACGCGCAACGAAACGAATGTGGATTTCCTTCAGTTCTTGGCCTTGTCGACCAGCTTGTTCTTGGAAATCCCCCGCGCGCCCGCAGGGCGAAGCTTGAGGACGCGCAACGAAACGAATGTGGAGTTCCTTCAGTTCTTGGCCTTGTCGACCAGCTTGTTCTTGGAAATCCACGGCATCATCGCGCGCAGCTTGGCGCCGACTTCCTCGATCTGGTGGCTGTCATTGTTGCGGCGGATGCCCTTGAAGCGCGACATGCCGGCGCGGTATTCCTGCATCCATTCCGAGGTGAACTTGCCAGTCTGGATATCCTTCAGAACGCGCTTCATCTCGGCCTTCGTCTCGGCGGTGATGATGCGCGGGCCCGAGACGTATTCGCCCCATTCGGCGGTGTTCGAGATCGAGTAGTTCATGTTGGCGATGCCGCCTTCGTAGATCAGGTCGACGATCAATTTGACCTCGTGCAGGCACTCGAAATAGGCCATTTCCGGCGCGTAGCCGGCTTCCACCAGTGTCTCGAAGCCGGCGCGGATCAATTCGACCAGACCGCCGCACAGCACCACCTGCTCGCCGAACAGGTCGGTCTCGCACTCCTCGCGGAAATTGGTCTCGATAATGCCCGAACGGCCGCCGCCAACGCCGCAGGCGTAGGAGAGCGCCAGGTCGAGCGCATTGCCCGAAGCGTCCTGGTTGACCGCGACCAGGCACGGCACGCCGCCGCCCTTCTGGTATTCGCCGCGCACCGTATGGCCGGGCCCCTTCGGCGCGATCATCACGACGTCGACCGAGGCTTTAGGCTCGATCAGGCCAAAATGAACGTTGAGGCCGTGGGCAAAGGCGATCGCTGCGCCATCGCGGATGTTCGGCGCGATCTCGGATTTGTAGATGTCGGCCTGCAGCTCGTCGGGCGTGGCCATCATCATCAGGTCGGCCCACTTGGCGGCATCGGCGACGCTCATCACCTTGAGCCCGTCGGCCTCAACCTTCTTGGCGGTCGCCGAGCCGGCCTTGAGGCCGATGGCGATGTCCTTGACGCCGGAATCCTTGAGGTTGAGCGCATGCGCCCTGCCCTGGCTGCCATAGCCGATGATGGCGACCTTCTTGCCCTTGATCAGGTTGAGATCGGCATCGCGATCGTAATAGACACGCATTTTTCTTCCTTCCCGTTTTGAATTCAGAGGCCTTGCGGCCCGGTTTTTGCCCCGTAAAGAGCTAGAAACTGCTGCGTCGCCCGGACGGCATCGCCGCCGATCGCCGCATCAGTCAATTCCAGCCGGTCGCCAAGCAGCAGGCGGATCTGCACGTCACGGGCGACCAGCCCGAAAAAGGTGCGGAACGCCGTCTCAGCATCGGAAAACTCGAGGAAACCAGCTTCCTTGCCTGCCTCGAGCACCGGCTTAAGGCGCCTGGCCAGTGCGAAGCGGCCGTTCTCCAGCACGATGGCGCCGAGATCGTCTTTCCCCGAACTAGCATGGCCGACCGCCACCCGGTTCAGCGCGATCGAGGTGTCGCTCGAAATTACCTTGAGCCAGTCCGAAGCGAAGCGTTCGAGGCTCGCCGTCAGCGAAGCAAGGTCGAGCCCCTTGCGATCAACCGGCACTACCCGCACCTTGGACGCCTGCCATTGCACCGTTGCCGTCAACAGCCCGTCGCGATCGCCGAACCATTTGTAGAGCGTCTCCTTAGAGCAGCTCGCCCGCCGCGCCACTGCGGTCATGGTCAACTGATCGCCCTCTTCGACCAGCAGGCGAAGGGCAGCGTCGAGCACGGCTTTCTGCCGCTCCGTCAGCGTCTCGCTGGTGTCGATGTCGGTCACAGCGTGCAACACAGTCTTTCCTCAGGAGGCGAACTCGCTCGCAGTTCATATGGGAGCTCGATAGCGTACCGTACGTTACGGTTCGACCTTATGGCGTATTGCCCGACCCGGCGCAAGTCTTTATTTCTGTAGCTTGCTCCATGCGGGGCATCACGGGAGACACGGATCATGCTCGCCGGATTGCTTGCCTTGACCATTACCGCAGTGTTCGCAGGCGCGGCTATCTACGTCAGCGTAGCCGAACAGCCGGCGCGGCTTCGCCTCGAGGACAAAGCATTGCTGCAGGAATGGCAGCCTTCCTACAAGCGCGGCGCCGCCATGCAGGCCTCGATCGCCGTCATCGCCTGTATTCTAGGCCTCGTCGCGTGGTGGCTGACAGACAATTTCGCTTATCTGGCCGGCGCCGTGCTGATCATCCTGCCTTGGCCATGGACGCTGCTGGTGATGATGCCGGCAAATAGGTTGCTGGAGGCGATGGACGCGAACACCATCAATCCTGAAGCTCGGACATTGATCGTCAAATGGGGCAATCTGCATATGGTCCGCGTCGGGCTTGGCGTTCTGGCGACATTGGCATTCCTCTGGGGCAGTGCCTGACCTCGCCAATCGGCGCATCTTCGCCATGAAGGCGTGTCACTCCAGGGCGGGCGGAACTCGCAGGCGCCCAAGCAGAGCTGACAGCGCATCGAGCTCATCATTGGAAAGCCGGGAGCCGACCAACTCCGCGATCGAGCGGCCGTAGACAGCCCACATGCGGCGACGCGTCTCGCGCCCCTTGTCGGTGACACGAACGGTTTGCCCGCGGCCGTCATCGGCAACGGGAAGCTTCTCGACCAGCCCGTCGGCTTCCAGCCGCGCCAGCAGCCGGGAGATGTTATACTGCGCAAACAGGGTGCGCTCGGTGAGTTGGAATGGCCGCAATCCACCCTCGCCCGCCTCGGCAAGCTCATGCAGGACGTCGTACCAGGCAAGCGGCGGCAGGCCACTGTCCTTCAGCGCGTCCTCGGCTCTTTCCAACAACTGGCGCGAAACCCGCATCAGGCGGGCCCAGGCTTTGATTGCTGGAGGTGTAGGAATCCCGGTCATGATTGCATCGTAGGGGATAGATGCAATTGCATCAAGCTTGACGATCGATGCAAATGCATCTATATAGATGCAGTCGCATCAATCACGAGAGGCAAATTCCGATGAAGTATGAAATCTGCAGGATCGCCGACGTTCCGGAAACAGGCAGCCTGATCGCTCCGTTCTTCGGCCGCGAGGTCCATGTCTACCGCAGCGGCGAGCGTATCCGCGCTGCCGCCAACGTCTGCCTGCATTTCGGTGGTCCGCTCGACTGCAAGGACGGCAAGCTCGTCTGCCAGTGGCACGGCGCCTCGTTCGACATGGCGAACGGTGATCGCCTCGAAGGCCCGGCGCCGAAGGGCTCCCGCCTGATGTTCCTCTCCACCCGCATCGAGGACGGCGCCTTGAACTATGTCTGGGGAGAGTGAGATGACCGGTAAGCTCATCCTCGTCAGCCACCATCTTTGTCCCTATGTGCAGCGCGCGGCGATTTCACTTCGCGAAAAGGGCGTGCCGTTCGAACGCATCACGGTCGATCTCGCCAACAAGCCTGCCTGGTTCAAGGCGATATCACCGCTCGGCAAGGTGCCGCTGCTTCGCGTTGAGCATGACGGCCAGGAAACGGTGATCTTCGAATCGGCGGTCATCCTCGAATTCCTCGAGGAAACCCAGCCCAATCCACTGCATCCCACCGACCCCTATGCCCGTGCCCGGCATCGCGCCTGGATCGAGTTCGGCTCGGCAATCCTCAATGCCATCGGCCGCTTCTATTCAGCGCCTACGGAAGCCGCGCTGCTCGCTGAAAGCGAGACGCTATCGGCAATGTTCGATCGCCTAGAAGTGGAACGGGCCAATGGCGCGGCTGGGCCATGCTTCGACGGCGAGCGCTTTTCACTGGTCGACGCGGTCTACGGCCCGATTTTCCGCTATTTCGACGTCTTCGACCGGATCGGCGATTTCGGCATCCTGGACGGAAAGCCGCATGTCCAGGTATGGCGCGAGGCGTTGCGCATACGCCCATCCGTGAAGGGCGCGGTCGCTCCCGACTATCCGCAACGCCTCCATGCATTCTTGCAGGCTAAGGGTTCGCACCTTTCGGAAATCATCCGCCAAGGCGATCCGGCCATAGCGCTTCCGCAAGCCCTATCGGCTTGAATGGATTGATCACCGTTCCTGTAACCATGGAAGCAAGAAACTGCGGCGCCGGCGGGACTTTTGCCAGCGTCGCCACCAGCCTGTCGCGGACGAACGGCATCACAATCGAATCCGACTGATAAAACGGCGTCAGCACCAGCGACAGCGCCTGGAAGGCCCGCACATGCCATCGCCGCGTCCGGACATAGGCCTCCAGTGCAGTATCGATACGGTCCGTTCCTATGAGTGCGTAGTTGAGCGCGGCTGCATCGAGCAGCGCCATGTTCGCGCCCTGGCCGAGCTGCGGGCTCGCTGAATGGGCCGCATCGCCGATAACAGCCAATCGCCGTCCGGCTGGCGTCCTCATCGTGTGATGGCCATAACGCGCCAGCGAAAGCTGCTCGAAACTGTCGATCTGGTCGATGAAGGCCGTGCATTCAGGCCACAGCCCGACCAATCTCGCCTTCCATGCCTCGAGACCTGCCGCCCAGACGTACTCGGCATCCGCCGGCTTGAGGCTCCAGAAGAATGCCGCCATCTTCTGGGCATCCGGCTCGGGCCGGCCGATTGGCAGCACGCCGATCATCACGCTTGCCCTGTCGTAGCGCTGCAGCAGCGCGTGCTCGTCGAAACCCTCGCCGCGCCAGCCAAGCGATGCCCAGAAAGCGCCATAGGCGAGCGATCGCGGTTCGCCCGGATTGTTCACGCACCGCCGCAGTTTGGAGCGTGAACCGCTGGCATCCACTACTAGGTCGAACGACCCCATCCGTCGTCCGTTGCCGCAGATCAATGTTGCCCGTTCGCCGGTTTCCAGCGTCTCAAGCTCGATACCTGTCTCGATGTGGATCGCTTGGCGCCGGGCGGCGCGGAAAAGCACGCCGAACAGAGCCGCGCGATGTACCGCCAGCCCGAAACGGCCGCCACGCCAGGCATCGTAGCGGACGTCGAGCACTGTGCGGCCGGTCTTGGCATCTGCACCATGCAGGCGGTCTATGCGGCAGCCCAGCGCCAGAATGTCTTCGAGCAGGCCGAGATCGGCAAGCACCGTCAGCCCGGTCGGCTGCAGGATCAGCCCGGACCCGACCGGTTTTGGCTGGTCGAAGCGCTCGAAGATCGTGACCCTATGTCCGGCGCGCTTGAGATAGAGCGCGGCGGCAAGTCCAGCCGGCCCGGCGCCGGCAATCGCGATGTCCAGAGAATTGCCCATCTGCCCGCCCAACCCAGGCCGGACAATCCTTCAGCGCTGTCGCTAAATCAAGCCGCCGTCTCGGCCTGGAGGCTCAGCCTTCGGCAGCATCGAAAACCTTCCGCGCCTCGCGTACAGCGCTGTGATTGAGCTCGGCCCATTGGATCAGCTGATGCAAGGGTCCAAACATCGAGCGCCCGAGATCGGTGAGGCTGTATTCGACGCTCGGCGGTTTGGTCGGAAACACTTGGCGATGGACATAGCCGTCGCGCTGAAGATCGTGCAACGTCTGGGTGAGCATGCGCTGCGAAATATCGGGCACGAGGCGCCGCAACTCGCCGAAGCGGTACGGCTTCTCGGCCAAGGCTTCCATCAGCAGCGAACTCCATTTGTTGCTGATCCCCTGGATCACGTCGCGAACCGGACAATCCGCAAGGTTTCCGCCACCGCTGCCTGCTTTGTAGATCTCGAGCTTCGATCTCAGATTGACGATCTTGCCGTCCATGGCTGGTTCCCTGGGTGTGCCTACCTCCCGCAAAACTGCCTTCTTTACGAGGATGGGTCAATTCCTATTTTAGTGCTGGTCTCTTTTTGAGACTAACATATGCACCCGCCGCTCCGGCGCAACGTCAGGATCCTTCATGACCGACACCCTTCTTGTCACCGGCGCCTCCGGCCAGCTTGGCCGCGGCGTCATCAATCATCTGCTTGACACGCTCAAGATCTCCCCTCAGCGCATCATCGCCGCCACCCGCAATCCGGAAAATCTGGCCGATCTGGCAGCGCGCGGCGTCACTCTCAGGGCGGCCGACTTCGACGACACCGCATCGTTGGCCAGTGCATTTACCGGCGCGGACAGAGTTCTGATCATTTCGACAAACGAGCTTGCCCTTCCGGGCAAGCGCCTGAAGCAACATGAGACCGCGGTCGTGGCCGCAAAAAGCGCCGGCGTTTCGCATCTGCTCTACACATCGATGCCCAATCCGGAGCCAGGATCGCCGGTGCTGTTTGCGCCCGATCACCACGGCACCGAGCAGGCGATCAAGGCGAGCGGCATTCCCTACACCATCTTCCGCAACGGCTGGTACCAGGAGAACCTGTTCATGGCGCTGCCGCACGCCATCGCCTCGGGGCAGTGGTACACATCCGCCGGAGACGGCCGTATTGCCCATGGCGCGCGCGACGATATGGCCGCGGCAATCGCCGCCGGTCTCGCATCGGGGGCAACCGAAAGCACGACATACACGCTGACGGGTCCGCAGGCCTATACGGTCGCTGAAATCGCGGCCCTCGTCACCGAAGTTACCGGCAAGCCGATCGAGGTCGTCCAGCTTTCGGACGAAGCGCTCACCGGGGGATTGAAGGCAGCCGGCGTTCCCGAAGGTTTCGCCCCGGTCATCGTTTCCTTCGACACCAACACCCGCTCCGGCCGCATCAGCATGGTGACCGACGCGGTCGAGACGCTGTCCGGCAGGAAGCCGCGGCCGCTGAAGCAATTTCTTGAGGCAAACAAGGCGGCTCTGGTGAGCTGAGCCTGACAAATGGCCGTGCCCTTCGAAGGGCACGGCCATTTGTTCAGATAGCCACCTGCGTCCCGATCTCGACCACCCGTCCGGTCGGGATCTGGAAATATTCCGTTGCATCGGCCGCCGAGCGCGCCAGCCCGATGAACAGCTTGTCCTGCCAGACCGGCATGCCGGAATTGGGCGAGGCCTTGAGCGAGCGCCGCGACAGGAAGAAGGAGGTCGTCATGATGTCGAACTTCCAGCCCTGCTTGCGGCAGATCGCCAGCGCACGCGGGATGTTGGGCTGCTCCATGTAGCCGAAGGTCAGCGTCACCCGCATGAACAGCTCGTTGACGGTCTCCATCTTCACCCGCTCGCTGTCGGGCACGACCGGCTGCGGCGCCGTCACAACCGAAAGGATGACGTTCTGCTCATGCAGCACCTTGTAGTGCTTGAGGCTGTGCATCAGTGCCGTCGGCGCGCTCAGCGGATCGCTGGTCAGGAACACCGCGGTGCCCGACACCAGATGCGGCTTCTTCTTCAGCAGATTGCCGGCGAGGAAATCGAGCGGGATCTCGTTCCGGCGGGTCTTGTCGAACAAATAGCGGCTACCGCGGATCCAGGTCCACATAGTCATCACGATAACTGCGGCGATGGCAAGCGATGCCCAGCCACCTTCAAACACCTTGACTATGTTGGCAGCAAAGAAGCCGGTATCGACGAAGGCGAACACGGCCATCAAGGCGATCGCGACGCCAAGCGGCCATTTCCAGATGCGCGTCATCACAACAAAAAGCAGCACATTCGTCACCAGCATGTTGCCGGTCACCGAAATACCGTAGGCCGAGGCCAGGCGGCTGGATTCGCCGAAGCCGACCACCAGCAACATCACGACCAGCGCCAGCATCAGGTTGATGCGCGGCAGATAGATCTGGCCCGACTGTTTTTCCGACGTGTGCTGGATGACGAAACGCGGCAGCATGTTGAGCTGCACCGCCTGCCTGGTCAGCGAGAAAGCGCCGGAGATCACCGCCTGGCTGGCGATGACGGTCGCCGCCGTCGCCAGCACGACCATCGGAATAAGCGTCCAGCCCTGGTTCATCTCAAAGAAGGGATGGCCGACAACGCCGCCATTTGCCAGCACGAAGGCGCCTTGCCCGACATAGTTGAGCAATAGACAAGGGAACACGATTGCCAGCCAGGCGAGGACGATCGGCTTGCGGCCGAAATGGCCGAGATCGGCATAGAGCGCCTCGGCGCCGGTGACGGCGAGGAAGACCGCACCAACCGTGACGAAGGCGACGTCGGGCGAGTTGACCAGGAATGACACGATGTAATGCGGGCTGATCGCCAGCAGGATTTCCGGATCGGCGATGATGTGGTTAATGCCGGAAAGGCCGATGGCCAGGAACCATAGCGCCGTGACTGGCCCGAACACCAATCCTACGCCGCCGGTGCCGAACCGCTGTACCGCAAACAGGATCGCCAGGATGGCCAGTGTCAGCGGCACCACATAGGGCTGAAATGTCGGCGTGACGACATTCATGCCTTCGACCGCTGATAGGACCGAGATCGCCGGCGTAATGACCGCGTCGCCGAAAAAAAGCGCCGCGCCGACGATGCCGATGCCGAGGATCACCGCCGAGCGCGTCGGAAAACTGTTGCGCGCCAGCGCCATCAGCGACAGCACCCCGCCTTCGCCTCGATTGTCGGCACGGAGCACGAACATGATGTATTTGATGGTGACGGTGATCGTCAGCGACCAGATGATCAGCGAGAGTACGCCCAGGATGTCGCCACGGTTGGCGACATTGCCACCGGCTGATGCATGCAACGCCTCTCGGAATGCATAGATCGGGCTGGTCCCGATATCGCCGTAAACCACGCCGAGCGCGCCCAGCATCAGCACCTTGGTGCTGTGCTGCTCGACCTCAGAATGGCTGGATTGTTCGACAGGTTCTGCCTCGTTACCAGCATTGGTAAGGGCCATGGACGACACTCCGATAAGCGCGCGGTGCTCTACGCTTGCTGCGCTGCAATATCAAGTGCCGTCACGTAATGGCTCCGTCCCGATATTGCGAGTCCTCCACGACTTGGCAGACTCGGTCCCATCGGCAGACTACCTGGAATGTCGCAACGGACACGTTTTAAATAGCCACCTGCGTCCCGATCTCGACGACGCGTCCGGTCGGGATCTGGAAATATTCCGTTGCATCGGCCGCCGAGCGCGCCAGCCCGATGAACAGCTTGTCCTGCCAGACCGGCATGCCGGAATTGGGCGACGCCTTGAGCGAGCGCCGCGACAGGAAGAAGGAGGTCGTCATGATGTCGAACTTCCAGCCCTGCTTGCGGCAGATCGCCAGCGCACGCGGGATGTTGGGCTGCTCCATGTAGCCGAAGGTCAGCGTCACCCGCATGAACAGCTCGTTGACGGTCTCCATCTTCACCCGCTCGCTGTCGGGCACGAGCGGCTGCGGCGCCGTCACAACCGAAAGGATGACGTTCTGCTCATGCAGCACCTTGTAGTGCTTGAGGCTGTGCATCAGTGCCGTCGGTGCGCTCAACGGATCGCTGGTCAGGAACACCGCGGTGCCCGACACCAGATGTGGCTTCTTCTTCAGCAGATTGCCGGCAAGGAAATCCAGCGGGATCTCGTTCCGGCGGGTCTTGTCGAACAAATAGCGGGTGCCGCGGATCCATGTGGACATGATCAGCCCCATGCCGCAGGCGACCGTGATCGACACCCACCCACCTTCGAGGATCTTGACGACGTTTGCGAGGAAAAATCCGGTATCGATCGTGCCGAACAGCAGTGTGAGCGCGGCCGCCAGTGCAAGCTGCCATTTCCACCGGAACCGCATCACCACGAACAGCAGGATGGTCGTCATAAGCATTTCGCCAGTCACCGAAATGCCATAGGCGGAAGCCAGCGAACTCGAACTGCCAAAGCCGACCACCAGCAACATCACGCCCAGCGCGACCACAAGATTGACCCGCGGCATGTAGATCTGGCCGGACTGCATCTCGGAAGTATGCTGCACCTCGATACGTGGCAGCAGATTGAGCTGCACCGCCTGACGGGTCAGTGAGAAAGCGCCGGAGATCACCGCCTGACTGGCGATCACCGTCGCTGCCGTGGCCAGCCCAACCATGGGCATTAGCGCCCAATCCGGCAGCATCTGGAAGAATGGATTGGTGGGTTTGCCGCCGTTGGCAAGAACGAACGCGCCTTGTCCGAAATAGTTGAGGAGCAAACAAGGAAACACGACAGCAAACCATGCCAGCACGATCGGCCTGCGCCCGAAATGGCCGAGATCGACATAGAGGGCTTCGGCCCCGGTGACCGCCAGGAACACCGCCCCGACTGTGACGAAAGCGCCGGTGGGCGTATTGGCCAGATAAGCGACCGCGTAATAGGGATTGACCGCCAGCAGGACCGACGGATCGTCAAGCAGATGGTAGACCCCGGCGGCGCCGATGGCCAGGAACCACGCTGCCGTCACCGGCCCGAACACGGCCGCCACCCTGCCGGTGCCGAACCGTTGCACGGCAAAGAGCATTGCCAGGATGACAAGAGTGATCGGAACGACAAAGGTTTCGAGCGTCGGAGCCATCACTTCCAGGCCCTCGACAGCCGAAAGCACGGAGATGGCGGGCGTTATTATCGCGTCGCCGAAAAAAAGCGCCGCGCCGCAAAGTCCGATCCCCAGAATGAACGGGGCTCCCTTTGGATAAGCACTACGCGCAAGCGACATCAGCGACAGCGTGCCGCCCTCGCCCTTGTTGTCGGCTCTGAGGACGAAAGCGACGTATTTTATCGTGACGATGATCGTCAGCGCCCAGACGATAAGCGACAGCACGCCGAGGACGTCGTTGCGCGCTACCGGTCCCGACGACGCGTGCAGTGCTTCCCGAAATGCGTAAATTGGGCTGGTGCCGATATCGCCGTAAACCACGCCCAACGCGCCCAGCATCAGCACCTTGGTGCTGTGCTGCTCGACGGTGGAGTGGCTGGATTGCTCGATGGGTTCTGCCTCGCTACCAGCGTTGGCAAGGGCCATGGACGACACTCCCATAGACGTTCGGTGCTTTATGCTGCGGGGATGGAAAGGGCGCGCTGCCATGCCGGGGACGCAGGGCTATCGGCTCGCCTCTCTCTACCAGCCACAAGCCTTCAGAAACCGCCTGACCGTTCCGGCCATGCCATACTCCAACGCATCGGCTGTCAACCCATGCCCGATCGACACTTCGGCCAATGCCGGGATGCGCCTGGCCAGTGCCGGCAAATTGCTCACCACAAGGTCGTGCCCGGCATTGACCTGGAGCCCTGCGGCCAGTGCGGCATCCGCCGTCTTTCCCAATTTCTCCAATTCCTCCGCCGCTTTTGCCGAATCGGAATGATAGCTGCCGTATGGACCCGTATAGAGTTCGATCCGGTCGGCGCCGGTGTCGCGAGCGGCTTTCACGCCATCGGGGTCAGGATCGGAAAACAGCGACACGCGAAAGCCTCCCTTCTTCAGGCGCTTGACAACCGGTGTCAGGAACGCAGCCTCGGCGGCGAAGTTCCAGCCATGATCGGAAGTCGCTTGCGCCGGGTCGTCAGGCACCAGCGTCACCTGCTCGGGCTGATGCCTTTCGACAAGCGCCAGGAACTCCTCGGTCGGATAGCCCTCGATGTTGAATTCCGCATTCGGGAACTCGTCGTCGATCAGCGCCCTGATCTGCGGCAGATCGGAATGCCTGGTGTGCCGCTCGTCGGGTCGCGGGTGCACCGTCAGCCCATGCGCGCCGGCGGCAAGGGCGATGCGTCCGAGCCCGGTCACGCTTGGCCACGGCAGGTCCCGGCGGTTGCGCAGCATGGCGATGGCGTTGAGGTTGACGGAAAGCTTTGCAGGCATTTGCACGGTTCCAGGCTGATCTCGGCGCGCATCTATACCGCCTTTAAGCGGAACAGACAGAGGGTTTCAGGTGTTCCAAGGTGAACGAAGAAAATCGAGCGCAAGGAGTTGCCTGTTGAATTTTCTCGATGCCGTGCCGGCGGTCCGCCGCATCGATACCGATCGCGAAGACCTCCTCGCCATCGATGTCGTCGGCCATGTCGCAGCGGCCGACGCCGAAAACCTGTTCGGATTGCTGGAAGCGGCCTACGCGCTGCACTCGAAAATCGACGTGCTGGTGCGCCTGATCGATCATGAGGGTGTCGACTGGACCGACGTGTCGGACGAGACGATCGAACAGGGCATAGCTCATGCAGTGGAGCATATCAGCCGCTGCGCCGCGGTCGGTGAGCCGAACTGGATAGCCGAGGCAAGAGCCTTTCTGCCTACCTCTGTGCCTATCGAACTCCGGCATTTCGAGGCCAAGGACGAGGCCGCCGCTTGGCAATGGCTTGGCGCCAACCCGATCGCCCAGCGCTGATGCGGCCTATCGGACGATCGTCAGCCGTTCGGCCGCGCGCGTGATAGCGGTGTAGAGCCAACGCTGCCGGGTTTCCTTGAACGCCCAGCTTTCGTCGAAAAGCACGATCTCGTTCCACTGCGACCCCTGCGCCTTGTGCACGGTCAGCGCGTAGCCATAGTCGAAATCGTCGAAACGCTTCTTCTGCTGCCAGGGAATGTCGGCGTCCGGATCTTCGAACGCCGCCTTGAGCAGCTTGATCTTGGCGACGCCGCGATCCGGGTCGTCTTCCTCCGGCGAAACCAGAAGATTGATGCCGGGCTTGACCGTCTCGCGCGACGAGGTCATCACCTTCCACAGCGAGCCGTTGAGCAGTCCCTTGGCCGGATCGTTGCGCAGGCAGACCAGCTTGTCGCCGGCTTGCGGATAATCGGCGTTGAACCCCTTCAGCTCGCGCAGCCGCTGGTTATAGCGGCGGCGCGTGCGGTTGGTACCGACCAGCACCTGGTCCGCCTTCAGCACCAGTTCCTGGGTGACGTCTTCCTTGCCGATCACTTGCGCCGCGCCATAGTCGCCGCGCATGAACTCGCGGCCCTCGCGCACGTCGAGCGCCAGCCTGATGATCGGGTTGTCGCGCGCCTGGCGGTGGATTTCGGTGAGCAGAATGTCCGGCTCGTGGTCGGTGAAGAAGCCGCCGCCGGAGATCGGCGGCAACTGGCCGGGATCGCCAAGCACCAGGATCGGCGTGCCGAAGCTCATCAGGTCACGGCCAAGCTGCTCGTCGACCATCGAGCATTCGTCGATGACGACGAGCTTGGCTCGCGAGATCGGGCTCTGCCGGTTGAGCGAAAAGGTCGGGGACATCGAGGTTTTGCCGGTCACCTCGTCCGCTACCGATTCCTCGCCTTTCGGCCGGTAGATCAGCGAATGGATGGTACGGGCATTGACCGCGCCCTTGGAACGCAGCACCTGCGCCGCCTTGCCGGTAAACGCGGCGAACTGCACCTGGCCGTCGACATGCTCGGCGAAATAGCGCGCCAGCGTCGTCTTGCCGGTGCCGGCATAGCCGAACAGCCGGAACAGCTGCGGCTTGCCGGCTTTCAGCCAGCCGGCCACTGCCATCAGCGCCTCGTCCTGTTGAGGAGAGAATTCCATCAGCGCGACAGACCGGATTCGCGAGGGAAAGACAAGGTGAGTGCCATCACCATCAATATCACCGCCGGCAACTGCGCCGCTGCGACAGGATTATCAGTGACGAACCGGAACGTAAAGAGAACAAACCAGGCGACCGCAGCTTACCGAGCCCGCTGTGGATCGTTCTCCAGCAGGATCGGCTTGCCATGCGGCGTTGCGTGCGCGGCGCGTGCCCAGGCAGCGGCAAGGCTGTCGACGTCGTTCTTGCCGGCAATGGCTTTGGCCGACAGCAGCTTTTCCAGCGCCGCCAGCCAGTGCTCGTAGTAATCGTGACCGTCGCGCGCGGCGCCCGGCCGCTTCACCTCTGCCGACAAAGCATCCGCCCATTCGCTCCACGAAAACAACCCATTATCGTGCAGTGCTACCGTCATGGCAAAGGCCTCTGCTTGCCACGGCTTGGCAAACACAGGCGCCTCGACACCGGCTGGTGGCATAGCGGCGATTGAGCTCGTCTCACGCCGGCTCAAGGTAGTTCTCCCAGGCATCGATCGAAACGACAAGTGTCGGGTCGGCGCCCTCGCCCCAGATTTCGCTGCCGGTGAAGGCCACCGTATAGACCCATTGCGGGTTTTCACCCTGGCCGTGCGCGTTTGTGTCGGGAAAAACAAAGCCGCCGCGCACAGCCTCGACGACACCTTGCTTGCCGCGTGCATAGCGCGGGAGCCTGGTGTGGCCCATCGGATGGAAATTCTTCGTACGCACAGTGTCGCCCGCCTTGAACCGCGCCGGCGTAGCGACCGGCCGGTCGCAAGGCCCGCCCTTGGCCAGCACCGCCGGAACATCTTTAGCCTTCAGCACCCGTTTGGGTGTCGCTGCCGGGTCGACTGCGTCGCCCGTGGCCAGGTCGCGGTCGCCGACGAAACCATGGCGTTTGAGCAGAACCTCCAGCGCCTTGATCCATATCTGGTAGTAGCTGGAGGCATAATAATCCGCTGGATGCAGCGATTCCCGCGCGTGCCGGCTCTCGTCGATGTTCCAAGCGCCCATGGCGCCGGCGCACAACGTCACGCCCAGCGCCCGCCTCTCCCAATCGGCATGGAAATAGGGTTCGTCCGGTTCTGGCGCGACCGGCCCGAAACCCATCTGGCCGCCGAGATCCTGCGGCCCGTTCATGCCGACTCCCGCGCCAACGCGGTGCCGATCATCGCATCGCGCGTCACCAGATCGGCGAGCCGTGCCTCATCCCAGCCCTCGGTGCCCCTTGGCTGCATAGGCACCACCAGATAGCGCAGCTCGGCGGTCGAATCCCACACCCGGATTGTTGTCGTCGCCGGCAAGATCAGCCCGAATTCCTCGAGCACGCCGCGCGGATCGATCACTGCGCGCGAACGATAGGGCGGCGCCTTGTACCAGACCGGCGGCAGGCCGAGCACCGACCACGGATAGCAGGAGCATAGCGTGCAGACGACGAGGTTGTGCGTTTCGGCCGTGTTGAAGACCGCCTGCATGTGCTCGCCTTGCCGGCCGGTGTAGCCGAGCGATTCGATTGCCGCCGTCGCATCACGCTTCAGCCATGCGGCAAAGGCGGGATCAACCCAGGCTTTCGCCACCACCTTTGCGCCATTGCGCGGCCCGATCTTGGTCTCGTAGGTGTCGACAATGGCATCAATCGCCGCCGGATCGATCAGGCCTTTGCGGGTGAGAATCGTCTCCAGCGCGCGCACGCGCGCCGCAAAAGGATCAAGCTCGTTGTCATGGTGGTGATTATGCGGCATGGCGTCAAATTACGATCGCGGACCCCCGGCCGCAAGCACCACGGCTTGGGCCAGCGCTATTCGGCTGCCGCCTTTTGCGGCACTGGTTCTTCCTCCTCGTCGAACAGTGACGGCTGGTCGACCGCTTCGACCGGCTTCGGCTCGCCCCGGCGCCGCGCCCACAGCCTGACCAGCCAGCCGGAAAAATGCTCCATGTAGACGTAGATGACGGGCGTGACGAACAGCGTCAGTGCCTGCGAGGCGACCAGACCGCCGACCACCGCCACGCCGAGAGGCTGGCGCAGTTCCGCACTGGCGCCGGTGCCGAGCGCGATCGGGATGGTACCCATCAGCGCGGCAAGCGTGGTCATCATGATCGGCCGGAAGCGCATCAGGCAGGCCTTGTGGATGGATTCGACAGGCGACATCCCCTCGCGCCTAAGCTCGAGCGCCACGTCGATCATCATGATGCCGTTCTTCTTGACGATGCCGATCAGCATCAGGATGCCGATCACCGCGATCACCGACAGGTCCATCCCCGCCAGCCGCAGTGCCACCAGCGCGCCAAGCACCGCCGAGGGAAGCCCGGTCAGGATGGTAAGCGGATGGATGAAGCTCTCATAGAGCATGCCGAGAACGATATAGATGGTGAGGATCGCGCCGCCGATCAGCAGTCCCTGGTTGGAAAGCGAATCCTGGAAGGTCTTCGCCGTGCCCGAGAACGTGGTCGAGATCGTCGGCGGCATGCCGATCTTTTCCTTCAGCGCATTGATGTGGCTCACGCTGTCGCCGAGGGCTACGCCCTGCGGCAGATTGTAGGAGATGGTCACAGCCGGAAGCTGGCCGAGTTGGTTGACGGTCAGCGCACCAGCGGTCCGATCGACGCGGGCGAACGCGCCGAGCGGCACCAGGCTGCCGCTCGCCGTTCTCACCTTGATGGCCAGCATCCGCTCGGGCGACCACTCGATCTTCGGGTCGAGTTCCATGATCACGTCGTAGCTGTCGGCCGAGCCGAAGATGGTCGACACCTGCTGGGTGCCGAAACCGCCATAAAGGCTGGAACGCAGCGTGTCGGTATCGACGCCGAGCGTCGCCGCCTTGTCGCGGTCGATCACCAGCGTCGCCTGAAGCGCATTGTTCTGCAGGTCATTGGTGACGTCGGTGAAGGCGGCATGGTCGGCAGCCATCGCGTCCGTCAGCTTCTGCGCCCAGACGTTCGTCAGGCGGGTATCGAGGCCCTGCACGGCAAGCTGGTAGGCACTCGCCGAAGAACGCGCGCCGAGCCGCAGGTTCTGCACCGGCTGCATGTAGGTTTCGATGCCGGGCACGTTGGCAAGTTGGCGCCGCAGGTCCGAAAGCACCTTGTCGATGTTCGGTCGCTGGTCCTTGTCTTTCAGCTGCACAAACAGCTGGCCCTGGTTGAGCGCATTGCTTCCACTGCCCGCCGACCAGCCGACATGCGCGACGTAGGGCGAATGGGTGAAGACATCCGCCACTTGCCCCTGCAGCTTCACCATGGCGTCAAACGAAATATCCTGGCGCGCAATGGTCGTCACTGAGACCTGGCCGATATCCTCCTGCGGGAAAAAGCCCTTCGGCGAGATCTGGATCAGCCAAACCGACAGCCCGGCGGTCACGAGGAAGACAAGGAAGACAAGGAAATTGTGGTGCAGGCAGAATGTCAGCAGCCTGTCATAGCCCCGTATGAAGGCGTTTTGTCTGTGGTCCCCGCCATGCGCTGCTTTCTGCTCGGCTTTCGATAATGACAGCAGCCGCGAGCACAGCATCGGTGTCAGCGTCAGCGAGACGAACATCGACGCCAGGATGGCGACCGTCACCACCACCGCGAATTCGTTGAAGATGCGCCCGATCACGCCGCCCATCAAAAGCACTGGAATGAACACGGCGACCAGCGAGATCGAGATCGAGATGATGGTGAAGCCGATCTCGCGCGCCCCCTTGAGCGACGCCTCGAGGGCCGAGAGCCCGTCCTCCTCCATATGGCGGAAAATATTTTCCAGCATGACGATGGCATCGTCGACGACAAGGCCGACCGCCAGCGTCAGCCCCATCAATGAGACGTTGTCGATGGAAAAGCCGAACAGGTACATCACACCCAGCGTGGCAATGAGCGAAATTGGCACCGCCACGGCGGGGATGACCGTCGCCGTCACCCGGCGCAGGAACAGGAAGATCACCATCACTACCAGCGCGATGGTGAGCAGCAGCGTGAACTGCACGTCATCCACCGCCTCGCGGATCGACGTCGAGCGGTCGTTGAGCAACTGGATGCTCGCCGCCGCCGGCATCTGACCCTCGAAGGAAGGCAGCATCGCCTTGACGCGGTCGACGACATCGACGGTATTGGCGTCCGGCTGACGCTGCACCGCCATGATGATGGCGCGGGTGCCGTCGTACCAGCTTGCCGTCGTCGTGGTCTCGACCGAATCGATGACGCGGGTCACCTCGCCGAGCCGCACCGGATGGCCGTTCTTTGTTGCGATGATGATGTTGGAGAATCCCGCCGCGTTGGTCAGCTGCGTGTTCGCGGTGATCGTCAGCTGCTGTTTGTTGTTCTTGAGCACGCCGAGCGGCGTGTTGCTGTTGGCCGAGGCAATGGCCGCCTGCAGCTGGTCGATCGAGATGCGGCGAGCGGCGAGCGCCGTCGGATCGATCTGGACGCGTACGGCATATTTTTGCTGGCCGTAAATCGAAACCTGCGCAACGCCATCGATCGTCGACAGCGATGGCGAAATCACATTCTCGGCAAAGGCATCGAGATCGGTCAGCGGAATGGTGTCGCTGACCAGCGACATCAGCAGGATCGGCGCGTCGGCTGGATTGACCTTGCGATAGCTCGGCGGGCTGGTCATCTCCGGCGGCAATTGTCGCTGCGTGCGTGCGATCGCCGCCTGCACGTCGGCGGCGGCGTCGTCTATGTCGCGGTTGAGCACGAACTGAATGGCGATCGAGGTCGAGCCGAGCGAGTTGGTCGTCGAAATCGAATCGATGCCGGCGATGGTGGCAAACTGCTTGATCAGCGGCGTTGCCACCGAGGTCGCCATGGTTTCCGGCGAGGCCCCGGGCAGCGAGGCCGAGACGTTGACCACCGGAAATTCCGCGCTTGGCAGTGCCGCTACCGGCAGGAATTTGTAAGCAAATAGCCCGCCCAGAACCAGAGCGAACGACATGAGCAGCGTTGCGACCGGCCTGCGGATGCAGAATTCGGAAATCATGGCTGTGTTCCGCCCGTCCGGTCAGCCTCGGCGACCTTCGGAGCCGCCTGGTCGCCGGTGCCGGTCGAAGCCTTGCCTTCGCGCACCGCCGCACCGTTCTTCAGCTTGGTCTGGCCTTCGACGACGACACGCTCGCCGCTTTTCAATCCTTGGCTGATCGCGGTGTTGGCGCCTTCTGTCAGCGCGACCTGCACCGGCCGCATTTCAACGGTGTTGTCCGGCTTGATCACATAGACGAACGGTCCCTTCTGGCTGGGCTGGACGGCAACCGTCGGAACCGACGTCATTTGCGGCATAATGCCGGCATCGAGCACGACATTGACATATTGGCCCGGCCACAGCGAAAGATCGGGGTTGGGCACGCTGGCCCGCGTTGCGATCGTGCCGGACGCGGTATCGACGGAGGAATCGACGAAATCCAGCGTTCCCCTGCCGATCGGCTTCGGGTCGCCATCCTTGGTCAGCGTCACCGCGCCTTGCTGCGGCGCGGCCAGCGCTTTGTGCAGTAACGCAAGATCGCTTTCGGGGAGATTGAAATTCACCTGCAACGGGTCGACCTGCGTGATCGTCACCAGCGGGGTCGACGTGCTGCTGCCGTTGCTGGTGGTGACGAGATCACCGACGGCGACGCTGACCGCGCCAAGCCTGCCGGAGATCGGCGCCCTGATCGTGGCGAAGCCAAGTTGGATTTGGTCCGCATCGATCGTTGCCTTGTCGGCGTCGACGGTGGCCGCTGCGGATTTCTGCGCCGCGACAGCCTGATCGTAGGTCTGCTGTGTGCCGGCCTGCCTGGCGACAAGATTTTTGGCCCGCTGAAGATCGGCCGTGGCGCTGGCAAGCAGCGC
The DNA here is from genome assembly GCF_040317995.1 of Mesorhizobium sp. M1334. Lineage (NCBI taxonomy): Bacteria > Pseudomonadati > Pseudomonadota > Alphaproteobacteria > Hyphomicrobiales > Phyllobacteriaceae > Mesorhizobium > Mesorhizobium sp. M1334. Next base: position 258,411 of record NZ_JAMYLM010000003.1, read on the forward strand.
CTGATCTTTTGCGAGCGTCGCCTGATCACGTGCCAATTGCGCCTTCAACGAGCGATCGTCCAGCGAGAACAGAAGGTCGCCTGCCTTCACCATCTGTCCGTCCTTGACCGCGATTGCGACGATCTGGCTCGAGACCCGTGCGTTGATGCTGACCACGGCAGGAGAGGACACGAAACCGATGGCATAGCGCCGGACCGGGAAATCGGCCGTCGAGGCAGTGGCGGCAACCACCGAAGTCGAACGCGCGGCACTTGCCGCTGCAGCGGGTTTGTCCGCCGCCGTCTGCTTCGCCGACAGCAGGTGCTGAAGATCGCTCATTGCGCTGGGCGAAAGATAGAGCCACGCCGCGGCAACGCAGGCTGCAGCGATCACCGCAAATACGATCTTTCCGCGCATCGACAAAAGGCCTCTCGATCCGACACGCCGCTATCCGGTGGCCGTAGTCTAGCTCAACTCGCAGCCGATTGCCGCGCTTTTGCCAGATAATAGAGGATGCCGAAGGCGAAAAAGGGCCAAAACCCGTCATTACGAAGATTTAATGTGCAGTGCACAATAGAACGGCAGCTAACGCAGCATCGGCCACAGCGTCGCCGCCAGCATCACGCCCATGGCGATGTTGAACCATTTGAGCCGCACCGCATCTGCCAGAAAACCGCGCAGCGCCATGCCGAAACCGGCCCAGGTTGAAATGCTCGGCAGCATGACGACGGCGAACGCAGCCGCGATCAGCACCACGGACACAAACGGGCGTTCCGGGTTGGTATAGACGGCCATGGCCGTAATCGCCATCACCCAGGCCTTGGGATTGACCCACTGGAAAGCCGCAGCCTCGATGAAGCGCATCGGCTGGCCCTTCGCCTCGCCTTCGCCGCCGAGCGAGCGCGACATGGCGATCTTCCAGGCGAGATAAAGCAGGTAAAGGCCGCCGGCGATCTTCAACCCGGTATGCAGCACCGGAAAGGCCGTCAACACGGCACCAAGCCCGAAGCCTACGGCAAGCAACAGCACGAGGAAGCCGAAGCCGATGCCGAGCATGTGTGGCACGGTCTTGACCAAGCCGAAATTCACACCCGAGGCCAGAAGCATGAAATTGTTAGGACCCGGCGTGACCGAGGTCACGAAGGCATAAACCAGCAAGGCGAAAAATGCGTCGAATGTCATGCCGTTTCCCTAATCAATGCGATCGATGGCAAAGCGACGAGATAGAGCCAAGCTGGATGACTACATCCCTTGCGGGCCGCGGTTCATCGCCGCCACCCCGGTGCGGCAGATCTCGACGAGCCCGAGCGGTTTCATGATGGCGATGAACTGATCGAGCTTGGACCCCTTGCCGGTGATCTCGAAGATGAAATGCTCGGTGTTGGCATCGATGACGCTGGCGCGGAATGCATCGGCGAGCCGGAGCGCCTCGACGCGGGCTTCGCCGGTGCCGGCGACCTTGACCAGCGCGAGTTCCCGCTCCAGTGGCCGCTCCTGTCCGAATTCCTGCGACCGCACGGTGAGATCGACGACGCGGTGCACCGGCACGATGCGCTCGAGCTGGTGCTTGATCTGCTCCAGCACGTGCGGCGTGCCGCACGTCACGATGGTGATGCGCGACAGGTGCTTTTCGTGCTCGGTTTCCGAGACCGTCAGGCTCTCGATGTTGTAGCCACGTCCGGAAAACAGGCCGATGACCCGGGCAAGCACGCCCGGCTCATTGTCAACCAGGACCGAAAGCGTGTGGTTCTCTGGTTTTTCCGTCTCCTTGGCGATGAAATAGGCGGAGCCGGTCGGTTGAAGCTGTGCGTTCATGACATGAATCTCGATTTCAAACTTTTGCGCTAATCTGCTGTTTCCGCACAGCTTCCTCGAATCAGGCTACACCAGTTCCCTGCCTTTGGCGTCGATCGCGTTGGCCACAGCTTCGTCGGTCGCCTCGTCAGGCAACAGCATCTCGTTATGCGCCTTGCCGGACGGAATCATCGGGAAGCAGTTGGCGAGCGTCGCCACGCGACAGTCGAAGAGGACGGGCTTCTTAACCGCGATCATCTCCTTGATGGCGTCATCGAGCTCGTCCGGCTTGTCGCAGCGAATTCCGTGGCCGCCATAGGCTTCGGCGAGCTTGACGAAATCCGGCATCGCCTCGGTGTAGGAATGCGACAGCCGGTTGCCATGCAGCAGCTGCTGCCATTGCCGCACCATGCCCATATACTGGTTGTTGAGGATGAAGATCTTGATCGGCGCCTCGTGCTGCACCGCCGCGCTCATCTCCTGCATCGTCATCTGCACCGAAGCGTCGCCGGCGATATCAATGACCAGCGCATCCGGGTGCGCGATCTGCACACCGAGTGCCGCCGGCAGGCCGTAGCCCATCGTGCCCAGTCCGCCGGAGGTCATCCAGCGGTTCGGTTTCTCGAAATGATAGTGCTGCGCCGCCCACATCTGGTGCTGGCCGACCTCGGTGGTAATGTAGGTGTCGAGGTCCTTGGTCAGCGCATAGAGCCGCTGGACGGCATATTGCGGCATGATCACCTCGGGGTTCATCTTGTAGGCGAGCGAATCGCGGGCGCGCCATTTGGCAATCTGCTCCCACCACGGGTGAAGCGCTTTCTTGTCGGCCTTGGCGGTTGCCCGCCACAGCCGCACCAGATCCTCCAGCACGCGCCCGACATCGCCGATGATCGGCACGTCGGTGTGGACGTTCTTGTTGATCGACGACGGGTCAATGTCGATGTGGATCTTCTTCGAATTCGGCGAAAACGCCGTCAGCCGCCCGGTGATGCGGTCGTCGAAGCGCGCGCCGATGCAGAGCATGACGTCGCAATCGTGCATCGCCATGTTCGCCTCATACGTGCCGTGCATGCCGAGCATGCCCATCCAGTTCTTGCCCGACGCCGGATAGGCGCCGAGGCCCATCAGCGTCGAGGTGATGGGAAAGCCGGTCAGGTCGACCAGCTCGCGCAGCAGATGGCTCGCCTCCGGGCCGGAATTGATGACGCCGCCGCCTGAATAGATGATCGGCTTCCTGGCGCCGGCCATCAGCTCGACCGCCGCCTTGATCCTTTCCAGGTCGCCCTGGACCTTCGGCTGGTAGCTGGTGCGCGGCGCCGTCTGCGGCGGGACATAGGTACCCTTGGCGAACTGAACGTCCTTCGGAATGTCGACGACGACCGGACCGGGGCGCCCTGTCGTTGCCACATGGAAGGCCTCGTGGATCGTTGCCGCGAGCTCGTTGACGTCCTTTACCAGCCAGTTGTGCTTGGTGCAGGGTCGCGTGATGCCGACCGTGTCGCACTCCTGGAACGCATCCGAGCCGATCAGCGAAGTCGGCACCTGGCCGGTCAGGCAGACCAGCGGGATCGAGTCCATCAGCGCGTCCTGCAATGGCGTCACCGCGTTGGTGGCGCCCGGCCCCGAGGTCACCAGCATGACGCCGGCCTTGCCGGTCGAGCGCGCATAGCCTTCCGCCGCGTGGCCCGCACCCTGCTCGTGGCGGACGAGGATGTGCTCGACCTCGTCCTGCTGGAAGATTTCATCGTAGATTGGCAGAACCGCGCCGCCCGGATAGCCGAAAACATGCTTGACGCCATTGTCCCTCAGCGCCTGCACCACCATTTCGGCGCCGGTCATTTCAGTTCTTGGCATTTCAGTTCTTGCCATGTCGCGCCGCTCATTCTGTCCACTGCTCATCGGTCTGGTCCCGTACTGTTCGCCATCTGGCGATTGCTCGTCGTTTAGTCGTGTTTCGGGCAATAAAAAAGGCCCCCGAGGGAGCCTGTGTCTTGCGCATGGGAGGTCATCGCCCGGCGGTTACACCGCCTCGCCCATGCGCTTTCCTACGAGAATGAGTGCCTTTTTCATGGTGGCGGACAATAGAATTGGTTTGACGCCGCTGTCAACGGCGAATGTGCACGGGTCGGATCAGGCTGAACCAATGCGTTTCCAGTAGATGAGGGTGGCTGTGAGCCCGCCATGCGGCTTCAGCGCATAATCCGGTATTTCGCCGGCCAGCGTGAAGCCGAGCTTTTCATAGAAGCCGGAAGCCCCCTCCTCTTTTGCCGTGTCAAGGACCAACAACGTGCGGCCTTTCTCCACGGCAACGGCTTCCGCCGCCTCCATCAGGCGCCTTGCTATGCCCTTGCCGCGGGAATCGAGGCGGGTCATCAGCTTGGCGATCTCGGCCCGGTGCGGCTGGTTGGGAGGGCAGTCGAGCAGCAAGGTGACTGTGCCGACCAGAGCCTCGCCGTTCCAGGCCCCAAGCACCGCCCTTTCGCCTCTGGCGGCCGCATCAAGCGACTTGTTCCAGAAGGCCGCGGCCATCTCCGGCGCCAGCGGATGCATGAAGCTGACCGAGCCGCCGGCAGCGACTGTCCCGATCAGCAGATCCGCCAGCATTTTTTGCGTTCTGTCAGTATTGCTGAGTGGCCTGATTTCGATCGAACTCATGTGGTTTCCCCTTCGCCGCCCGTCAGTCGAAATGACCGGTCCGCTTCCGCTTCCTGGCCCGGCGGATTTCCGCGATGCGATCGGCGTCTTCCTCTTGCAGATGTCGCCCGCGTTCCAGCAGTTCGAGCGTGTATTCCTCATAGGTCAGGCCCAGCTGCTCGGCCTTGTCCAACCGCATCAGCATGATCTCGCGGCTCGGCGCTTTCCATGCCTGGGCATGGGCGGTCCGCCAGGCAAGAAAGACATAGGGATCGCCCTTGCCCCAGGGCGGACCGTCATAGTCGTCGAGCGGCGGCCCACCATTGTCGGAGCGTTTCGGACGGCGTGCCTTCACCTCAGCGCCTGGCCAACGCAACCAGATAGTCGGCGGCGTCCGGCCCCGGAGCGTGGAAGACGCAATCTGATGGCGCGCCGAGCGCCAGGCAGTCGCCGGTTTCGAGCTTGTGAACGATGTCGCCCTCGGTGAATTCGAGGCGCCCGGAGATCAGCCATATCTGTTGCCTGATGAAGGCATAGGACGCCGCCGGGAAACTTACCTTGGCGCCGGCCGGCAACTGGACCCGGATCAGTTCGAGCGGCATGTCGGAGACCGGCGAAAGATGCCGCCGCACATAACCCGTAGCCGGATCGCGCCACAGCGGCTGGTCACCTTCGCGAAGCAGGCCACCGCCCTGCAATTCCGCCCTTGCGATCAATGCGGACAGCGTCATGCCGAAGGCGGCCGCAATGCGCACGAGGAGTGCCGCCGTCGGGCTGGTCATGCCGCGCTCGATCGTGCTCAGCATGGCTTTCGAGACATCGGACCGCTCCGCCAATTCAGCCAGCGACCAGCTGCGAGCCACCCTTTCGGTGTGTATCCTTCTGCCGATAGTCGAGGATATATCGTTCGCTATATCATCCATTAGTCCAATATATCGAAATTTTTTTGCGAGGCAACGACCGTTTCGTCCAGTTTTCGCAAACTCCTTAATGTCCGCTAAACCATCCGGCCTCATCCCACCTTAACCCCGTTCGCCTAGGCTCATCGCTTGGGAAAAGGGGACCGGCCTGTCCATGCTCGTTGAACGCGAAGCCTCCATTGGGGAACCGACTTTGCTGGAGCGCCGCAGGGCGGAGCAGAACGACAAGCGCATTCTGGGCAATGTCGTGCAATGCGACGGCGCGCGCGCCACCATCAGCGCCTATGCCGACGACATCGAAGGCACGGTCACCGGCCTGTGGAGCGTCGGCAAGATGATCTCGATCAATCTCGGCACATCACGAACCGTCGGCCTTGTCTATGAAATCGGCAAGTCGGATCGTGTCTGGAGCAGCGAGGGCCAGAATCCGATCGAGGTCAGCATCGAATTGATCGGCGAGGTGCGCGACGGTGCCGAACCCGGCGCGAAGCCGATCTTCGACCGTGGTATCACAACCTACCCGCATATCGGCGCCATTGCCCATCGTATCCGCAGCCGCGACCTGCAGGCCGTCTACGATCTCGCCGGTCGTCATTCGATGACCATCGGCACGCTGTCGCAGGACGAGGCCATCGACGCCAATATCGCCATCGACGATACGCTGGCGCGCCATTTCGCCATTGTCGGCACCACCGGGGTCGGCAAATCGACCGCCGTGTCGCTGCTCTTGCGCAAGTCGATCGCCGCCCGGCCCGATCTGCGCGTGCTCATCCTCGATCCACACAATGAGTTCGCCGCATCGTTGCCCGAACATTGCGTCAGGGTCGATTCGACGACGCTCGACCTGCCCTTCTGGATGTTCAAGCTCGAGGAATTTGCCGAGGTGCTGTTTCGCGGCCGCGAGACGGTCCCGGAAGAGGTCGACGCCTTGCGCGATCTCATCCCCGCGGCCAAGAACCTCTACCGCAATCCGAACTCCGGCAACTACCTACGGCGCAGCACCGACGCGCTGACCGCCGACGCGCCGGTGCCCTATCGCGTTGCCGACCTCATCAAGCTGGTCGACGAGCGCATGGGATTGCTGGAAAGCAAGAACGATCGCCCGACCCTCAAGTCACTGAAGGCACGTATCGAATCGGCGGCATCCGATCCGCGCTACCGTTTCATGTTCAACTCGCGCCTGATCGAGGACACCATCCACGAGACGATCGGCAACATTTTCCGCGTGCCGCATCACGGCCGCCCGGTGACCTGCTTCGAAATGGCCGGCATGCCGTCCGAGGTGGTCAATTCCGTTTGCTCGGTGCTGGCGCGGCTGGCCTTCGACCTGGCATTGTGGAGCGAAGGCCGCTTGCGGCTGCTCTTCCTGTGCGAGGAAGCGCATCGCTATATGCCGGCCGATCCGCGCCTCGGTTTCGCGCCTACGCGGCACGCGCTGTCGCGCATCGCCAAGGAAGGCCGCAAATATGGCTGTTATCTCGGCGTCGTCACCCAGCGCCCGGGCGAACTCGACCCGACCATCCTGTCGCAGTGCTCGACGTTCTTTGCCATGCGGCTCGCCAACGAGCAGGACCAGGCGATCATCCGCTCGGCGATCGCCGATTCCTCGGCCTCGACGCTGGCGTTCCTGTCTTCCATGGGCCAGCGCGAGGCCATCGCCTTCGGAGAAGGCGTGGCGACGACGATGCGGATGAAGTTCGAAAAACTCTCCGAGGATTTGATCCCAGGCACCGCCAAACGCGAGAATGCCTTGCCGTCCGAAACCGGCGACGAGGTCGACCTAGTGGCGATCGTCGAACGGCTGCGCAACATGCCGAAATCACAGCAGGCAATGCCTTTCGCGGAAGTCGTCGATCCGGGCCGGCAGGCCGGCGATTCGGACTATCGAAAGCCGTCGGCCGCACGCACCCAGCGGAACGACGATTTCGACTTGCGATACGGCCTCAAGCCGGCGACCTTCGGGCTGCGTCCGCCAGAATGATCGAGCCGAGCGACTTTTAGGCAGCGCTCGCAGATATCACAGCTGAGCTTCGATGGCTGTCTTGTCTATAATTGACCACACCTGGCCAATTTTCCCTCTCTGAAACTCATAGAATACGTTCTCGGCAAACGAAATTCTTTTCCCGCTCACATCGAGCCCAAGGAACGTTCCCCTTGGCGCGCAGTCGAAGCTTAGCCGGCTCGCTACATAAGGCGGATCGGCAACCAATAGCTGAATGTCGAAGTAAAGGTCCGGAATTTGGTCGAAGTCTCTCACCAACATTTCGAGATAGCCGGACAATCCGAGCTTGCGACCGTTGTGGGTCACTTCATCATGGACAAACCGCCCCAGGTTTGGCCAATCCTGCTTGTTTAGACATGCAATATAGCCCCGATAACGATCTGAGAGGTCGGATTTAGTCACGGCAACACCTCTATTTCCAGAAGCCCCACAAAGGCAGCATCTCAGCTTGACTGGGTGACATCGGTCTGCGTGCACCGGAAACGCAAAAAACGATACCAGACGGCCAGCATCACGAATTTCCACATCACGAATTTGACGACGGAATTTCAGGCGCAGACGCGGTTGCGCCCTTGCCTCTTCGCCTCATAGAGCTGGCGATCGGCGCGGCGATAGAACTCCTCGGCGGTTTCCTTGCGATCCCAGACAGCAAGCCCGACGCTGGTGGTGATTTTCAGTCGGACATTGCCTGTCAGCACCGACATGTTGGCGATCGCCTTGCGGATGCGCTCGGCGAATTTGGATAGCAGCTCGGCATCCATATTGGGCGTGACCACCGCGAACTCCTCGCCGCCGAGGCGCGCCACCACGTCGTGATAGCGTGTCATGTCCTTGAGACAGTTTGCGACCGCCCGCAACACCTCGTCGCCGACATCGTGGCCGTGGCTGTCGTTGACCTGCTTGAAATGGTCGAGGTCGAGGATCATCAGCCCGACTGGTTTCTCGATACGGCGGAACTCTTCGAGATATTCCTTCAGCGCATCGTCGAAGTAGCGCCGGTTCTGCATGCCGGTAAGGCTGTCGGTGAGCGCCGCATGCTCCAGCGTCTCTGAACGCGCGCTGAGCGAAACGGTCATGGCACGCAGCTTGCCTTCTTCCGTCGCCTGCTTTCGGATCAGCGGGTAGATGAAGAAAATGCCGAAGAACAGCGCAGTCGCCAGCAGCACGCCGGTCGCAAACAGCAGCTTGTTGAGATAGATGATTTCATCGAGTTCCGAAGGCGTATTGCTAATGTCGGCGGCCAGGGTTTGCAGGAGCCCATAGGCGTAAAGCGTCACCAGGCCGGCGGCCAGGATCACAAAAATAAACACAAAAAAGGCTGATTCCGCCTTATGGAAACGCATCTGCTCCCCGTTGGAAAGTTCCTATCGATCTTATGGCATGCGGGAACTTACGGACAGTTAACCTGGACAACTTCAACGCGAAATGGCCCCTCGGTGTCGACTTTTCAGGTTGCGCTCGAAGGAGGGGGTGAGGGCATCGAGTCGATCCCCTCACCCGGACGCAATCTCTGCCATTCCGGGCCCAATTGGTGCCTGAACCAGGTCGTCTGCCGTTTGGCATATTGCCGCGTCGCGATCTTCGCGCGCTCGATAGCCTCGGGAAAACTGATGGCGCCGGCCAGCGCGGCCTGGAGCTCGCGAACACCGATCGCCTTCATCGCCGGCAGGTCGGGATCGAGGCCGAGCGCCGAAAGCTGCTTCACCTCGTCCAGTGCCCCCTTGTCCAGCATGCGGTCGAAGCGGGCATCGATCCGCTCCACCAGCGCCGCTCGCTCCGGCTCGATGACGAAAAAGCGCGCGCTGCTCCTGTCGATCAACGGCCGGCCACGCGCGGCCTGCCATTCCAGGATGGAACGGCCCGATGCGTCGAGCACCTCCAGCGCCCGCACGATGCGCTGGCCATCCGTCGGCCTCAGCATCATGCCGGCCGCAGAATCCTCGCGCAACAGGATGCGGTGCAATCTCACTGCGCCCTGTTCCTGGAGTTCGTAGCGCCAGCGATCGCGGATCGACTTCGGAATGTCGGGCATCTCCGAGATACCTTCCGTGAGCGCCCGGAAATAAAGCCCGGTACCGCCGACGAAAATCACTGGCCGCTCCGAGAGCGTGCCGTCGTCGATCAGCTTCGTGACATCACGCAACCAGGCGCCGGTGGAATAGGCAGTGGACGGATCGACGTGTCCATAAAGAAAGTGAGGGACGCGGGCGAGTTCGGCAGGACCAGGCCGCGCCGTCAGCACGTCGAGCACCGAATAGCCTTGCATGGAATCGGTGTTGACGATGACACCGCCATTGCGCTCGGCGAGGTCGAGTGCGAGCGCCGACTTGCCGCTGGCGGTCGGCCCGGCTATCAGGATCGCGTTCTTCACGCGGCCTTCGCCCGCCTGTCCGCTGGAATTTTCGATGCCGCTGATCGCCACGCTTCTATCCCATCCCGCCGGCCGCGCATTGACGTCGACGCTAGCGAATATGGCCTCGCGGTCGGTCGGCGCAAGCGCTGTTCGCTGGCTGGCCGAAGGCATCGCCTGCCAGCTCGACTTGCCGGAGACCGCTGACGCTTCCGAAATAACGGCGCGCCTGCATGCCGCGCTTGCTTCCGAACCGATCGACGTGGCCGTCCAGCCAGCTGAGAACAGGCGCAAGAAGATCCTGATCGCCGACATGGATTCGACGATGATCGACCAGGAATGCATCGACGAGCTTGCCGACGAGATCGGCGTCAAGGATCGTGTCGCCGCCATCACCGCGCGATCGATGAACGGCGAGATTGCATTCGAGCCGGCCTTGCGCGAGCGCGTGGCGCTGCTCAAGGGTCTCGATGCCGCAATCATCGACCGCATCATCGACAATCGCCTGACGCTTGCCTCCGGCGGCCGCACGCTCGTCCAGACGATGGCGGCCAGCGGCGCCTGGACGGCGCTGATCTCCGGTGGTTTCGACATCTTCACCACCCGCATCGCAGCATTGCTCGGCTTTCACGAAAATCGCGCCAACCGCCTGATCGAGCAGGATCGCCGCTTCACCGGCTTGGTCGCCGAACCGATCCTCGGCCGCGCCGCCAAGGCCGAAGCCCTTATCGAGATTTCCGCCCGCCTCGGCCTGACACCTGCCGATGCCATTGCCGTCGGCGATGGCGCCAACGATCTCGACATGATCCGTCTTGCCGGCATCGGCGTCGCCTTGCATGCCAAGCCGGCCGTAGCAGCCGAGGCAAAGATCCGCATCGACCACGGCGACCTCACCGCCTTGCTTTATCTGCAGGGTTATCGCCGGGAGGAATTTGTCGAATGACGCCGATCCGCACCGAGCGCCTGATCCTGCGCAACTGGGAAGATCGTGACCGCGAGCTCTTCCATCGCATCAATTCCGACGAGTTGGTCATGGAGTTCTTTCCGTTTCGCCGCGACCGCGCCCAGGCTGACGCCAAGATGGAGGAGTTGCGCGCGGCTATCGATCGCGACGGCTTCGGCTTCGCGGCCGCTGAGATCGCAGCCACAGGTGAATGCATCGGCTTCGTCGGCATAACCCGAACCGATCATTTGCCATTCCTGCCGCCCGGCACGATCGAGATCGGCTGGCGGCTGGCACCCGAATTCTGGGGCCGCTTCTATGTCACCGAAGCAGCCGAAGCCTGGCTCACCTATGGCTTTGAAAGACTTGGCCTCGACGAAATCGTGTCCTTCGCAGTCAAGGATAACAGCCGGTCCATTGCCGTCATGGAGCGCCTGGGCATGATCCCCGACCCCGCCTCCGACTTCGACCATCCAGGTGTTCCGGACAACCACACCTCACTCAGGCGACATGTCTTCTACAGGCTGTCACGCACAGACTGGCAGGCAAGAAAAAGAGCGGCCCGCTAGCCGCCCTTTTCCTTTCAACATCAGAGTGTTGCAGGCTCTTCCGGACTCAATCCATCCGGATTGTCACAAACCTCAGCTCGCCGGTCTTCGACGCCAGCATCAAAAGCGCGTTCTTGCGCCCCTGCTCCTTCAGCGCACCGATCCGGTCCATGACGTCCTTGGGCGTTGCGACCGATTCCTGCGCGATCTCGGTGATCACCTCGCCCGGCTGGATGCCGCGTTCGGCCGCCGCCGAATCCTTGGAGACGTCGGTCACGACGACGCCGGAGACGTCGGCGGCGATGCCGAACTTCGTGCGCGTCTCGTCATTGAGCTCGCCGATCGTCATGCCGAGCACGGAAGCCGTCGAAACCGCAGGCGCCTTGTCGGCGTCGTCCTGGTCGGTGTTGCCGTTTTCACCGCCGCTGGCAAGCTTCTCGCCATCCTCGAGCCGGCCGAGCGTCACCTTGACGGTCTGCTCGACACCCTTGCGCACGATGATCACGTCGACGGCCTTGCCGACCGGGCTCTCCGCCACGACGCGAGGCAGGTCGCGCATTTCATGGATGTCCTTGCCGTCGAACTTGATGATGACGTCGCCGGCCTGGATGGTGCCGTTGTCGACCGGCCCGCCCTTGATGACGCCGGCGACCAGCGCGCCCTTGGCGGTCGCCATGCCCAGGCTCTCGGCAATGTCGTCGGTCACCGGCTGGATGCGCACGCCAAGCCAGCCGCGCCGCGTCTCGCCGAACTGGCGAAGCTGGTCGACGACGCCCGAGGCAAGCTGCGACGGGATCGAGAAGCCGATGCCGATCGAGCCGCCCGACGGCGAGATGATTGCCGTGTTGATGCCGATGACCTCGCCGCTGCTGTTGAACAGCGGTCCACCTGAATTGCCGCGGTTGATCGCGGCATCGGTCTGGATGAAATCATCATAGGGACCGGAATTAATGTCGCGATTGCGCGCCGAGACGATGCCGACCGTCACCGTGCCGCCGAGACCGAACGGATTGCCAATCGCCATTACCCAGTCGCCGACACGCATCTTGTTGGAATCGCCAAACTTCACAGCCGTCAGCTTGTGCCCTTTCGGATCGACCTTCAGCACCGCGACGTCGGTCTTGGTGTCGGTGCCAACCAGCGTCGCCTTGAGCGTCACCCCATCGGAGAAATTCACCTCGATGTCGTCGGCATCGGCAATGACGTGGTTGTTGGTCACCACGATGCCCTGCTCGGCGTCGACCACGAAGCCGGAGCCCAGCGATTGCACCTTTTGCCCGCCGCCGCCCTTGTCGCCGCCACGGTTCTTGAAGAAATCGTCGAAGAAGTCCTGGAAAGGCGAGCCTTCCGGCAGCTGCGGCATCGGCACTGCGCCCGGCCCCTCAGTGCCTTTAACAGTCTGCGACGTCGAGATGTTGACCACGGCGCCAAGCAGGCCGGCGGCGAGATCGGCAACCGAGGGCGGCCCGTCGGCTGCCATCGTCGGCGCCACGAACGAGGGAACGGCAACGGCGCCGACCAGAAGCGCAGCGGCCCCGGCGATGAACGTCCGCCTCGCTGCACGCAGAAGGGTGGTGGATGTCATCGAAAGGCCTCCGGGTGTTCTGAAAAAACCGCTTCGGCAAAAATGCCGGTCCGCGTCATGTTGGCAAGAAATAAGGCACGTTTGCGGCTATGGCTACGGCCAGAGGATAAATCCTCCGTTACGCCGGCGCCCCTGCACCGGCCCTACTGGCCGGTGCCTGGCTGTGCCGCCGGTGCGGCGGGAGCGGCAGGCGGTGGTGCCGCCGGTGCCGCAGGCGTTTCCTTGCTGTTCGGGTCGCGGAAAAAGCGGAAGAACTCGGAATTCGGCGACAGCACCATCGTCGTTCCGGTACTGTTCAGCGCCGTGCCATAGGCATTCATCGACCGATAGAAATCGAAGAAGGCCGGATCGCGCTGATAGGCACCGGCAAACGTGGCGCTGCGTTGGGCTTCACCTTCACCACGCAGGATTTCAGACTCTTTTTGCGCTTCGGCGACGATTTCCACCACTTCGCGGTCGGCGCGAGCCCTGATCCGCTGCGCTGCCTCGTTGCCGCGCGCTCTCAGCCGCTCGGCTTCGGCGAGACGTTCGGCCTTCATGCGGTCGAAGGTCTGCTGCGAAACTTCGGCCGTGAGATCGGTGCGGCGGATGCGGACATCCTCGATCTGCAGGCCAAGCGAGGTGGCATCCGGCCTCAGCTGATCGCGCACCTCGCGCATCATCACGGCGCGCTCTTCCGAGAGCGCCGCCTCGAAGTCTCGCAGGCCATAGACGCGGCGCAAGGCGGCGTCGAGACGCGTCCTCAGCCGGGCCTCGGCCAGTTCGATCTGGCCGGAGACCGCGGCGCGGAACACACGCGGGTCCGAGATACGATAGGCGATAAAGGCATCGACCTCATAGAACTTGCCGCCCGAAACCTGGACGCGGATGTTGTCGAGGTCGAAGCGCAGCACCCTGTTTTCGATCAGCTGCACGGTGTCGGCATCGAAGAAAGAGAATGGCGCCTTGAAATAGATGCCCGGCTGGTTCTTGACGTCGACGATTTCGCCGAACCTGAGCACCAGCGCCTGCTGGCGCGCATTGACGACGAAGACCGACGAATAGAGCAGGAACAGGATGACCGCGGCGATGACCGCAATGACGGGAAGACGGTTGGCCATCACTGGTTTCCTCCGGTGGCCGGTGCCGGCGCCTTCTGCTGCAATGCCGGCAGCGGCAGGTAGGGAACCACCCCTTGCCCGTTGCCCTGCTCGACGATGACCTTGCTCGAATCCTTCAGCACCCTCTCCATCGTCTCCAGGTAGAGCCGCTTGCGCGTCACTTCCGGCGCCTTTGCATATTCGTCATAGACCGAGATGAAGCGCTGCGCCTCGCCTTCGGCCTCCTGCACGACCCGGTTCTTGTAGGCGGCCGCGTCTTCGCGGATCTGTGCGGCCGCACCGCGCGCCTGGCCGAGCTTCTGATTGGAATACTGATTGGCCTGCTCGACGAACTTGTCCTCGTCCTGTTCGGCCCGCTGCACCTCGTCGAACGCGTCTGCCACCTCGCGCGGCGGCGCGGCGTCCTCGATCGAAATTGCGTTGACGTTGAGGCCGGCCTTGTAGCCGTCCAGCGTCGTCTGGATGATCTCACGCACCGACGCCGCAATGCCTTGCCGGTCGTCGCGGAAAATGTCCTGCGCCGGGCGCCGGCCGACCGCTTCGCGCATCGCGCTTTCGGCGACCTGCTGCAGCATGCCGTCCGGGTCGGACACGTCGAACAGATAGGCCTTAGGGTCGGAGACCTGATAGGCCACAGAGAACTGCACGTTGACGATGTTCTGGTCGCCGGAAAGCATCAGGCCATTGCCGCTGGAACTGCCGCCGCCGATGCTGACAAGCTGCTCGGCGATGTTGGCGGTCTCGACCGTTTCAATGGGCCACCAATGGAAATGCAGGCCAGGCTGCGAGAGCTCCGCCTTCGGCTTGCCAAACCTGAGCTCGACCGCAACTTCGTCGGGCTGCACGGTGTAGACCGCCTTGAACGCCCATAGCACCACCAGAGCCGCGGCAATCAGCCCGAACACGGCCGGGCTCGCGCCACCGCCGCCCGGCAGCGCGCGCCGCAACCTGTCCTGCCCGCGCCGGATGATGTCCTCGAGATCGGGAGGCGAGCCTTGTGGGCCGCTGGGTCCCTTGGGTCCCTGACCCCAAGGCCCCTGATTGTTGCCGCCGCCCCACGGGCCGCCGCCGCCGCTCTTGTCGTTCCAGGGCATGAATGTCCTTTCGCTTGGAATTCCCTCAAGCGCCGGCTCACCGGCGCAAAATCCAATATTATTCTTCTATAGGGATGCAACGGCACGCTTTCAACGCGATCGGCTGCCGCCACTGTCCGCCTTTTGGGTCCATTTAGACCTGTCGCGACCCTTTGTCGTCTTCAATGCACGTCGCGGCGCCGCTCGTAAACCGAATAGCGTGTCGCATGGCTGTCCTTTTCGCCAGCCGCCACGTCTTGCGAGCGGACGATCCGCCACAGCGCCGGATCGATCGGCGGGAAATGGGCATCGCCGTCGACCGCGGCCAGAACATGGGTCACGTGCAGCCGATCAGCCAACGGCAGCGCCTGAGCGTAGATCTCCCCGCCGCCGATGACGCAGATCTCGTCGGCGCCGGCCATGCAGCGCCCGCGCACCGTCGCCAGCGCGATCGCGTCCTCGATCGAGTGCGCGACTTCGACGCCCTCGGCGCGCCATGCCCTGTCTCGTGTCACCACGATGTTGAGCCTGCCCGGCAATGGCCGGCCGATGCCTTCATAGGTCTTGCGACCCATGACGATGGGCTTGCCCATCGTATCGGCCTTGAACCGCTTGAGATCGGTGGAAAGCCGCCACGGCAACCCACCCTCGCGCCCGATCACGCCGTTCTCGGCGATGGCGACATAAATCGCGAGATCCATTAGCCGCCGTTCCCGCCATCGGATGGCTCCAGCAGCAATATGTCGATGTCGTGCTCGGGGTAGAAGTTCTGCGCCTTCATCTCGAACGTGGTCGGTCCGATCTTCCTGACGTTTTCGCCGCAAAACGAGACCAGGTTCTTCGGATCGCCCTTGTCGACGGTCAGCTTGAACGTACCGATGTTCCCCGAGGCCCAGTTGCCGCCCGTGGTCAGGATATAGGCGATGCGGTTCTCGAAATATTTGGGGTAGCCGTCGGGATCGTCCTTGGCTGCCTTGCGCACGGCATTCTCGAAGGCATCGTCCATGCAGTAGCGTGTCTTGTAGGCGGCATACTGGCCCTGGAACTGGCCGTCATAGAAGAAGCTGACCGAGGAGGTGCCGCCGACGCTCGGCTTGTAGCGATGCGAGACATGGACCGCCCTGTTGGCCGGAAAGGTCGAGCGCCACCAATAGGTCGAGCGCAATTGCCAGAACGGCGTATAGACGGTCTTCATGCCCGAACCGTCGTCGGCGGTGTCCTCGATGATGATGCCGCGATTGACCCAGTCGTCGGTGACCGCTTGCGGCAGCTTTGCCAGCGCTGCCTTGGCCGCATCGCCGAACGGATAGAACGGTACGCCCTGCGCCTTCAGGTCAGCGCCGATGTCGATGCCGAGCGCGAAGACCTTCTGCTCGAGCTGCGGCTTTGCCGGCACCCCGTCGATCGTCACTTCGAAGCCGAGGAAATTGTCGCTCTGCGCCTCCGGAATTGCCGGTATTTCTTCGGGGTCGCCTTCGATGTCGGGCATCGGAAAGGCGACGATCGCATTGACATCCTTGTCGGTGTTGTTGCGGAAGACGTAGTCGACCGTCACCTTTTCCGGCGAGATGTAGAGATCCTCGCTTTCCATCGCCACCGCATCGCTGCGCGAAAGGATCAGCCCACCAGTGTCGAGTTCGGCGACCGAATCATTGGCGAGCGCAGGCGTAGCCGAGAGCGCCAAGGCTGCGGTCAGGACGTAACGGAACATGGAGACTCCCCGGCGAGAATGCCAACATGACTCTAGCTGTTCAATGTGGCGTTTCAAAGCCTTTCGGCAAATGCGCCGGCGCCTGCCGGCATGTCGTGTCGGTCTAGACACACCGGTTCCGATCGGGCAGGAGTTGGCCCATGCGCAAGCTTCTCGTCATCGGCATCGGCGCCGGCAATCCGGAGCACATGACGGTCCAGGCCATCAACGGCCTCAATCGGGCCGACGTGCTGTTCATTCCCGACAAGGGCGCCAAGAAGAGCGATCTCGCCGAATTGCGCCGCCAGATCTGCGACCGCTTCGTCACTAATCCGAACTCGCGCCGTGTCGAATTCGAGGTGCCGGTGCGCGCCGAACCGGCGCCTTCCTACCGCTCGACCGTCGACGACTGGCACGAAGCGATCGCCGTGATCTACGAAGGCCTGATCCGCGACGAACTCCCCGAAGATGGCTGCGGCGCCTTCCTGATCTGGGGCGATCCATCGCTCTACGACAGCGCGCTGCGCATCCTGGATCGCGTGCGCCTCAGAGGCAATATCGCGTTCGAGCTGGAGGTCATCCCTGGCATCACCGCCATCCAGGCACTCGCCGCCAGCCACAAAATGGCATTGAACCGAATCGGCGACGCCGTTTTGATCACCACCGGCCGCCGGCTCACCGAGGAAGGTCTGCCCGAAAACGCCGGCAGCACCATCGTCATGCTGGACGGCAAATGCGCCTTCAACACGCTGGACGACAAGGACGTCACCGTCCACTGGGGCGCCTACCTCGGCACCCCCGACGAGATCGTCATCTCGGGCCGGATTGGCGACGTCGGCGACAAGATCGTGAGCACCCGTGAGGAGGCCCGCCGGAAAAAAGGCTGGATCATGGACACCTATCTGCTGCGCAAGCCGGGCGAGCCGGAGGATTAGCAGGGATCGAGCGCGGCATGAATTCCGCCGAGTTCACGCAGCGTCGATCTCGGCCTGCAGCGCCTCCATATGCGCCGCCGCTGCTGAAGACGCAGCCCGCTCGATCGCGCGGAAGCGGCTGACCACAGCAAGCCCGACCGACGTCAACTGAGCGCCACCGCCTTTTTTGCCGCCCGTTTGTGCCGCAACCAGCGGCTTGCCGAACACCCGGTTCATGTCTTCGACCAGATCCCAGGCGTGCTTGTAGGACATCTCCATGCCGCGCGCCGCGGCCGAAATCGAGCCGAAGGCGGCGATCTGTTCCAGAAGCTCGATCTTGCCCGGCCCGATGCGGCCATCTGGATCGAGATTTATCCGCAAACTCAGCGACGGCATTTGCTCCTCCGCGGTCACGCTACTCTACAAGTTCTGCAGCGATACCGCTATTCCCAAACGATATAGCGAATCATCGGCCGATCACCCATCCGCCTCGGCCGGCAAGCCGGTCCCGGTATTCGCCCGGTCGAAGCTCACTGTCTTGACCACGGCGAAGACCTGTCGACCAAGCCGGAGCCCCAGCGTCTGCCGCGACTTTTCGGTGATGCGGGCAAGCACGGTTGCGCCATTGCAGTCGAGACCAATCTCGACCGTAGGCCCTTCGCCCGGCTCTATCGCCACGATCGTGCCCGGCAATATGTTGAGCGCGCTGAGGCCAACCGGCTGCTCGGTGGCGATCATCACGTCGCGGGCTCGGATGCGGACGCGCACCGGCGCACCGACCGGCGTTGCCAGAAGCGGCACCCGGATCTCGCCCGCCAATGAGCCTAGCACCGTCATGCCAAAGGCTTCGTCGTGGCGCAGAACCGCGGTATCCAGCACGGCACCGCCCTCGCCGCGCTCTTCGGCCGGCAATAGATCCAGACGCTGCATGATCGCTCCGGTCGGACCGGAAGCAGCGACCTTGCCTTGCATCAGCACCACGACGTCACTCGCCAACCGCGCCACTTCGGCGATCGAGTGGCTGACATAGACGATCGGAATTTTCGTCTCGTCGCGTAGCCGCTCGATATAAGGCAAGATCTCGGCCTTGCGCGCCTCGTCGAGCGACGCCAGCGGCTCGTCCATCAGCAGCAATTTCGGACTGGCAAGCAGCGCCCGGCCGATTGCCACGCGCTGCTTCTCGCCACCGGAGAGTTTTGCCGGCCGCCGGTCGAGCAGATGACCGATGCCGAGCAGTTCGACCACGCCATCGATATCCGCGTAGCGCTCGGCAGCCGGCGTGAACCAACGGCCATAGCGCAGATTGCTCGCCACGCTCATATGCGGAAACAGCCGCGCATCCTGGAACACCATGCCGATCCGCCGTTTGTGTTTCGGCACGAACAGGCCGGCGTCGCTATCGACCAGCACGCGGCCCTCGGCCGCGATACGGCCTTTGTCGGGGCGGATCAGCCCGGCAATCAAATTGATGAGCGTCGTCTTTCCGGAGCCGGAAGGCCCGAACAGCGCAGTCAGCCGCCCGGCGCTCTCGAAGCGGGCATTGACAGCGAAACCGCCAAGCCGGTGGCTGATGTCGACCTGAACCGTCATTCGATGTCCATCCGCCGGCCGACACGCCGCGCCAGCACTTCCGAGGCCACGAGTGCCGCCATCGATATGACGATCGAGATCAGCGTCAGCCTGAGCGCGCCGGCGTCGCCGCCGGGAACCTGCGTGAAAGTATAGATCGCCGACGGCAGCGTCTGCGTCTCGTTCGGGATGTTGGAGACGAAGGTGATCGTCGCGCCGAATTCGCCCATCGCCTTGGCGAAGGAGAGGATCGCACCGGCGATCAGGCCGGGCAGGATAAGCGGCAGGGTGATCGTGCCGAATACCCATAGCGGATTGGCGCCAAGCGTGCCGGCGGCCGCCTCGATTTTGCGGTCGACGGCCTCAATAGACAGCCGGATCGCCCGCACCATCAGCGGAAAACCCATTACCCCGCAGGCGAGCGCGGCGCCCGTCCAGCGAAAGGAAAAAACGATGCCGAAATGCTCGGCCAGGAAAGCCCCGGCCGGACCGCGCTTGCCGAAAGTCAAAAGCAGCAAATAGCCAGTCACCACCGGCGGCAGGATCAGCGGCAGATGCACCAGACCATTGAGCAGCGTCTTGCCCCAGAACTGGCCGCGGGCGAGCACAAGGGCGATTGCTACGCCCGGCGGCAGGCTGGCGATCATCGCCACGGTCGCCACCTTGATCGACAGCCGGACCGCGTTCCATTCGTCGGGAGTAAGATCCAGCAGCCAGTTCATACGTCAGCGCGTTGCCCTAATTGCTCGGCGCGAGCACGGTAAAACCTTGCCCCTTGAAGAGTTCGCCAGCCTTGGCGGATTGCAGGCATTTTAGGAATGCCGGGGTATCCTTCCCCTTCGAATCCGCAAGCTGGGCGACTGGATAGATGATCGGCGGATGGGTACCCGCGGGGAAAGTGCCGACCACTTTCACGCCAGGCTCCGCATGCGCATCCGTGGCGTAGACGATGCCGAGTGCTGCCTCGCCGGTCGATACCAGCTTTAGAGCGGCGCGGACATTCTCGGCCTGCGCCACCTTGCCTTCGACGGAAGACCAGACACCGAGCGATTCGAGGGCTGCCTTGCCGTATTTGCCGGCCGGCACCGCCTTGACATCGCCCATGGCAAGTTTGCCGTCACCGACGAGCCCGGCAAGAGCGAACCCCTTTTCAATCCTGGTCTCGACCTTGGAATCCCGCGGCGCGACCAGCACGATCTGGTTACCGAGCAGTTTCACTTCGGTTTCGGGCTTGGTCAGCTTCCTGTCGGAAAGATATTTCATCCAGTCGAGATCGGCCGAGACGAACACGTCTGCCGGCGCGCCGCTTTCGATCTGCCTGGCCAGCGCCGAGCTCGCCGCGTAGGAAATGGTTGCCACCTCGCCGACGTCGGCCTCGCAGGCCTTGTTGACGGCGTCGAGCCCTTCCTTGAGGCTCGCCGCAGCAAACACGACCACCTTGTCATCGGCATAGGCCGCCGGCACCACGACCATCAGCATGGCGGCGAGACCGACTTTGGCAATCGTCGTCGAACCCTTGCGCGTCAGCATGAAACTCTCCTCGTCCCGGATCGCCCGAAGCCGCTATCGATATATCCATGTGAACATAACAATGAAAGGCTCTTTACCGGCGACGGTCTTCTGGGCTGAGGTTTTCCTGGCCTGCGATAATCTTCGTTGGATACAGCGGTATCGAGGCCGAAGGAAATATTGCATAAAAACAGCGACCAGGGATTGCGTCAGGTCGACGTCGGCCGATCAAGTTGAATGCTGACAACGCCCAAGAGCGGAGCCGCAGTAGGCAATTTCGATATGGACGGTCAGCTATGGTGCTAGACCGCGATCGGTGCCTTGATCGTCGCGTCGGCGAAATAGTTGTCGAGCCGGAAATCCTCGAAGCGGAAAGCAAAGAGATCCTTCACCTCGGGGTTTATCCATAGCGTCGGCAACGCCTTGGGTGTGCGCCGCAATTGCTCGCGCGCCTGCTCGAAATGGTTCGAGTAAAGATGCGCATCGCCGAGCGTGTGGATGAAATCGCCGGGTTGCAATCCGGTCACCTGCGCCACCATCAGCGTCAGCAACGCATAGGAAGCGATGTTGAACGGCACACCGAGAAAAATATCACCCGAACGCTGATAGAGCTGGCAGGAAAGCTTGCCTTCCGAAACATAGAACTGGAACAGGCAGTGGCAGGGCGGCAACGCCATGGCCTCCACCTCGGCCGGGTTCCACGCCGAAACGATCAGCCGCCGCGAATTAGGATTTTTGCGTATCTCCTTCAGAAGATTCGCAATCTGGTCGATGGAGCCGCCATGGCCGTCCGGCCACGACCGCCACTGTTTGCCATAGACCGGGCCAAGATCGCCGTTCTCGTCGGCCCACTCATCCCAGATCGAGACGCCGTGATCGTTGAGATATTTGATGTTGGTGTCGCCGGCCAGGAACCACAAAAGCTCGTGGACAATCGACTTCAGGTGCAGCTTCTTGGTGGTGGTGACCGGAAAGCCGCGGGCCAGGTCGAAGCGCATCTGGTAGCCGAATACCGAGCGCGTTCCGGTGCCGGTACGGTCGCCGCGATCAGCGCCGTTTTCCAGCACATGCTTCAGAAGGTCGAGATACTGGCGCATCGGCTCCGGTCCGATTCGGGTTGCCAGCCATCATAGCCGAATGACCGTCGGCCGAACACAGCAAAGCGAGACGATTCCAGCAGAAGGCTCACCAGCATCAGCGGCGAGGTTGCTCAGAGCGAGCCGAGCATGCCCAGATCCCTGGCGACAAGGTAGTAGAACGTCACCCGGCTCTTGCTGTTGTCGGCCGCCATCGCCTTGCAGGCCTTTTCGATAGCCGCATCTGCCTTGGCGCCGTCGGTGACGCCGAGCTTGCCGGCGACCCAGCTGTTCCTGACGCGCTTCAGTTCCTCCGGGTCGGTGCAGGACACCAGCGAGGAATCGCGGTTCCTGAGCGCGATGCCCAGATGTTTGACGATCTTGGCGACCGCGTCGGCATCCGCCGCCGCATCATATTTCTTTACGTCTGCAAGATAATCGGCCATCGAATTTCCCCTCGTCGGCGCCACGGGATCCGGTTGATGAGGATTGTGGCGCGCTGCCGCAAGTATGCGCTAGGTCTCCTCACCGCCACAAAGCTTCGGTTGAGACCGGCTGCAAGTCAACCCTTCATGATCCACTTTGGTACGGACGAAAGTGGCATTCCGGCCTTTCATTTTCCACCGCCAGTCCCTATATTCGCTTCGTCGGCTCGACCGACTATGGCGATAAACAGGCGATGAAATAAGCCGTTCGGACCCGGGGGCGGTACCCGGCGCCTCCACCAAAAACCGCTGCTCAGGAGCGGCTTTTGCTGGGGGCGAAATAGGATCGACGAAGGTGTAAAGATCGTACTTTTGCCCGGCATTGTACCACCGTTATCGGGCTAAACTTATAGTTGCCAACGACAACTATGCGGAAGCACGTCTCGCCGCGTAAGCGGTGCGATAGCTTCAATTCAAGCCCTAGTGGTTCGCACTTCTAGGCGGGGTTCGGAGGTACCTGGCAACAGAAACCTCCATTTCTCCCTTTTTTGATATGCGCAGCTGCAGCTTGGCCGGCGGCTTTTTTATGCGCCCTGACAGACCCAAGGCGCCGCGGCCTTTATACCAATCCCTGGCTGACCGCATCGATCGCACCGGCGAATGTTTCATCAACGTCTCGGGCTGAGCGTCTCAGGCTGAGGCGAAAGCCCAAGGGCTTTCCATGATCGGAACCTCCGATGGCAGCATTCGTATCTTCCCGTTTCCCTTCTCTCATGCCTTTGCGGGACAAGGCCTCAGTTTCTCGCCGCGTGTGGTCATGCCCGGCGAGCTACCTGATGGAGACAAGATGAACCAGGAAACCACACCAAAACACGAACGCATCCTGATCGTTGGCGGCAGCTCCGGCATGGGGCTTTCGCTGGCCGAACAGGGGCTTGCCGCCGGCGCTAAGGTTACGATCGTCGGCCGCTCCCAGGACCGGTTGTCGGCCGCACGGCGGCGCTTGCCTCACCCGGAAAGGCTGAGGACGATCGCAGCCGACGTCACAAGTGAGGACGAGGTCCGACGCCTGTTCCAGGATGTCGGTACGCTCGACCACATCGTCTCGACCGCCGCCGACGTCACCGGCGTCTATGTAGTGCTTCCCGACATGGACATCTCGTTGGCGCGGAAAGTGATGGATTCCAAGGTCGTCGGACCGCTTCTTCTTGCCAAACATGGCGCGCCTCGTCTGACGCCCAGGGGATCGATCACGCTGACCTCGGGCATCGCCGCCTATCGTCCGGCGGCGAAAGGCTCGGTGGTGGCAGCCGTTAATGGGGCCCTCGGCTCACTCGCCTACGCTCTTGCCGTCGAACTGGCGCCGATCCGCATCAACGTCGTCTCGCCGGGCTGGGTCGACACGCCGATTTGGGATGCCGTCGCCGGCAGCGGAAAGACGGCTGCGCTGGACGGCATGGCAAAGCGCCTGCTCGTCGGCCGGATCGGGCAGGCAGCCGACATTGCCCAGGCCATCACGTCCCTGATGCATAACGGCTTCATCACCGGAACGGTGCTTCATGTCGATGGTGGCCAGCGGCTGGTCTAGCCATGGCCAAATTTCGCGAACCATTGCGAGGAACAGCCGCAGCACCGGCGCTTGAATGCGCCGGTGGCGCCATACCATGGTGACCGGCGTCACCGGGCTGCTTCCGACCCAAGGCAACACGACGATATTGGCGTCGGCCGCGGAAGCCACGAGACGCGGAACCAGCGCGCATCCAAGACCGGCTGCAACAAGGCCCCGTATCGCACCCATGCTGGCGAACTCGCCGACGAGTTTTGGACAGTCAGGCAATGTTGCGGCAAACGTTTCGTCGAACATCCGCCTATAGACGCAACCGGGCTGGGTGACGAGGAAGGCCTCGTCAGCCAGGTCGTCGGACCTTATGGCAGAATATCCGGCCAACCGGTGATTTGCCGGCATTATGACGACGAGCTCTTCCTCGGCTATCTGTTCGCTTCGCAGCTCCGGCGCCGCCGCCGGGACGGCTCCGAAATGGAACGATACGTCCAGCGCGCCGCTTGTCACGCCGGCACGCAACCCACTGCTATCGTTCGCCCTGAGGTCCAGTTCCACATCGGGATGACGCCGATGGAATTCCCCCAGCAAAGCCGGCAAGCGTGTCGAGCAAAGCGTCTCCAGGCCGCCGACCGTCAGACGACCGGCAACCGTACCGCTCGCGTCGGCGACAGCGGAACGGGCTTCGTCCGCAAGGTCGAGGAGATCGTTTGCGTAGTCCAGCAGGCGCTGTCCTGCCGCCGTCAGCTTCAAGCCACGCCGTGACCTGTCGAACAGCGACGTGCCCAGATCGGCTTCCAGCGCCTGGATCTGTTCGGTCACGCTCGATTGGGCAAGATGAACCCGCTCGGAGGCGCGCGTGATGTTCAGGGTGGTGGCGACCGCCACGAAGGTCTTGAGATGTCGAAGCTGCATGTCTTGACCCGTCATATAGGCATAGGCTGCTTTGAACCGGGACCGCAAATGTGAAAAAGCCGGGAACATCGCCCGGCCTTTTTGTCTCGACAGGTGAAGCTTACTCCGCTGGCGCTTCCGCAACGTCCCGGCTGCGGCCGAGCGTTATCTTGGCCAGTGTGAAGGAGATCGCCGCGCACAGCGTGATGCCCGCCACCATCGGCAGCGGCGTGCCGTCGAAAAACACGCCGGCGACGCCCATGGCGACCGCGCCGATGGCGAAGTGCAGCGTGCCCATCAGCGCCGAAGCGGTGCCGGCGATCTCGCCATGCTCTTCCATGGCCAGCACCGACGTTGTCGGGATGACCAGGCCGAGAAAGCCGTAGCCTATGAACAGCAGCGCCGCCATTACGTCGAGCCGGTCGACACCCGATGCCATCACCGCAAACAGCACCACCATCGTCGTCGCATAGCCGGTCACCGCGACGCGCACCACGCGCTGCAGCCCGAACCGCTCCGACAGCAACCCGGTCAGCTGCGACATGCCGATGAAGGCAACCGCATTGATCGAGAAGAACACGCTGTAAACCGAAGGCGACAGGCCATAATGGTCGATCAGGATGAAGGACGAGCTCGACAGATAGACGAAGAAGCTCGCAATGCCGAAGCCGGCGATGGCCGTCAGGCCAAGGAAGTTGCGGTCGCCCATCAGGAAGCGGTAGCCGGAAAGTGCCGTCCCGAAGGACGAACCGGCGCGCTCTTCGACCGGCCGCGTCTCCTTGAGAGAGGTCGCCAGCAGGATGGTCGCGAGCACGGCCGCGCCCGTCACCGTCCAGAACACGGCGCGCCAGCCGAAGTTCTCGATGATCTGGCTACCGGTCAGCGGCGCCAGGATCGGCGACACCGAAAACACCAGCATCAGCAGCGACATCAACTTGGCGGCCTCGGTGCCGGTATGCAGGTCGCGAACGATCGCGCGCGGCACTGCCATGCCGGCGCTGGCGCCGAGCCCTTGCAGGAAACGGAAGGCGATCAGCCATTCGATCGAGGGAGCCAGCGCCGAGCCGACGCCGCCGACCATGAACAGCGCCAGGCCGCCGTAGAGCGGCAGCTTGCGGCCGACCATGTCGGAGATCGGTCCGACGACGATCTGGCCGAAGCCCATGGAAAGAAAGAAGATCAGCAGGCTCATCTGCACCGCGGCAGTGCCGGCATGCAGATCCTCGCCTATTGACGGCAGGGCCGGAAGATACATGTCGATGGCAAACGGGCCGATCGCGGACAATAGGCCGAGCACGACCGCAATGCGGAGGAATTTGGCGTTCATGATAGCAGGCTCTTTCGAATTCTGGTTGCCGCCGAGGACCGGCGCGTAACCTTAGGACGTTCCATCCCATGGAGTTCCGACTCTTCTGCGGAACGAAACTCCCTTCGTGCAGTCCACAAATTTAGACAGGCTTGTCTAATTCGTCAACCACCTCTATATAGTTTTGCATGAAGGCCAACGTTTCTCCTGACATTTTCCCGCCACGGGGCCATGAGGCCAAGCGGATGTCGATTGTCGATGCCGCCACCTCGGTCTTCTGCCGCGAAAGCTTCGCCGGTGCCAATATCGACATGATTGCCGCCGAGGCCGGCGTCTCCCGCCAGACCATCTACAATCATCACGGCGACAAGGAAAAACTCTTCGTTGCCATCGTCCGCGACCTCACCGAACGTTGCAACGCCGGCATCTTTGCCACGATTTCCACTTTTCCCGATCAGCCGAAGAATCTCGAGGCCGACCTCATCGCTTTTGCTGTGCGGATGAATCACAACTGCATCTGCAACCGCGACGGCAAATTCCTGCGCAAGCTGATCCAGACCGAGGGCGGGCGCTATCCCGAGTTGTTCGCCGAATGGCGCGAAGAAGGACCGGGCAGGACATGGCCGGCGATCGCCGCCCGCTTCGCCCGCCTCGCTCATGCCGGCTTCCTTGATATCGATGATCCCGACGTCGCAGCGCGCCAGTTCATGGCGCTTGCCAATGCCGAGTTGCAGACGACGTTCATGCTCGGCGGCACACCGACCGAGGACGAGGTGGTGCAGTCGGCGACAAATGGCGTGCGCACCTTCCTGCGCGCCTTCGGCAAGCGGCGGCCTGTGGCTGGTAAACAGGGCGCGCTCGCCAGCGCTTGACGATCAAAGCCGTTTGACGATCAAATCGTCGCCGATGGGCTTCGCTTCCGCACGCAGGCGATCTATATCCGGTTTACGCCGCGCTCAAGCTTGATTACAGCTATCAGGACGATTCAACGGAACCCGACAGCCACATGGCCGACGACCACATCCGCTACGACATTCTGGCCCAGGAGGCGTTGCGCGGCGTCATGCGCAAGGTCCTGGCCGAGGTCGCGCGCACCGGTCTCCCGGGCAACCATCACTTCTTCATCACCTTTCTCACCGGCGCTCCGGGCGTGCGCGTGTCGTCACGGTTGCGCGAGCGCTATCCCGAACAGATGACCATCGTCATCCAGTTCCAGTATTGGGACCTGAAGGTGAGCGACACCGGCTTCGAAGTCGGGCTGTCGTTTTCCGACGTGCCGGAGAAACTGGAAATCCCGTTCTCGGCAGTGCGCGGCTTTTACGATCCATCCGTCAACTTCGAGCTCGAATTCGACGTCAAGACCGATACCCCGGCGGAACAGGAGACAAAGACCAAGCCTGCTCCCGAGCCGCTGGCCATCGTCGCCGAGAAAAAGCCTGAGACGAAGAAGAAAAACGCTGAGGT
Source organism: Mesorhizobium sp. M1334 (assembly GCF_040317995.1). Lineage (NCBI taxonomy): Bacteria > Pseudomonadati > Pseudomonadota > Alphaproteobacteria > Hyphomicrobiales > Phyllobacteriaceae > Mesorhizobium > Mesorhizobium sp. M1334. The sequence goes on from NZ_JAMYLM010000003.1 coordinate 285,747, forward strand.
GGAAAAGAAGCCTGCCGCGGCGGACGCCGGTGCCAAGGGCGCCGACGTGGTGTCGCTCGACGCCTTCCGCAAGAAATGACCCGACGGGCGGCGTGACATGGCCGAGATCGTCAATCTCCGTCAGGCACGCAAGCAGAAGGCGCGAACCGAGAAGGAGCGCCTGGCCGAGCAAAACCGGGCGCTGCATGGCCGTTCCAAAACCAGCCGGGATCGCGACCGCCTGATCGCCGACAAGGCCGATAAATTCGTCGCCGGCCATCGCCGCGAAAAATCGGGCGATTCGGACAAATCCGATGCTTGAATGTGAATAGGATCGTCGCGTGAGCCCGGTCGAAAAGCGCTCGGTCACGATTCGCGGCCACCGCACCAGCTATTCGCTCGAAAAGCCTTTTTACGACGACCTGATCGCTATTGCGGCCGTGCGAAAACTGACGCTCGCCGCGCTTGTCGCCGAAATCGACGAGAGCCGCCCGCGCGATGCGAACCTCTCCTCGGCGCTCAGGCTCTATGTGCTGGATTGGGCCAAGCGCGGCAAGTTTTAGCCTTCAGGCAACGCTATCCTGTTTCCTGCGCCGGATACGGAAGCCCAGCAAAGCCGAGCGGTCGCGTTCTTCGGCCTGTTTCTTCGATCTGACGCGCATCAGGTCCTTCCAGCCGACATAGCCCACCAGCCGGGCATTTTCTCGCGTGACGACCGGCAAATGGGACACGTTCGCCATCAGCAGCTTGTCGGAGAGGCCCTCGAGATACTCATCCGGATAGGCCAGCGTGACCTTGCTGCCGGCCAGCAGTTCGCCAAGCGTCGTCGTGCGGTGCTTGCCGGCGCGTCTCCAGCGCAGGATCGCCGGCGGGTCGATGACGCCGAGCACGTGGCCTTCTTCATCGACGACCGGAAAGCTCGGATGCCGTGTCTCGGGCGCCGTCAGGAACGCGGCCGCGCCGTGTAGCGTCATTGTCGCCGGCACACTCTCGACCTCGCTGGTCATCACCTCGCGCACCCTGGTCAGGGCGAACGGATCGACACGGTATTCGCGAACCATGTGATGCCCTCGCCGTGCGATTTTTTCGGTGAGGATCGAACGCTTCATCAACAGCACGGTCACCGCATGCGCAGTGGCAGTTGCCGCGATCAGCGGCACCAGGACATGGGTGTTGCCGGTCAGTTCGACCGCAAAGAAGGTGGCGGTCAGCGGCGCGCGCATGGTGCCGCCCATCGTCGCCGCCATCGCCAGCAGCGCCCAGAAGCCCGGATCGGCGGCCGGCAGGAAGCCGGCGAGGACCGCGCCCATCGCCCCGCCCATGATCAGCAGCGGCGCCAGCACACCTCCCGACGTTCCCGAGCCGAGTGCGACCGACCAGATGATCGCCTTCACCACCAGCAGGGTGAGCGCAGCGGTCGCTATGGTGCGGCCATCCAGCATGTCGGCGATATTGTCATAGCCGACGCCGAGCGCCTGCGGCTCGATCAGCCCGCCAATGCCGACCACCAGGCCGCCGAGCATCGGCCACCACATCCAGTGGATGGGCAGCTTCTGGAAACCGTCCTCGCAGGCATAGACCATCTGGGTTAGCAACCCCGATAGCAGCCCGGCTGCCATGCCGACCAGCACCCAGCCGGCAAGGCCTGGAAATGAAACCTCCATGCCGCCCTGAAACGGGAAGATCGGCCCCGGCAGATGCAGCATGGTGCGCTCGACCTCGGCAATAACCGCGGCGACCGCTACGGGAATGAAGCTGCGCGGCGTCCATTCGAAGAGCAGCAATTCCACCGCAAGCATGATGGCAGCGATCGGTGTTCCGAACACGGTGGTCATGCCGGCCGCCGCACCCGCCACCAGCAGCGTCTTGCGTTCATTGTCGCTGACCGGCAGCATCTGCGCGATCAGCGAGCCGATGGCGCCGCCGGTCATGATGATAGGCCCTTCCGCGCCGAATGGCCCACCGGTGCCGATCGAGACTGCCGACGACAACGGCTTCAGGATCGCCACCTTGGCGTCGAGCCGCGAGCGTCCGAGCAGGATCGCCTCGATGGCTTCGGGAATGCCATGGCCGCGAATCTTTTCGCTTCCGAAGCGAGCCATCACACCGATGATCAATGCCCCGATCACCGGAACAAATACCGAGGCATAGCCAAACGGCGTATCCTGCAGTTTCAGGTCGGCGAGCGTGAACTGGCCAAAATAGGCGATGTTCGTGGCAAGCCGGATCAGCTTCAAAAGGGCAATGCCGGCAAACAACCCCGCCGTTGCCACCACCACCGCTATGCCGGCAATGAGCAGCACCCGGGCATCGGTGGTAAAATCGCGCAGATGCCCGGGGTTGGCGTGATCGGACTTCATTTGCAAACCTTGCTTTCTGGCGGCGTGCCGACTTGCGGATGGGTCGCTGGCCGTGCCACCGATGATGGCGGGCACGAGCCATGTTGGTGCGCTCTGTATCGTAACACGATATAAATGTTCAAGGCCCGTTTGCGGCTTTGTCGGAAAGGATTCGATGGCAGACACTTCGAAGCCACAAAAGCGCGGCGCAACGATCGGGCCGGCCGATTACCAGAGGCTGTCCGAATTTCGTTACCTGATCCGCCGCTTTCTCGAATTCAGCCAGATCCAGGCGCAGGAAGCCGGCCTGACACCACGCCAGCATCAGGCCCTGCTTGCAATCAAAGGGTTTCCCGGCGGAGGGCCGGTGACCATTGGCGACCTCGCGGAGCGCCTGCGCATCCGCCATCACAGCGCAGTGGAATTGGTCAACCGTCTTTGCGAAGCCGGGCTCGTCGCGAGGGACCACGACGAGGAGGACCACCGCCGCGTGCTGCTGCGGCTGACCGAGCGCGCCGACGACAGTCTCGCCGATCTGTCAGCCGCTCATCTCGACGAACTCGGGCGGATCGAGCCGATGCTGAAGCGCTTGCTTGCTCGACGCGACATATAAAGGATGCGCCGTCACCCGCCATTCAGCGATTTTAGCAGATCGTCGATCGACGAGGGATCGAACTTGAGCTTTGGCGGGGGCTGCACTGGCGGTGGCACGTTATTTGTGGCCGGTGGCGCCCGTTCCGCTCGCTCCGCCGCGGCCTTGCGTTCGGCGTCGAGCCTTGCCTTCTCTTCCGAGGCGATCCGCAACGCCTCTTCCGCCCTCTGGCGTTGCTGTTCTTCGGCCTGCGCTGCTTCCTCGGCAGCCTGTTGCGCCGCCTTGGCTTTGGCTTCGGCATCCGCTTTGGCCTTTGCAGCCGCCTCGGCTTTCGCCCTCGCCTCGGCTTCGGCCTTCGCCGCTGCATCCGCCTTCGCCTTGGCTTCGGCCTCCGCTTCGGCTTGGGCCTGCGCCTCAGCTTCGGCCTTTGCCCTGGCGTCCGCTTCAGCCTTCGCCTTGGCTTCAGCCTGCGCCCTCGCCTCCGCTTCGGCTTGGGCCTGAGCCTCGGCTTCGGCCTTTGCCCTGGCGTCGGCCTCAGCCTTCAGCCGCGCCGCTTCCTCCTCCTGCTTGCGCCGTTCCGCCGCCGCTCTTTCACGCTCGGTTTGCAGGGCAGCGTAGTAACGCACCTCACGCCGCAGCCTTTGTTTCTCGAGCAGTGCGGCTTGCATGGCTTCGACTCGCTGCTGCTCCTTTTCCAGCGCACGCTGGGTCAGGAACTGGGCCAGCGGCTCGCTGTCGAACTGCCGTTTGGTGGCGCCGAACGGACCGTCGACGCTGAAATTCAAAATCGGTTCGGAGCCGACCAGCGCCTCATCGCCGGGTCGATAGGCGATCTCGCCCTTGGCATCGACGGTGCTGGTGTTCAGATCGGCGGTGATGTCGGCGGACAGCGTCGCGCCCGGGCTTTCCAATTTGACCGGCGGCGCCCTCAGCGTGCCGCCGGCGATGGTGAAGGCAATATCGGTGTCCGGCGCCGGAAAACTGCCCGCCGCGGCGATCTGCGGCACAAAACCGGCAGTCTTCGACGCGTCGATATCGCGCCCGATCGCGTCGGCCTTGGCAATAAATGCGCCAAAGGCATCGGGATTAAAGCCGGCAATAGTCATACCCTTCAGCGTCGCCGTGCCGGAACCGGACAGCGCCGCGACCATCGCGTCGACCGATTTGCCGCTGGTCGAAAGCGCCGTCGAGAAATCGCCGCTTCCGCTGATGCCGGCCTCCGGCAGCACGGCTGTCAAATCGGAGCCGGCGAGTTTCATCTGACCGGAGAAAAGCCCGGTGCCGTCATTGTTCTTGAGCTCGAACAGGCCACTCAACTCGCCCCCGAGGAATTTTGCCTTGAGGTCGGAAACACGGATGCCCTCCTGGTCGAGCTGCAGCGAAAGCGCAGCGTCATAGGCGGTGGCAAGCGGGCCGGCGGCAAGCGACGCCGCCGTCAGATCGAGATCGGCGGTAAATGGCAGACTGGATTTCTGGCTGAACGGTGCCGTCGGCCAGGTCCTGTCATTGACAAGGAAAGCGTGGTCGCCGAACAGCATCACCGCCATCGGATCGAGGTCCAGCTCGTCCAGCGACAGCGCGCCGGCAAGATGCGGCAGCCCCTCTTTGATGTCGATATTTACGTCACCGGAAACCGCCGCTTCGTTGACGGCGCCGCTGAGCCCGCTCAGCACCAGGAGACCATTGCCGTAGTCGGCATCGGCAGCAAGCGACGTCGACATGCCGGTCTCCATGCCGGGCAGGCCGACGCCGGTCGTCATCAGCCATGGCGAGATGTCGGCCGTTTCAAGGCTGACCTTGCCCTTGGCGGCCGCGCCCTGAGGCGTGTCGGCAATTGTCCCGTCGAAACCAGCTTTGAAGTCATTGCCGGCCAGGCTGAATCGTGTCGCCAGGCCGCCGCCAAGCGTGCCTTTGGCCGAGACGTCGGTGGTCGCCTCGCCGAGCATGCCGAGCGGCAGCGCCGGCAGACCGTAAAGCGCCAGAAGCGCGGTGGCGTCGGCGTTCCTTGCGTTGAAGGTCAGCGTCACCGGCGCTTCGAGAGGCCGGTCGAGCGCCCCTTTGCCGGACAACGACGCCGAAAAGGCCGAGCCACCGGCCTTGCCCTGTGCGCTCATGGCCAGTCCGGTCGTACCATCGCCATTGTCTGCGGCACTCGTGACCGCGTCGATACGCGCATCCTGGAACAGCTCGGGATAGGCAGCAGCGCGCTCCGCCAGCCACTTCAGCACCGCATTGTCTGGATAATGCTGGACGGCGACGTCGATCAGCGGCTTGAGGTCGACGGCGACCACCGAGGCGTCGAGCTTGCCGGTCGGGCTCGCCGGGAAATCCTTGATCCGGCCGGTGGCACTGATCGAGGCGCCGGCAAGTCCGCCGACCGACAGGCGGTCGATCTCAAGCAGCCCCTCACGCAATCTAAGTGAAGTATCGACGCTATCGGCGGTCAAGCCGCCGGCGCTGACCGGCCCGGCCTTGATCTGGAAATCGAGGTCGCGATCGGAAAAGCGGTTGGCGCCCTTGTCGCTGACGAAGATCGAGGCGAAGGCAGCGAGCCCATCGACGTCGAGTTCGCCACCTTCGAGTTGCATCAGCACCGATGGACGGGTTTCGTCGGGCTGGTTGGAATCGATGCGGCCGGAGAACTTCGCCTTGCCGAGGATGAGTTCGAGATCGCTGAAGGCCTGGTGTCTTTCGCTCAAATCCACCTTGGCCTTGAAGCCGGCGGCCGGCAAACGGCGGATCGCCTCGTCGACGTCCTTCGACAGCCAGGCGGCAAAGCCGGAGGGCTGCGCCACCGCCAGAAGCAGCGATCCGGTGAAACCGAAATGGTCCTCGACGCTGACCATGCCATTGGCTTCCAGCTTGGCGCGGCCGGGCAGCGTGGCGGCCAGCGATTTTACCGCCCAGCCGCCTTCGGCCGGCTCGGCGGACAGATGCACGTCGCGAACCGTCGTGTCGCCTACGACCACCGCCGGCAGTTTCACCTCGACCGTGCCCGGTATTGTCGGCTTCGGCAGATCGAGCAGCGCCTGCTCGAGCGCCGCCACCCGTTCGGACAGCGTCAATCCGGCCCCGGCCGCCGCCCCGACGGCCTCGTCGAACTGCACCTGCGCGCCATTGGCCTCGATAGAGAAATGCGGCTTCAGCCCAAGGTCGACCGCAGCCTTGCCGTCGGCCGTGTAGGGATTGTCGAGCGGCCCGGTCTCGAAGCGGAATTCGTCGACGCCGAGCTTCTGGTGGTCGAGCGAAAACTTGCCGTTCAGCCTGAAGCCCGGGTCCGGTTTGCCGGCGCTGACCTTCAGCGCCTCGCCGCCGGTGCCGCGCGGCCGCGCCGCGGTCCGGTCTGCGCCCGATATCTTGAACTGGCCCGAATAGACGGCGGCGCCCTCGACGAGGCCCACATTGCCGTCGGTCTCGATGACCAGCGGATAGGCATCCGGATCGGCCTTGAGCCGGAGCCGCATTTGCCCGTCCGGTTCGGCTTTGCCGGTGGAAGCGGCGATCGTGGTCCGCAACCCGTCCAGCAACAGTGAGCCGTCCAGCCGCCAGGGGCCGGCCAGCGACTTGGCCGAGATCGTTGAGTTGATCTCGGAAATAAGATGGCTGCGCCCGCCCGCGGCGTGGCTGAGCGCGATCTGTCCTTCCGTCACCGTCAGCTTCTCGATGGAGATCTGGCCGGGATCGAAGGGCGAGGATGGCCGTATCGTCCAGTCGACCGTGCCGTCGGCGGCGATGTCGATCGTCGCCTTCGGCCGCACCAGCCGCATGTCGAAGATCAGCACCTCGCCGCGCAGGAATGGCGCGAGTTCTGCATCCATCGAAAAGGTTTCGACGGTCATTGCCGGCTGTCCGTTGGGGCCACCGGCAACGGCGACATTCGAGAACGTCACCGAGGGAAACGGCAGCAGCCTTGCCGTCGCATCGCCTTGCACGGTCACCTTGCGGCCGAGGACGGCACTCGCCTCGCGCTCGAAATCTGCACGGTAACCAGTCCAGTCGACAAAGTACGGCACCACCAGCGCCGCACACAGCACCAGCACAAGAAGCCCACCGAAGATCACGAACAGGCGTGCGAGCATTAGCTCCTGGATAGTTTTGGTTGAAAGTCAGTGGCACTCTACCCGCATCAGCGTGTCGATAAAGAGGCAAATGGAGGCACGGCAGCGGCCTGAAGATCAGTCCTTTCCAGGCAATATCTTGCCGGGGTTCATGATATTCAGCGGGTCGAGCGCCTTCTTGATCGTGCGCATGATGTCGACGCCATGGCCAAGCTCGTGCCGCAGGAAGCCGATCTTGCCTTGCCCTATGCCATGCTCGCCGGTGCAGGTGCCGTCCATGGCGATGGCGCGCATGTTGAGCCGCGCCACGAATTTTTCCGCCAGCGCGATCTCCTTCGGATCGTCCACGTCCATCAGCACCAGCACATGGAAATTGCCGTCGCCGGCATGGCCGACGATCGGCGCGATCAGGCCCATCTCGGTGATATCCGCCTCGGTCTCGGTGACACATTCGGCAAAGCGTGAGATCGGCACGCAGACATCGGTCGAGAGGCCCTTGGCACCCGGCCGCAGCGTCAGCGACGACCAGTAGGCATCGTGCCTGGCCTTCCACAATTTCGTCCGCTCTTCGGCGACGCTGGTCCATAGGAACGGACCGCCGCCATTTTCCTCGGCGATCATGCCGAAGGTTTCGGCCTGCTCGGCGACGCCGGCATCGCTGCCGTGGAACTCGACGAACAGGCACGGGCTCTCGGGATAATCAAGCTTCGAATAGGTCTTCATCGCCCGCATCTGCAGCGCGTTGACCAATTCGATGCGCGCCACCGGAATGCCCATCTGGATGGTCGCGATCACCGCATTGCACGCCGCCTCGACACTGGGGAACGGGCAGACGCCGCCCGAAATCGCCTGCGGAATGCCCTGCAGCTTCAACGTCAGCTGGGTGATGATGCCGAGCGTGCCTTCCGAGCCGATCAGCAGCCGTGTCAGATCGTAGCCGGCCGAGCTTTTCTTGGCGCGCTTGCCGGTCGTCACTGCCTCGCCGTCGGCCATCACCGCAGTCAGCGACAGCACGTTTTCGCGCATCGTGCCGTAGCGCACGGCGTTGGTGCCCGACGCCCGCGTCGCCGCCATGCCGCCGAGCGAAGCGTTGGCACCCGGGTCGATCGGAAAGAACAGGCCGGTGTCGCGCAGATGCCGGTTGAGGTCCTCGCGCGTCACGCCGGGCTCGACGGTGCAATCGAGGTCCTGCGGATTGACTGCAATGATGCGGCTCATGCGTGACGTATCGAGCGAGATGCCGCCGCCCGGCGCATTGGTGTGGCCTTCCAGCGAAGAGCCTACGCCGAAGGCGATCACCGGCACGCGATGGGCCGCGCAGGCGCGCACGATCTCCTGCACCTCCTCCGTCGTCTCGGCAAAGGCGACGCCGTCCGGCGCCTGCGTCGGAATATAGGTCGTGGTGTGCGCGTGCTGGGCGCGGATCGCCTGGCCGGTCTGGAATCGCTCGCCGAGCCGCTGTTTGAGGATGCCGAGCACCGCGGCGATACCTTCTTCGTTGCGCTCGACCGGATTGAGGTCGCTTAGAGCCATCGATTCCTCCGCGAATGGACCAGCGTCCACCCTTGTTCTGCATCTACGGATGCGTAGTCTCACCAACCACGCTCTGTCCAGTCCACGCTCATCCCGGCATGACGAGAAGGAAGTTTCCGATGCCCATCCCCGCCCCTTTCGTCTCTCGCGCCATGGACATCGAGGAGGCCTGGATCGACTACAACGGCCATCTCAACATGGCCTATTACAACGTGCTGTTCGACCGGTGCTCCGACGAAGCCTTCGAGGTGATGGGGATGGGGCCGGACTATGTAAGGGAACGGCGGCTGACCATCTACACCGCGGAAGTCCATGTCTGCTACGTCCAGGAATTGCACCTCGACCACAAGGTCACAGTCTCGTTCCAGTTGCTGGACCATGACGAGAAGCGGCTGAGGGCCTACCAGGAAATCCGCCATCTCGACGGCTGGCTCGCCGCCACCTCCGAAACGCTGTCGCTGCATGTCGACATGGCTGGCCCGAAGGTCGCGCCCTTCCCCGCTGACGTCCTGGCCAGGGTGGAAGCGATGCGCGCCGCCCATGCCGCCCTGCCGATGCCGGAGCGCGCCGGCCGCTCGATCGGTATTCGTCGTAAGCCGGCTTGAACCAAGAGAGCGCTTGAACCACGGGCCAACCGCCGTTAACCTTACCGAGGTTTTAACGTGAACAAGCCGAATTGAGACGTTGAACGACTCAGCGCGGCGTTGGAAAACCATCCGCATCGAATTGCGATACGGGCGGCGGAGCAGCAGCGGTTCGGGGAACGTGCATGAAAACCGACATCAAGGTCGAGGCGGACAGGCTGGCGGCTGATCCACGTATCACCGACTATGATTTCTGGCGCTCGCTGAAGAACCTCAACAACGAGATCTTCCACATCGCCAACAACAACGAGCCGATTCCCTTCGCCATGATCCGCTGGCGCGCCATCCTGAAGCAGGCGCGGATCAAACGCGGCCACGCCTGAACGGTGCGGGAAAAAAACAGACCGGCCGTCCGGTTTGCATTTCTGGAACGTTTGCGCTGCCCCTCATCCGGCTGCCGCCACCGTCTCCGCGTATAGTGACGGGGAAAAGGGGCTGGCCGCAGCCTCGGCGCTCTTTCAGCAACGCTGGCAATTGGCGAAACCATTGGTGACAACGTCCGAGAAGTGCCCGGCAGGGCGATGAAGGGGCGACGCGACGTTTCGAGTTAAGCGGACGACGTGCTGACGAACGACCCCAAGCATCAAGGCTGGCGCTTCACCGCCCCCAGCGGCGAGCGCGGCACCACCGGCGACGACTGGATGATCGCCGTGTTGGTCATCGCATGGGGAATGATCCGGTCGATCACTCGCTCGAGCTCGGCCACCGAGGCGACATGCGCCAGCGCGATGAAGCAGTCCTCACCAGTGACCCGGTCGCATTGGGCGATTTCCGGCAGGTCGCGGATGATTTCGGTCACGACGGCGAGTTGCCCCGGCACCGGCCTGATGCGCAGCCATGCCGACAGCTTCATGCCGAGCGCGGCCGGATTGATACGCACTGTGTAGGCGTCGATCACACCGCTTTCCTGCAGCCGCTTGATGCGCTCGGCCACGCTCGGCGCCGACAGGCCGACCGATCGCGCCAGTTCGGCGGTGCTGGTGCGCGCGTCCTTTTCCAGCAGGCGCAGGATTTTCAGATCCGCCGGGTCCAGATCGGTATTTTCATTTCGAAGGCGTTTCAGCGGACAACTCCTTGCTTTCCGAAAGCAAATAGCCGCAATGACCGGCCATCATCCATATCAATGGCAAAAATCGCCTGCGATACTGATCCTATGCAAGATCGGACGCAAGCCCCGGCAGCAAGTCCGGCACTCGCCGGCCCCGCCTTTACCTTGGCAAACGCGGTCCCGCCGCATCTCTGGTTCGGCGTCAGCGCCGTGTTCCACTATCTCGGACCGGCCTTGGCAGTGCTGCTGTTCCCGCACGTCGGCGTGCTCGGCATGGCTTGGCTGCGCATCGCCACCGCGGCACTCGTCTTTGCCCCATTGACCCGGCCATGGGCGGTCTTCGCCCGCGCCGATCGCTCGACGCGGTTGTTGCTTGTGGCTTTCGGCGTCTGCCTTGGCGTGATGAATTGCTCGTTTTACCTGGCGCTCGACCGGCTGCCGATCTCGCTGGTGGCGGCGATCGAATTCGTCGGCACCATCGGCGTTGCGCTTGTTGGCCTCAGAAGCTCGCGCAATCTCGCCGCCCTCGCAATCGCCGTCGCCGGCACCCTGTTGCTGATCGACGTCAAATGGTCGAGCGATCCCGTCGGCCTGTTCTGGGCCTTCCTCAACGGCACGCTGTTCGTTGGCTACATCGTGCTCGGCCACCGCGTCGCGCGCGGCGGCGCCGGCGATGGCATCGCCGGGCTGGGTGCCGCCATGGCGGTCGCCCTTCTCGTCGTTCTGCCGATCGGTTTCGCCGATGCCCTGCCGGCTTTCTCGGCGCCGCCGCTGCTGCTTGCGGCGGTCGGCGTCGGTATCTGCTCGTCGGTCATTCCCTATATTTGCGACCAGCTTGCCATGTCGCGGCTGCCGCGCTCCAGCTTCGCGCTGATGCTGTCTTTGCTGCCGGTCACCGCGACGTTGATCGGCGTCATCGTGCTGCGGCAGGTGCCGAGCCTCACCGACTGCATTGGCATCGCGCTGGTGGTGGCCGGCGTCGCCCTTCACAAACCAGCGCCGGCGCCCACCTGATCAGGCCAGCTTCTCCTTGAGGAAAGCGATCGTCCGGCCCCAGGCGAGGTCAGCCGCCTTCTTGTCGTAGCGGGCCGCCGACGTATCGTTGTTGAAGGCATGGTTGGCGCCTTCATAGACATAGACCGAGTATTCGACATGAGCCGCGTCGAGTGCCTTCTTGAAGACATCGATGCCGGCATTGGTGCGGGTGTCGAGGCCGGCATAATGCAGCATGAGCGCGGCCTTGATCTTCGGCACGTCCTCGGCCTTTGGCTGCATGCCGTAATAGGCGACGGCGGCGGCGAGGTCCGGCGCGTTGACGGCCAGCATGTTCACCGTGCGGCCGCCCCAGCAGAAGCCGATGGCGCCGACCTTGCCGTTGCCGTCCTTGTAGCCTTTGAGGTAGTCGACCGTTGCCACGGCATTGGCGGCGACCTGTGCTGGATCGAGCTGGGAAAACAGGTCACGTGCCCTGTTTTCGTCGTCCGGCGTGCCGCCGAGCGGTGTCATGAAGTCCGGCGCAAGCGCCACGAACCCTTCCAGCGCAACGCGCCGCGCCACGTCGCGAATATGCGGGTTGAGACCCCTGTTCTCATGCACGACGATGACGGTACCAAGCTTGCCGGTCTGGTCCGCCGGCCTGACCAGAGAGCCCTTCATCTCGCCGCCGCTGCCGGGATAGCTGATGTCCTCGCCTTTCACACGCGGATCGTCTTCCGCCACGATTGCCGCCTGGGCCGAGTTCGCCGCCAGCAGCGGCGCGATCGCGGCAGCTGCCGCACCCGATCCGGCAAGCCTGGTCAATTGCTCCATGAAGCGCCGCCGGTCGAGCGTCAGATGCGTGTATTCGTCATAGGCATCGATCATCGCCTGGGTAATGACAGGCTTGGCGGCAGTGGGTCCGGCAGGTGTTGTCATGGCGCGCTCCTCGTGAGCCCCCGCGGCAACATAGAGCCGAAGCTTGCCTGGTCCAGTCACGGCTGAGTGAGGCTGCCAAAAGTCCCTGCACGACGACCGTGACGCCCGGCGCCGCACTGTCGTTAAATTTTGGTCCTTTGTGGCAATGCTAAATGCACGCACCACAATGTAAAAAGAAGTTACCGGGCTATGCCTCATTCGGGCCATCTGGCGAACGAGAATGGCCATTTGGCGGGAAAAGAATGCGTGATTGAGACGAAGGAATACGCCCCATGACCTTTCCCTCCCCGCTTCTGGCAAGTGGGTTCGCCCTCGCCGCTATGGCTTTGCTGGCGCTGCGGTTCACTGCCTTCCCCGCCTTCAAACGATCGTTGATCAAGATCCGCGTCAACCGGCACCCGCCCGCAAACACCAAGGTCTGAGGAAAGATCATGGACGTTCAGGACATCATCAACACCGTCTCCCAGAAATCCGGTCTCAACCAGGCTTTGACGGAAAAGATCGCCGGCACGATTTTCTCGGTGCTTGAACACGAGGCGGAAGGCACGACCCTGTCCAGCTTCTTTGCCAAAATCCCGGGAGCCGACGCCCTGGCCAAGCAATATGATGTCATGGCTCCCGGCGCGGCTTCCGGTGGTGGCCTCCTGTCCTCGCTGGAGGGCGCGCTCGGCGGCGCTCTCGGCGAAAAGACCGGCGCGCTGATCAACGGCGTCGCCATACTCAAGGCATCAGGCCTTACGCTCGCACAAATCAGTCAGGCCGGCACGATGCTGGTCCAGCAGGCCGAGGCAGCAGCCGGCCCGCAGCTAACCAATGAGGTCCTTGCATCGGTACCCGACCTGAAAGGGCATCTCGGGCTCTGAAGGAACTTCTCTATTTCGGCAGCGTATAGGCCATTACATAATCGCCCGGCTTGGTGCCGACCGAGCCGTGGCCGCCGGCAACGATGACGACGAACTGGCGTCCGTCGGCTACCGTGTAAGTCATGGGTGTCGACTGCCCGCCGGCAGGCAGCCGCGCCTGCCAGAGCTGTTTGCCGGTCGTCAGGTCATAGGCGCGCACATAGTCGTCGACCGCCGCACCGAGGAAGGCGACGCCGCCGGCAGTGATCATCGGCCCGCCAATGCCGGGAACGCCGACCTTGAACGGCAGCGGCAACGGCGTCATGTCGTAAACGGTGCCGTTGCGATGCTTGTAGACGATCTTGCCGGTCCGAAGGTCGGCACCCGCCACATAGCCCCAGGGCGGCGCCTGGCAGGGAATGCCGAGCGGCGACAGGAACGGCTTCAATATCACCGCGTAAGGCGCACCCTCATTGCGGTTCAGGCCTTGTTCGCTGCCCTTGGTGTCACCGGGCGGCGGCACGTCGGCGCGCGGCACCAGTTTGGAGATGAACGCCAGGTATGTCGGCATGCCGAACATCACCTGCCGGACCGGATCGACTGCCACACCGCCCCAGTTGAAGGTGCCGAAATTGCCGGGGTAGATCAGCGAGCCCTGCAGCGACGGCGGCGTATAGCGGCCCTCATAGCGCAACTTCCGAAGCTCGATCCGGCAGGCCAGCTGGTCGAACATGGTAATGCCCCACATGTCGGCGCCGGTCAGCGGTTTCGGACTGAAGCTCAGGTCCGAGGTCGGCTGTGTCGGCGAGGTATGGTCGCCCTCGATCGCGCCGCCAGGTGCTGGCACTTCCTTGACCGGAACGATCGGTTCGCCACTGCGCCGGTCGAGAATATAGAGATCGCCCTGCTTGGTCGGCCCGACCAGCGCCGGCACCACGCCACTTTCCGTGGTGATGTCGACCAGCGTCGGCTGCGCCGGCACGTCCATGTCCCAGAGATCGTGATGCACGGTCTGCCGCACCCAGCGAAATTGTCCGCTGTTGAGATCGAGCGCGGTGATCGACGAGGAGAATTTCTCGTCATTGGCGCTGCGCCCAGCGCCGAGCTGGTCCGGCGTCTTGTTGCCGAGCGGCACATAGAGCAGCCCGAGCTTCTCGTCGGCGCTCGCCGTCGACCACATGTTGGGCGAGTTGTGGGTATAGGTCTGGGCCGGCGGCAGCGGCGTCGTCTGGTCTGGATTGCCGGAATCCCAGTTCCACAACAGCGCCCCTGTGTCGGCATCGTAGGCACGGATGACCCCGGACGGCTCCTGCGTCGAATAATTGTCGTTGACCGCGCCGCCGACGATGATCTTGTTGGCGACGATCAGCGGCGCCGAGGTCGAATAATAATAGCCGGGCTTCGGATATGGCATGTTGGCTAGCAGGTTCAGCGTGCCACCCTCGGCAAATGTGGGGCAGACCTGGCCATTCGCCGCATCGAGGGCGATCAGCCGAGCGTCGGACGTCGGCAGGTAGATGCGTGTGGCGCAGGGCTGGCCGGCGGCGATCTTGGCGTCGGCATAATAGGACACGCCGCGGCAGGTCTGGTGCTGGCGGTCCTTGTTGAGCTTGATCTGTGGATCGAAGCGCCATTTCTCCTTGCCGCTTGCGGCATCGATGGCGATGGCGAAATTATGCGGCGTGCAGATGTAGAGCGTGTCGGCAATCTTCAGCGGCGTCACCTGATAGGTCGTCTCGCCGATGTCGTCGGGCCCTTTCACGTCGCCGGTTTGATAGGTCCAGGCCGGCTGCAGATTGGCGACGTTTTCCGGGGTGATCTGGTCGAGCGGCGAATAGCGCTGGCCATAGGGCGTACGGCCGTAATAGTGCCATTCGCCGGGCGGCACATTGCCGCCGAGATCGGCCGTCGGCGTCACCTTGTCGGTGTTGAGTTGGCCGGCAATATCCTTCGGATCGGTCGTCATCGAATAGCCGGCGACGCCGAGCGATGCCAGCACGGCGAGGATAAGCGGCGCGCGTCCGTCGGGACCGGTAAGCCCGCGCCGCGCCCATGGCGTCAACAGCCATAGCGCGACAAGCACGATGATGCCGCCGCGCGGGCCGAGCTCCCACCAGTCGAAGCCGATCTCCCAGACCGCCCAGGCGAGCGTGCCGAGCACGATCGCCGCGTAGAGCCACAGCGCGGTGGATCTGCGCCTGTAGAGCAGCCAGGCCGCGACAAGGAAAGCTAGACCGGCGATGACGTAATACCAGCTGCCGCCCAGCGTCACGAGCCAGATACCGCCGCCGCCAAGCGCCAGGCCGATGAGGAAAAGGATCAGGGAGGTGATGACCACAGCCAAGACGGTGCTCCTTCGACTGGTGCGCTCCGCGACGCGTCCATGGGCAACCCGGCATTGCGCTCCTGCCCCGAGCACAACTTTCTCCGGCCCGCCTCCCCTGTCAAGCAAGCTCGGCGTTTTACGGCGCCGGCCCTCGGCAAGCCCGGCGTTTTGGTTAGCAGACCCATTCAGATTGTGAGTCTACCGACCGGACAGAGAACAAAACGGAGACGCTTCTGGCCTTTCGCTGCCGAATCACTACATTCGGGGAGAGATGTCCGGCTTTTCGGAAGACATGCCCTTTTTTGACGAACCGAACGCGCGGCCTGTGGCCCCGTCGGGCATTGCCGCGCGCGCCATGGCTGCCCGCAGCAACCAGAACAACGCGCCCGATTATCTCAACGGCCTCAACCCCGAGCAGCGGCTGGCGGTTGAGACCACCGAAGGCCCGGTTCTGGTGTTGGCCGGCGCCGGCACCGGCAAGACGCGGGTGCTCACCACCCGCATCGCCCACATCCTTGCCACCGGCAAAGCCTTCCCTTCGCAGATCCTCGCCGTCACCTTCACCAACAAAGCGGCGCGCGAGATGAAGCAGCGCATCGGCCTGTTGATCGGCGAAGGCAATGTCGAGGGCATGCCATGGCTCGGTACTTTCCACTCGATCGGAGTGAAGCTGCTGCGCAGACACGCCGAGCTGGCCGGGCTCAAATCCGACTTCACCATTCTCGACACCGACGATGTGGTGCGCCTGATCAAGCAGCTCATCCAGGCCGAAGGGCTGGACGACAAGCGCTGGCCGGCCAAGCAGTTCGCTCAGATGATCGACGGCTGGAAGAACAAGGGCCTCGGTCCCGCCGACATCCCCGAGGGCGATGCCCGTGCCTTCGCCAACGGCAAGGGCCGCGAGCTCTACACGGCCTATCAGGAACGGCTGCAAACGCTGAACGCTTGCGACTTCGGCGATCTATTGTGCCACCCGATCCGCATCTTCCGCGCCAATCCGGACGTGCTGAAGGAATACCACAAGCGCTTCCGCTACATCCTCGTTGACGAATATCAGGACACCAACACCGCGCAATACATGTGGCTGCGGCTGCTGGCGCAGCGGCCGCAATCCTCCCCCCTTGAGGGGGAGGTGCCCGCGAAGCGGGCGGAGGGGGTTGCCGCAGAAGGCACCGCCACGGGGTCGAGCACTGCCGCTCGGACCCCACCCGACCGGGCTTTGCCCGGCCACCCTCCCCTCAAGGGGGAGGGAAGCCCGCGCCTGTCCACCGTAAATATCTGCTGCGTCGGCGACGACGACCAGTCGATCTATGGCTGGCGCGGCGCCGAGGTCGACAATATCCTGCGCTTCGACAAGGATTTTCCCGGCGCCACCATCATCAGGCTGGAGCGCAACTACCGCTCGACCGCGCACATCCTCGGCACCGCCTCCCACCTCATCGCCCACAATGAGGGCCGTTTCGGCAAGACGCTGTTCACCGAAAAGATCGCCGAGGACGACGAGAAGGTGCATGTCCACGCCGCGTGGGATTCCGAGGAGGAGGCCCGCGCCGTCGGCGAGACGATCGAGGCCTACCAGCGCCAGAAGCACAATTTGAACGATATGGCGATTCTCGTCCGCGCCTCCTTCCAGATGCGGGAATTCGAGGACCGCTTCGTCACACTCGGCCTCAACTACCGCGTCATCGGCGGCCCGCGCTTTTATGAGCGGCTCGAGATCCGCGATGCGCTGGCCTTTTTCCGCGTCGTCGCGCAAGGCGCCGACGACCTCGCCTTCGAGCGCATCGTCAACGTGCCGAAACGCGGCTTGGGCGAGGCCACCATCCGCCAGATCCACGACACTGCACGCGCGCTGCGCATCCCGATGCTGGAGGCGGCGGCAAAACTTGCCGAGAGCGACGAGCTGAAGCCGAAGCCGCGCGCGGCACTGCGCGAGGTATCGGCCAATTTCGAGCGCTGGCAGAAGGCGCTGGAAACCACGCCGCACACCGAGCTCGCCGAGACCATACTGGAGGAGAGCGGCTACACCGACATGTGGAAGAACGACCGCTCGGTTGAAGCGCCCGGTCGGCTCGAGAACTTAAAAGAACTGATCCGCTCCATGGAGGAGTATGAATCGCTGCGCTCCTTCCTCGAACATGTCGCCTTGGTGATGGACGCCGAGCAGAACGCCGAGCTCGACGCAGTCAACATCATGACGCTGCATTCGGCCAAGGGCCTCG
Source organism: Mesorhizobium sp. M1334 (assembly GCF_040317995.1). NCBI lineage: Bacteria > Pseudomonadati > Pseudomonadota > Alphaproteobacteria > Hyphomicrobiales > Phyllobacteriaceae > Mesorhizobium > Mesorhizobium sp. M1334. The sequence continues at coordinate 303,244 of NZ_JAMYLM010000003.1, forward strand.
AATTCGAAACCGTGTTCCTGCCCGGCTGGGAGGAAGGCCTGTTCCCGCACCAGCGTTCCCTCGACGAGGGTGGCCGCTCCGGCCTGGAGGAGGAACGCCGCCTGGCCTATGTCGGCCTGACCCGCGCCAAGAAGAACCTGCATCTCTGGTTCGTCTCCAACCGCCGCATCCACGGCCTCTGGCAATCGACCATTCCCTCGCGCTTCCTCGAAGAACTGCCGGAAGCCCATATCGAAGTTTCCGAGGGCGGCAACTCCTATGGCGGCTACGGCAATGCCTATGGCGGCGGCTCGTTCGCCTCCGGTCGCGGTGGCCAAGGGGCAGGCAGGCAGAACCCCTATGGAGCATCGCGCTTCGATAACATCGGCGGCAACAACGGCGCCGAGAAATCCGGCGCTTTCTCCAGCACCTATGCGACGCCGGGCTGGCAGCGCGCCCAAGCCAACCGCACCGAGGCGACCGACCGCAATTGGGGCACGCGCTCCGGCCACCAGGTCGAGCGCATCGGCTATGGCGAAACCGACTCCGGCTACGGCGCCGGCCGCACCTCGATCAAGGGCCGCACCATCGACGGCGAGCTGGTCGCCAAATCCGTCGCCGACACGCCGTCCCCCTTCAATGTCGGCGACCGCGTCTTCCACCAGAAATTCGGCAACGGCAACATCTCGGCCATCGAAGGCAACAAGCTGACCATCGACTTCGACAAAGCCGGCCAGAAACGCGTGCTGGACGGGTTTGTCACGGGGGTGTGAGACCGCCGGTCACCGATACCGCGCCTGGTTCCACTTATGGCCGAGCAGCGACAGGATGATGATCAGGCCGTTGAAGAACTGGACGTAGAAGCCGCTGAGGCCTGCCGCCACCACGCCGGTCTGGATGAAGGAGACCGTGACCGCGCCGATCGCGCCGCCGACGACCGTGCCGATGCCACCCCAGGTCGGCGTGCCGCCGACGAACACCGATGCCAGCACCGGCAGCAGGTATCCGTCCCCCGCCGTCGGCCACCAGGTGAAGTTGATCATCACCGAAAACGTGCCGGCGATCGCAGCCCCGATGCCGACGAAGACGAACACTTTTACCCGCACGCGCTTGACGTCGATGCCCATCTGCTGGGCGCTATCGGGATTGTCGCCGACCACCTTGACCTGCGCGCCGAAGCGATGGCGGTTGTAGAGCAGCGCCGACAGCACGACGAAGCCGATGGCCCAGAAGATCTGCACCGGAATGCCGTAAAGCTGGCTGGAGAAGATCTTGTAGGCCCAGCTGTCGGCAAGGCCGGTCAGTGCCGTCGACCTGCCCTCGTTGATGATCTGGATCAGGCCGCGCAGCAGGAAATTCATGCCGAGCGTGGCGATCAGCGACGACAACCCGCCATAGACGACCAGGGAGCCGACCAGGAAGCCGAGCAGCATGCCGGTGACCATTGCGGCGGCGATGCCGAGGAACGGGTCGTAGCCGGCCTGCACGACCAGCGCGAACACCCATGAGGCAAAGCCCATTGTCGCCGGAAACGACAGGTCGATCTCGCCACAGGTGACGACGAAGACCAGCGGCACAACTACGAACAACGCCACCGGCAGCGTGGTCAGCACGGAACTGTAAAGATACCAGGTGGTGAAGACCGTCGGATTGGCGATCATGAACACCGCCATCATAACGATGAACACGGCCAACGTGCCGAGTGCGGCGCGGTTGTCGAGGATGAACCCGCGCAACCAATTGTCGGACGGGTGTCGCCACTCTTTCCCGGCGGCTTCGCCATGCGTGCCGCCGAGGGGGCTCTGCAGATCGGGTTCCATGGTCTTGCTCATCGTGCCGCCCTCCCCGCATCGGCCACGTCGTGCAACCCCGGCAATCCGCTGGGGTGGGCGACGTCTTCCATGAAGTTGATCAGGTCTTCGGCCGACTTGACCTCGCTGCGGTCGGCGGTGAGCGCGACCTTGCCGCGGTCGAGCACCACGAACCGGTCGGCGATGTCGAAGACGTGGTGAATATTGTGGCCGATGAACAGGATCGACCGCCCGCTCGCCCGCACCTGGCGCACGAAGTGGAAGACCTTGGCGGTCTCGGTCAGCGATAGCGCCGTCGTCGGTTCGTCGAGGACTATCAGCTCCGCCTTCTTATAGATGGCCCGCGCGATCGCCACGCCCTGGCGTTCGCCGCCCGAGAGCTGGCCGACGATCGACTGTGGCGTGAACACTTTCGAAGTGAAGCCGATCTCGCGCATCAGCCGGCTCGCCTCCGCGATCTCCTTGTTGACCTTCAGCCAGCCAAGCCAGCCGGTGAGTTCGCGGCCCATGAAGATATTGCGCACGATGGTCTGCTGCACGGCGAGGGCTCGGTCCTGGAACACGGTCTCGATGCCGGCGTCGCGCGAGCGCGCAGGACTCCATCCGGTCACCGGCTTGCCGCGGACGAGAATCTCGCCGCTGGTCGGTTTGACCACGCCGGACAGGATCTTGATCAGCGTCGACTTGCCGGCGCCATTGTCGCCGATCAGGCCGACCACCTCGCCGCGATCGACGCTGAGATTAACCCCGCCCAGCGCATAGACCTGGCCATAGGACTTGCTGATGTCGCGCAGTTCTATGATGCGTTCGGCCATGGCGATCCTCGCTTGATTTTCGCGTGCCGGTCTTTTCGCCGGCGGTCCCGCCGGCCGGGCTCGATCCCGGCCGACGGCTTGGGAGGTCAGCGCAGCGCCTGCTTGGCGAGCTCGGCGACGATCTCGTAATTCTGTGGCGTGACGAAGCCGGCGCCGGTGTCGACATTCATCGGCGCAAGGCCGAGCACCACCTGCTGGCAGAGGCTGAGGATCGGCAGATATCCCTGCAGGAACGGCTGCTGGTCGGCTGTCAGTTGCACCCAGCCGCCCTTGAAGCCCTCGACGATCTGCGGGCTGGTGTCGAAGCCGAAGTTGAAGATATCGCCAGGCTTCCTGCCCGCCGCCTGCATGTAAGTCGGTACGTTGCCCAGCATCTGCCCGCCGGGATAGCCGACCGCCTTGACGTCTGGATTGTTGAGCAGTGCCGCGGTGATCACCGGAATTGCCAGATTGGGGTCGGAAGCCCATTCGCCGCTTGGCGGCGAGGAGAGCTGTATGACCTCGACGCCCGCCTCTTTGAGCGCGGCGACTGTGCCGCGTTCGCGCGCGCCGCGGCTCTCGTTCTCGAACGGGCCGATCATGATCGCCTTGTCGCCGGCCTTGAGCCCGGCCAGCTTGACCGCCTCGGCGCCGAGCGCGCGGCCCTGCTGCTCCTGCTGGGCGCCGACATAGCCGCCGCCGAACGCCGCCGTGACCGTCGGCACCGGCACGTTCTGGTACATCATCTTGATACCGTCCTTGTGTGCCTGTTCGGCCAGCGGCATGATCGCGGCGTCGCCGGGGTGGCCCATCATGGCGATGCCTTGGGGCTTGACCGCGACAGCCTCGCGCAATTGCTGCACCATCTTCTCGACATCCCACTGGGAAAAGATGTAGTCGACCTTCGGCCCAAGATCGGCTGCCGCCTGCTTGGCACCATTATAGACGATCGTGCCGAAGGCATCTCCCTCTGCCCCGCCGACGAAGAAACGGATATGGACATCCTTGCACCACTGGGCATCGAGCGCCTGCGCCGGCAAGGTCGAGAGTGCGGCGGCGAGTGCCATCGCGGCCGCCGCGACGGTCGAGCGCAGAACTGTCCTTCTCATCGTAATGCTCATGCACTTATCCTCCCTTTGTTCCCTCGCTAGCCGAGGGGTTTTGACGATCGCTTCGGCAAGGCGCCGCAATCTTTCCCTGGCCGGCACCTCCCGCCGGCCGAGTTCTCACACCGGGTTCGGCAGGTAGCTCGCGCCTCCCCGGCATTGTTGGAGATAATCCAGCGCACGCGCCTGGCCGGTGATCTCGAGATCGCCGCGATAGACCGGGTCGTGCCAGCCCTCGATGTCGATGGCGCCTTTGTAGCCGGCCAGCCGCAGCTCGCTGATCACCCTTGTCCAGTCGCTGTCGCCGAAACCCGGCGTGCGCATCTGAACGAACGGCAGGCGGCCGAACACGCCATGTTCGCGGATCACGTCCCAGCGCACGGTCGCGTCCTTGCCATGGACGTGGAAGATGCGCGGCGCCCATTTGCGGATCTGCGGGATCGGATCGATCAGATAGACCAGCTGATGGCAGGGCTCCCACTCCAGGCCGAGATTGTCGTCCGGCAACTCGTTGAACATCAACTCCCAGGCGTCCGGATTGTGGGCGATGTTCCAGTCGCCGCTGGTCCAGTTGCCGTCCATGGCGCAGTTCTCGAACGCGATGCGCACGCCCTTGTCGGCGGCACGCCTGGCCAAGGGTCCCCAGACCTCGCGGAAACGCGGCAGGCTGTCGGGCAGCGGCTTGCCGCGAATGCGGCCGGTAAGCCGCTGACCATATTGGCGCCGAACAGATGCGCGTTGTCGATGATCGTTTCCCACGCCTGGAGCACGCCGCGATCGATCTCGCCGCTCTCCAGCGGATTGCCGAACACGCCGATCGACGAGACGACGACATCGGCGTCGCCGATCGCCTCGCGGATCTCGCCCGCCAGCCGCGGAATGTCCTTGCCGCCCAGCGTCTGCCAGAAGAACGGCTGGATGCTCTCGAAGCCGAGCGGCAGGATCTGCCTGACATAGGCGGCCGGGTCGTCGAGATTGGCCCGCACCATTGTGCCAATCCTGATGTCGAGCAGCGGGTTTGGCATCATGATCCTTCCTGTGCAGCGATGGCGACCCGGCGCCCGGTCTCGGCGCTCTCGATCGCAGCGAAAACCATGGCCAGGCTCTTGATGTTGTCGGCGCCGCGCGTCTCCGGCTCGGTGCCGGTCTCGACGGCGCGGACGAAATCCTGGATGATGCCGAGATGGCCGCCGACGCGATCGGCCGGGTCGAGCGGCGGCACGGCTATCGGTTCGGTGCGGTCGAACAGGCCTTCACGGACCGGCTGCACGATTTCCGCCTTCAGCCCGTCCTCGCCGTCCCACACAATGCTGCCGCGCTCTGCGACGATCCGCCATGTACTGTCCCAGCTGGTGCGGAAGCCGGCCGCGCACCAGCTGCCGGCATAGGTGAACAGCTTGCCGCCGCCGAGGTCGAAGCTTGCGGTCGCCGACGACCCTTGCCGATACCAGGAATTGGCCGGCTCCCACTCCTGGCAATAGACACCGGTCGGCTCGCCGGCCGCCATGTAGCGGGCGGCATCGAATGTGTGGATCGCCATGTCGAGCAGCAGCACATGACGCATCTCCTCGCGAAAGCCGCCGAAATGCGGCGCGACGAAGAACTCGGCATGGATGCTGGTTGGCGCACCAATGGCGCCGGAATCGAGAAAGCGCCGGATGCGCCTGACATTGGCGACATAGCGGCGGTTCTGGACGACGGCATGGATACGCCCGGCGCTGCGGGCGGCCTCGACGATGGCACGCGCATTGTCCGGGCTGTCGGCGAGTGGCTTTTCGGTCAGCAGGTGGCAATTATGGGCAAAGGCGGAAAGCGCGACCTCGCGGCGAGCGGCGGGAACCACCACGTCGAATACCGCGTCGGGCCTGGTCTGGTCGAGCACGGCGTCGAGGTCGGTTCCAATGATGGCGCTCGAAAGCTCGTATTCGCGCGCCCTCGCCCGCGCCCGTTCGACATCGATATCGACCAGGCCGACAATGGCGAGCCCGTCGATCTGCCTGGCTGCATCGAGCCATGCCTTGCTCATGGCGCCGCAGCCGACCAGGACGACATTGATCATCCAGTGCTCCTCCCTCTCGGCCCCTCCAGACCGATCGTCACGGCGTTCACGGCAGGGCCGTGAATGTTTTCCGTAAACGTTTACGAGAACACACCCGATGGCGTAGAATGTCAATCGGCCGATAGCGAAAAACGTGATGCCGGCTTGGCCTGAACAGCAGCCGGTGCTAGCCAAGCAAGGGGGAGAACTGTCCTTTGGCGTCCAGCATTCACGACCTTGCGCGTCACCTGAACATTTCGATCGGCACGGTGTCGCGCGCGCTCAACGGCCGCGCCGACGTCAACGCCGACACACGCCAGCGCGTGCTCGATGCGGCCAAGAAGCTGAATTATTCGCCGAACCAGTCCGGCCGCAGTTTGCGGCGCGGCGCCACCCATTCGATCGCCTTCATGCTGCAGCCGCATCCGGGCGATCAGGAATATGGCGAGCCGTTCTTCATTCCGTTCCTGACCGGGTTGCAGGCCAAGCTCGCCGAAAGCGGACTCGACCTGATCGTGGTGATGGGCGCGCCGGGCGACTATCAGCAGGAGCGCCTGCGCCGTGTCGTCGAGACCCGGCGGGCCGATGCGGTGGTGCTGGCCTGGACGCGGCGCGAGGACGAGCGCATCGACTATCTGACCCAGGCCGGTTTCCCGTTCGCGACGCTCGGCCGCAGCCGCTCCGGCGGCGATGCCTACCCCTCGCTCGACCTCGACTTCGAAAAAGCCGGTGCTGACGCGGTCGATCGTCTTGTCGCGCGCGGTCACCGCCGCATCGCGGCCATCCGCCCGTCGCTCGATCTCAATTTCGGCTATCTGTTCCTCGCCGGCTATCGCAAGGCGTTGCGGCGGCACGGCATCGAATTCGACCCCGAGTTGATCGCCGACGGCTTCATCAACGAGGCAGGCGGCTACGCGGTGACGCCGAAGGTCATGCGCTCCAAGGACCCGCCGACCGCCATCATCTTCAACAATGACGCGATGGCGCTTGGCGGCTGCAAGGCTTTGGCCGAGGCGGGCATCAAGCCCGGCCACGACATCGCGGTGATCGTCATCGTCGACACCCCGCTCTGCCGCTATTTTTCGCCGGCGCTGACCGGCTTCCGCCCGGCGCTGGAGCCGATGGGCGAGCGGCTGGCCGAAATGCTGCTGGCATCGATCCCGGCTTACGCCGGCGCCGAAGGCGCACGCATCATCCGTGAAGTCTGGCCGCTGCAGCTGATCGCGCGCGACAGCGACTGACCGTGGCACTTCCCTTCTCCCCTTGGGGAGAAGGTGGCCGAGCCCACGGGTCTTGCCTTCGGCAAGCCAGAGGACAGGCTCAGCTCGGTCGGATGAGGGTGCTCCAGCTCGGCACCGAGGCACTCCGTCCAGCACCCCTCTTCCGTCTCGGCGCTGCGCGCCGATCCACCTTCTCCCACAAGGGGATGAAGGAACAAGCGCCCTCTGTCACGCAAGTATCATGTTCGCGTCCTAGACCTTTTTCGGAAAGCGCTGGCGGCATGTCGATGCGACGCCCGCTTCGGTTGTTTTGTCACAAAGAGGATTTCCATGAAAAACCTGCACCGAAACGCGTCCCTCGCGGTCGCGCTGGCGATGTTCACCGCCTTGACTCCGGCCTTGGCTGAAAACGCAGCGACCGTCGGCGGCGTCAGCTTCGTCAACAAGGGCCTGGTCGGTGTCGGTCGCATCCCGGCCAGCCAAAGGGACAAGTTCGGCGAGACGTTTGGCTCCGGCTCGGGCATGGCGATCGACGCTGCCGGCTGGACGCATGGCGCCGATGGCTATAAGGGCTCGCTGTGGCTGCTGCCGGATCGTGGCTACAATGTCGTCGGCACCACCGATTACCGTCCGCGCATCAACACGATTGCCATCGAATTCGCCCCGATCGCACCGGGTGCGGCACCAGCCGCCGGCCAGGAACAGTCCGGCCTCAAGGCAACCCTTGCCGACACCATGCTTTTGACCGACGACAAGGGCGCCGACGCAACCGGCCTCGATCCGCTCAACGGCGTGCGCGCCGCGACCGACGACATGCCGATCCTGCCCGAAGCCAACGGCAAGCTCGCGCTCGATAACGAGGCGATCGTGCGGCTGCCCGACGGCACCATGTTCATCTCGGACGAATATGGTCCGAACATCTACCACTTCTCCGCCGATGGGCGTCTGATGTCGGCAACGCAGTCGCCGGCGGCGCTTGTCCCGATGCGTCATGGAACGCCGAACTTCGCGTCCAACAATCCGGGACCGGGCGCGGCAGACCCAGATCCGATGGATCCCGAAACCGGCCGTCAGAACAACCAGGGCCTCGAAGGCATGGCACTGACGCCGGACGGGAAGTTCCTGATCGCTGTGCTGCAATCGGCCCCCAGACAGGATGGCGGCGATTCCGCTTCGACGCGCCAGAACACGCGCGCGCTGGTCTACGATGCCTCGGATCCGGCCCAACTCAAGCTTGCGCATGAATATGTCGTGCCGCTGCCGGTGTTCACCGATGCCAAGGGCAAGACCAAGATTGCCGCGCAGAGCGAAATCGTGGCTCTGTCGGACAAGACCTTCCTGATGCTGGCGCGCGACAGCGGCAACGGCCAGGGGGTGAAGGGCGACACCTCGCTCTATCGCGAGATCAGCGTCGTCGATGTGTCGGCGGCAACCGACATCGCCGGCACCGAGTTCGACAAGGACAAGCCGGTTGCGCCCAAAGGTGAGCTCGATCCCTCGGTGACGCCGGCCAAGCTGACGCCGTTCATCGACATCAACGACAAGACCGAGCTCGGCCGCTTCGGGCTGCACAATGGCGCGCCCAATGACCGCAACAACCTTTCGGAGAAGTGGGAGGCGATGTCGGTGGTGAGCGTCCTCGATCCAACACGGCCCGACGACTATTTCCTGTTCGTCGCCAACGACAATGACTTTCTCACCCAGGACGGCTTCCAGGTCGGCGCGGCCTACAAGGCCGAAGATGGCGCCGATGTCGACACGATGTTCCTAGTCTATCAGGTCACGCTTCCAGGCCTCGCCGGGAAGTAGCGACACCCCCAGGCTGGGGGCCGCGCCGACCGCCGCCGCCTGCCTGGCACGATCGAACGGTCGGGCCCTTCAGTTGCGGCTCGCCGGCACAAGGATTGTGTTCTAGTGGGTTTGCAAAACCTAAGACTGATGATCCGTCGAAGGCACTTACCTCAACATCTCCGCGTCCTTTGGCACGCCCGCATCGATCGGCTCGGCCGTCCTGTCCGACACGGCGGCGATCTTCCCGGCGGCCGACAGATTCGGGCGCACGAAGACCGGCGCGACGCCGTCGACGCGGCTGTAGAGGTCGATAATGTCCTGATTCATGAAGCGCACACAGCCGGAGGAAGCGTTCTTCCCGATGGAATCCCACTCCGGCGTGCCGTGCAGCCGGTACATCGTGTCCTTGCCGTCGCGGAAGAGATATAGCGCGCGTGCGCCCAGCGGGCTGTGCGGGCCGGGCGGCATGCCGTCCTTGTATTTCGCCAGTTCCGGCCGGCGCTGGATCATCTCCGGCGGCGGCGTCCAGACCGGCCACTTCTTCCTCGCCTGAACCACGGCGCTGCCGGTCCATCCGAAACCGGCCTTGCCGAGGCTGACGCCATAGCGAATTGCCTTGCCGCCGTCGCGCACCAGATAGAGGAAGTGCTCGGAGGTATCGACGACGATCGTGCCGGGTTTTTCTCCGGTCGGATCGGACACGATTTGGCGCACGAATTTCGGATCGACCTTGGCTACCGGGATTGCCGGCAGTTGATAGCCCTCGTCGACGCGCGCCGCATACATACTTGCGGCATCGCCGAAAGCCGGATCGCTTGGCGCCGCGGTCACTGGCGGCGCCGCTACGTCCGTCGTGGTGCACGCCGAAAGAGCCACGGAGGCCGCGCCCAAAGCGGATGCACCAAGAAACGCACGCCGGTTCAGGCGCTCAAAAAACAGCGGAATATCGGACATGAACCCCCGGCTTGCCCATGAGATCTAGGAAAGATGCGGCCCCACGCGTGCAGGATCAATATACGATTCCGGAAGCTTTGAGAACATGATTGGATCAAGGCACGCCAGGCGGAATTCGCAACGCTGCGTCGACCTGTCTCGTTAAATCGGCAATCATTGCGGACCGGACTCAAGATAAGCCTTCGCCGAGTTGCCTGCCATGGACGACAAGATGCCCGCACGCCGGCGGACCAGCGACCTCACCAGTGGACCTATCCCGCGTACATTGCTGCTGTTCGCCCTGCCGGTGCTCGGCTCCAATGTTCTGCAGTCGCTCAACGGCTCAATCAATGCCGTCTGGGTCGGTCGTTTCCTCGGCGAAGCGGCGCTGACCGCCACGTCCAATGCCAACCTCGTGCTGTTTCTCATCCTCGGCACCGTCTTCGGCATCGGCATGGCGGCGACCATCCTGGTCGCGCAATCGGTCGGCGCCCGCGATCTGCCCGAAGCCCGCCGCATCGTCGGCACCAGTGCCACCTTCTTCTTCCTTGTCTCGGTGGTGTTCGCGGTCTGCGGCTGGATCTGGGTCGATACAATCCTCAATGCGCTCGGCACGCCGGCCGATGCGTTGCCGCTGGCGCGTTCCTATCTGCGTATCATTTTTCTCGCCGTACCGATGATGAACCTGCTGTCCTTCGTCATGACGGTGCTGCGCGGCGCCGGCGATTCGCGCACGCCTTTCCTATTCATGGCGCTGGCCGTCGTGCTCGACGTCATTTTGAACCCGTTGCTTATTCTCGGCATCGGCCCGTTCCCCGAACTCGGCATCGCCGGCTCGGCCACCTCGACGCTGATCGGCCAGACGGTAAGCGTGCTTGCCATCCTGATCGTGCTTTATGCGCGCAAGCACCCGCTGCGGCTGGCCGGCGCCAATCTTGCTCTGCTGCGGCCGGACCCGGCGCTGCTGCGCATTGTCGTCTTCAAGGGCGTGCCGATGGGCCTGCAGATGATCGTCGTCTCGTCCGCGGCGCTGACTGTGATGGGCATGGTCAATGCCTACGGCTCGCAGGTCGCGGCTGCCTACGGCATAGCCGCCCAGCTCTGGACCTATATCCAGATGCCGGCGCTCGCCATCGGCGCCGCGGTCTCGTCCATGGCGGCGCAAAATGTCGGCGCCGGACGCTGGGACCGGATCGGCCGCATCGCCGCGTCCGGCGTCGGCTTCAACCTTGTGCTTACCGGCGTGCTTGTCGCGCTGCTGTTCGTATTCGATCGCGCGGTGCTCAGCCTCTTCCTCAGCAGCGACAGTGCAGCGATCGACATCGCCACTCACATCAACAAGGTCGCATCCTGGTCCTTCATCCTGTTCGGCATCACCATCGTGCTCTTCGCCACTGTGCGTGCCACGGGCGCGGTGATGCCGCCGCTGATCATCCTGGTGATCTCGGTACTTCTGGTGCGCACCAGCTTCGCCTATTTCTTTCGAAGTGCGATCGGTGAGGAAGCGTTGTGGTGGAGCTTTCCGGCCGGCTCGATAACCTCGCTCGTGCTGGCCACGGCCTATTATCGCTTCGGCCGTTGGCGCAGCGTGCACATGATCGAAAGCCGGCCGGCTGCCGGCGAACCGCCGGATACCGGCCTCGGCGTACCGCGCCAGCGCGCGCACCTTTCGCCCGAGACACCGACCGGCTGAAAGATCGGTTCAGTGCGCGTATTTCGCGCCGAACCCGAGCGCCACTAGGGAAAAGATAACGATCATGCCGGCAAAGGCCCCGCTTGCCACGGTCGCGCTTGTCATGGTCGACAGGACGCCGATGCCGATCACCGGCAGCGCGTTGCCGCAAAAACAGCAGATGAAGAAGGCCGAGACGACTTCGGCGCGCCGGTCCGCCGGCGCGATCTCGTTCACCACTTGCAAGCCGCCGCGATAACCGAGCGCTGCCGCCACGCCGCACAAGGCGGTCCCGGCAATCATTGTGGCCATCGATGCGAAGACCTGCGCCGCAACAATCAGCGCGACGGTTGGAATCATCAGCGCAAGCGCCGCGAACATCGCGGCCCGGCTCGAAAGACGCGTCGTCGCCACAATGGTGGCGGCCGCCACGATCGACAATTCAAAGAACAGAGCGCCGGCTACCGCATGGTTGGCTACCTGCAGTTGCTGCGCCAGGATGCTCGGCGCGAGTGCCGCATAAAAGCCGACGAGCGCCATCGCGCCAAAGCCTGTCACCGCCGGCGCAACGAAACTTGCGCGGATGGCATCGGGCACGGAAAGGCGCGGCCGCATCGAAACGTCAGCCAGTTTCCCCGGCCGCGAAACGGTTTCCTGCGTGCGCCAGACCAGCAGGGTTACAGTCGCGAGCATCGCCAGGTAGACGACGAATGTCAGCCTGAGCGGCCAAGGCGCGTATTCGGCGAGCAACCCGGCCCCCAGCGCACCAAGGCCGAGACCGAGGAAATTGGTGCTGGTGGCAATCGTCGCCGCCTGTGACTTGTCGTCGGTCGGGAGCAATTCGGCGAGCCAGGCGGTGCCGGTACCCGCGCCGACGCCGATTCCCAATCCGCTCAGAATTCGGGCGACGTCGAGCCAGGCGACATTTTCGGCGAACAGGAAAACCACCGCGCTAACGACGGCCACCGCCATTCCGGCCAACGCCATCGGACGGCGCCCGATGACATCTGACACACGCCCCAACATCAGCAGCGCCGCCAGATTGCCGATGACATAGACGGCGTAGACCAGCGTCAAAGTGATCTGCGAGAAGCCGAAGACCTGCTTGTAGATGATGTAAAGCGGCGTCAGCGCCGTGCTGCCGGCGAAAAGAGCCGCGATCATGGCGGCCACGGCGGCCGTTGCAGCGCGCCCGCCGAGTTCGTAATCGCGCGTCATGACTTGAGCGTGAGCAGTCATTTTTCGGACCTTTTTGCTGTTCGGGATCTGACACCTAACGCCTTTTTTTCGTCAGCCGTTCCCCCTCTCCGACTTGCTCCTGACAATTTTGGCAGCTTTGCGATGGCGCTGAGCGAGATCCTCTTTTAACTTCAGCGGATTGTCAGGGGAGATTGATGGGCAAGGGACGAGTCGAGGCATTCACCGATGGCGTGGTCGCCATCATCATCACCATCATGGTGCTGGAATTGAAGGTGCCGCATGGCGAGGATTTTTCCGCGCTGGCGCCACTCTGGCCGGTATTCCTCAGCTATGTGCTGTCCTTCATCAATGTCGGCATCTACTGGAACAATTTGCACAACATGTTCCATACCGTGCAGCGGGTCGACGGCCGCGTGCTGTGGGCGAACCTCAACCTGCTGTTCTGGCTATCGCTGATGCCGGCGACGACAGCCTTCATGGGTGAGAACCATTTCGCGCCGGTGCCGGTCGCCGTTTATGGCGTCGACCTGGCGCTCTGCGCCATCGGCTTCAACATCCTCACCATAGCCCTGCATCGGCTGCACGGCAGCGAAACCCTCTTCGCCAGGGCGTTGGGCAATGACCTCAAGGGAAAAATCTCGCTGGCCCTCTATATCGCCGCCGTCGCGCTGACCTTCGTCAATCACTGGATCGGTGTCTCGATCTATGTCCTGGTGGCGATGGTCTGGTTAGTGCCGGACAGGCGCTTCGAGCGGCTAATCGAGAAATAGGCAGACCATGATCCCGAACCGAAGGACCGCGTCAGCGAAAAGTTGGATGCCGGTTTTCGGACAAGATCATGAGAAGATAGAGCCCATACCGAATTTTATCGAATGGAACGGGCTCTAGCCCCGCATTTCTTTGAGCTTTTCCGCTACCGAAGCGGCAAGGTCGGCGTAGCGCTCCTCCAGCCGCTCGGCGGCTTTGATCACTGAAAAATCATGGCCGAATTTTTCCAGCGCCATGCGCAGCTTTTCGACGAATTCAGCCTGTTTTTCGAGCGCCGAAAACAGCGTTTTCACTTGCGCTTCGCTGATGTCGGGGTTGGCAAGCATTTGCGGCACTTCGCGGCTCATCTGGTCGCCGGTTGCGGTCTGTTCTTTCAGGATCTCGATCCAGTCGGTCAATCGTCAGTCTCCTTTTTCAATATCAGCATGCGCAGCGCCCGCCGACGCGGTCAACCCGAAGATGTCGCACCGGCTTGCGCGAGCCTCTTTCCGCGCTAAGTTCGCCGCGGCCAGAACAGGAGAAAATCATGACCACCGACGCCGAGATCCAGACCGCCCTGCCCGCACTTGCCTCCGGTAATGTCGCCGTCATCACCGGCGCGGCCAGCGGCATCGGCCTCGCCGCGGCAAAACGGCTGGCGGCGATGGGCATGAAGATCGTGCTGGCCGATATCGGCGCCGCACGCCTCGATGAGGCGCGACATGCCGTCGCTACCTTCGCCGGCGAGAGCGCCGTGCTTGCCGTCGCCACTGACGTCTCGAAAGCCGACGACCTCGAACGGCTGGCCGAAAGGACATTCGACACCTTCGGCGACGTCTCGCTTCTGATGAACAATGCCGGCGTCGGCAACAACCCCGGCAAGCCGTGGGAGAACCGTGACGCCTGGAAGCGACTGCTGGACATCAATTTCTGGGGTGTCGTCCATGGCGTCGAGGCCTTCGCGCCGCGCATGCTGGCGGCGGGAAAGCCCGGCCTGATCGTCAACACCGGCTCCAAGCAAGGCATTACCACGCCGCCCGGCAACCTCGCCTACAACGTCTCCAAGGCTGGCGTGAAGACCTATACCGAGGGCCTTGCACACGCGCTGCGCAACGAGCCCGGCGCCAATGTCGCGGCGCATCTGCTCATTCCCGGGTTCACTTTTACCGGCCTGACCGAAGGCGCCACCGAAAAGCCGGCCGGCGCCTGGACCGGCGAGCAGGTTATCGACTTCATGCTGGCCTCGCTGCTGCGTGGCGACTTCTACATCCTGTGTCCCGATAACGAGGCGACCCGGTCCATGGACGAAAAACGCATGGCCTGGGCGATTGGCGACATCATCGAGAACCGCCCTGCCCTGTCGCGCTGGCACCCGGACTACAAGGAAGCCTTTTCGGCATTCATGGAATGATCCCGCGACCGTCCGCGCAGGAACCCGGACAACAAGCTCGCTCACGCCGCCGCGTGCTTCTTCGCGTTGCGCTTTTTAGCCACCGCCTTGGCTGCGGCCATGTCGGCGATCTGTTCGTCGTGCCGCTTCGCCGCGCGTTCACATTTGGCGCGGATTTCTTCGAGCTCGGATTCGGTCAGGTGCTCGATGCCGATAAAGGTATTCTTGGCTTTGCTGACGCGGATCAGCTCGTCAAGCTTGGCCTGGATCGCCGCGCTGTCGCGGTTCTGGGTGTTCTGGATGAGAAACACCATCAGGAAGGTGACGATCGTGGTGCCGGTATTGATGACGAGTTGCCAGGTATCGGAAAAGCCGAAGACCGGACCGCTTACCGCCCAGACCACAATGATCAGGAAACAGACGGCAAACGTCGGCGGCAGACCGGCAAGATGGGCGATATAGTTGGCGATCCTGGTGAACAGCTTTTCGATCATGGCAGGGAGAAACAATCGGCAACTGCTTCGAGTTCCCTGCGAGGAGGAATTCACGGTCAAACCGTGCACACGCCGCGCTCGCAACGATCAGGTAGCGTCGTTTTCCCAGCGGTCGAGGAAAGCCTCGATGCGCAAGGCCTGCATGTCGGGGACTGCCCTGGCCAGTTTCTCGACCGGCCAGTCCCACCAGGCAAGACGTTCGATCCGGGCCGCAGTTCCCGCGCTGAAGCGCTGCCGCAATGGCCTGGCCGGAACGCCGGCGACAATTGCATAGGCCGGCACGTCTCGCGTCACTACCGCGTTGGCACCGACGATCGCGCCGTTGCCGATCACTATGCCAGGCATGATCACGGCGCCATGGCCAATCCAGACATCATGGCCGATGCTGACGGGTCTCGCCCGCCGCCGGTCGCGGAATGCCTGATCGACACCCAGCCAGCGGAAGTACTCGTTGGGCCGATAGCTGATTTTGTGCTGCGTCAGCCGCTCGACCGGATGCTCCAGCGCATTGATGCGGCTGTTGGCGGCAATCGAGCAGAATTTGCCGATCGTCGTATAGATCGCCTCGGCATGCCGCTCGAAGTAGGAAAAGTCGCCGACCATCACATCGCGCAGGATGACTCGCTCGCCGATCGATGCGCAGCGTCCAAGCTTGCAGGCCTTCAGTTCCGCCGTCGGATGGATGCGCGGCTCGGGATCTTTCAGGACAAGGTGTTCGGGACGGTCCATGCGGGCGCTTTACGCCCGCGCGCATAGTCTCGCAAGCCGAGTGCAGCGCCGCGCATCCGTTTGGACGCGCCAAGGACCTAGAGCACCTTCAGTCTCTATTTCGGCTTGCCGCTGGTCCACACCACATTCTGGCCGTAGAGCGGCACGGTGGTGACCGACATTTTTGCCGAGCCATCCTGCACCTGGCGCGAATGCGAGAGGTAGATCAGCGTCTCGTTGGCCTTGTCGTAGATGCGGTTCACCACCTGCTTTTTCCAGATCAGGCTGATGCCTTGCTTGAACACCTCCTCGCCGGCCTCGCTCATGTCGATGTCGCCAATGGTGATCGGCCCGGTCTGGCGGCAGGAGATCGAGGAATCGGACGGGTCCTCGAACCAGTTGCCTTTCTGCAGGCGGTCAATCATGCCACGGTCGAAATAGGAGACGTGGCAAGTCACTCCCTCGACCTTCGGATCCTTGATCGCCTCGACGATGATGTCGTTGCCGAGCCAATCGACACCGACCTTGCCGACTTCCTCGGCGGCGGCGGCGCCAGCGCCAATGACAAGGCATGCGGCCAACGCGCCGCCAATCAGTTTTCGCAAAGAGGCCTCCTGCGGTTCGAATTTTGCCGACCTCAGGTGGGACGAACGGCCGCGCTTTGCAAGCAGATCTCCTCCCACAGCATTGCCGGTTGCGGCAACGCGACATCTTTGCGTCGGCGCGACCGAACCGCTAAGAGTGTTCGCCAAGCCAGGGCTTCATGGCGCCAATCCGGCGCCCGATGGAAATGACGACGGACTTCACTGATGATGCGTTCAATTCTGGTCGGTATTCTCGTCCTGATGGCCGCTGGCATCGGCTGGCTAACGTTCGACTGGTACCGCGGACATTATGGCGGCGAGCCGTTCGGAGCTCCGTTCACGCTGGTCGACCAGAAGGGCGCACCGGTCACCGAAGCCGCCTTTCGCGGCCACCCCAGCGTCGTCTTTTTCGGCTTCACGCATTGTCCGGAAGTCTGCCCGACCACGCTTTTCGAGTTGGCCGGCTGGCTGAAGACGATGGGCGACGACGGCAAGAACCTGCGCGCCTATTTCGTTACGGTCGACCCGGAGCGCGATACGCCCGAAATCATGAACGCCTATATCAGCAATTTCTCCGATCGCATCCTCGGCATCACCGGCGATCCGGACAAGGTCCACGCCATGGCCAAGTCCTTCGGCATCTACTGGAAGAAAGTCGAAACGAACGACGGCGACTACACGATGGACCACACCGCTTCGGTGCTGCTGCTCAATGCCAAGGGCGATTTCGCCGGCACCATTGCCTATGGCGAAAGCCCGGACGCCGCCATCGCCAAGCTCAAGCGGCTGGCGGCGGAAGGTTGACGTATCAAGAAATGACGCAGACGCGTTTGTATTTCACCGCGGGCAAGATCGAGGCTGATCGCATCTTCGCGGCGCTCGGTGCGGCGTTCGACGATGAGGGCCTGCCGGTTGCGGTGCTCGAGGTCGACGAGGACCGCGATATCCACGAAGTATCGCTCTATGCCGACGACGACGTCGATGCGGTCGAGGCCCGGCTTAGGGACATCCTGGCCGGACTGTCGCTGTCGAAACCGATAGAACGAGAAGCGCTGCCCGACATCGACTGGGTGGCGCGCTCGCTGGAGGGATTGAAGCCGGTACGGGCCGGGCGCTTCTTCGTCCATGGCGCGCATGACCGCAGGAAGCGCCACAGCGGCGAACTCGCCATCGAGATCGAGGCCGGCCTTGCCTTCGGCACCGGCCATCACGGCACCACCGCCGGCTGCCTCGAAATGCTGGAGCAGGTCATACAGCGCGAGCATCCGCGCAACGCGCTCGACCTTGGCACTGGCAGCGCGGTGCTCGCCATCGCGGTGGCCAAGCTCGCGCATGTTCCGGTGCTGGCAACGGACATCGACCCGGTCGCCGTCAAGGTGGCCGCTGCCAATGCGCGGCTGAACCAGGTCAAGGGGCTCATTGAAACGGTAGCGGCGCCCGGTTTTCATCATCCGATCTTTGCCGCGCGTGCGCCCTTCGACCTGATCGTCGCAAACATATTGGCGCGGCCGCTGATGCGTCTGGCACCGCAAATGGCCGGGCATATCGCGCTCGGTGGCTCGATTGTTTTGTCGGGCATCCTCGAGCGCCAGCGCGATGCGGTAATCGCGGCCTATGTCGGCCAGAAATTCCGGCACGTCCGCACCTTGCATCGCGAGGGCTGGGTGACGATTCACCTCAAGCGCTGAGGCGCGACGCTTTCAACGCAAGCCGGAATCCGCTCGGACCTAGCGCGAGTTCGCCGCTTTCTTCAGCTGTTCGCGATCGTAGCCGTGAGCTTTCAGCGTTTCGTCATCAAAGCCAAGCAGAACGCCGCTCACATACCGGCTCGCTTCGCGCTGGCGAGCTTCGATCAGCGCTTTCACAGCGTTTCTGAAAAATCCGCGTCTGGCTGAAATCGTGGACATGACGGTCTCCTTTGCAGGGCAACAGGACTTTTCCTCCACGTTAAGAAGGTAAGCTCTGCTGACGCTTTTTGAAATCGCCGATTCTGCATGGCATCCATGCACAAAAAGACACTGCGGCGACCAGGGATGATCGTTCCGAAAATCGATTCCGATTTTCGAAGTCATGCGCTACGGTCGCGCCATCATTCGAGGAGAGCCGACATGTTCCAGTCCTTCGATTCCGCCGGCGATCCGGCCGTTGGCAAGCCGCGCGTGGCAATGCTGCGCCAATGGTTGGCGTCGAACGGGCTGGATGGCTTCATCGTGCCCCGTGCCGACGAGCACCAGGGCGAATATGTCGCCGACCGCTCGGCACGGCTGAAATGGCTGACCGGCTTCAGCGGCTCGGCCGGTGTCGCCATTGTACTTGGCGAGCGCGCCGTCATGTTTGTCGACGGGCGCTACACGCTGCAGGTGCGCCAGGAGGTCGATCTCGACATCTTTTCGATCGAGAGCCTTGTCGACAACCCGCCGGCCAACTGGATCAAGGACAATCTCGGCAAGGGCGTGCGATTGGGCTTCGATCCGTGGCTGCATACGATCAGCGACGTCAAGGCGCTGAAAGCCTCGGCCGAGAAATCCGGCGCGACACTGGTGCCGCTCGAAGAGAATCCGATCGACGCGATCTGGCAGGACCAGCCTGGACCGCCACTGGCGCCGGTCGAGATCCACCCGATCGGCTTTGCCGGCGAACTGGCTAAGGACAAGCTGGTGCGGCTGGCAGCGGCCATCGAGAAGGATGGCGCCACCCATGCCGTGCTGACCGACCCCTCCTCGATTGCCTGGGCCTTCGACATCCGTGGCGGTGACGTACCGCACACACCGCTGGCGCTCGGCTTTGCCGTGCTGGCCGCCGACGGCTCGCATCTGCTTTTCATGGACCAGCGCAAGTTTTCGCGCACCGTTGCGGCCTACCTGACGCAGCTCGCCGAATTGCACGAACCAGGTGAATTCGAATCGGCAATCGTCACCCGGGCCAAGGGCGGCGCAAAAATCGCGCTGGACCCGGTTCTCGCGGCGGACAAGCTCAGAATGCTGGTCGAGGATAATGGCGGCACCGTCATTGCCACGGCCGATCCGGCCCGCATTCCACGCGCAACAAAGAACAAAGCTGAGATCGCCGGCGCCCGCGCCGCACATCGCCGCGACGGCGCCGCGGTCGCCAAGCTGCTGTGCTGGCTCGACCGCCAGAAGCCCGGCACGCTCGACGAAATCGCCGTTGTCACCAGGCTTGAGGAGACGCGCCGTCAGACCGGCGAAGAAACGCAGATGCCGCTGCGCGACGTATCGTTCGACACCATCTCCGGCGCCGGCCCTAACGGCGCCATCATGCACTACCGCGTCTCCCGCGCCACCAATCGCAAGCTGGGGGATGGCGAGCTGTTCCTGCTCGATTCCGGCGGGCAGTACCAGGACGGCACCACCGACATCACCCGCACCGTGCCGATCGGCGCGCCGACCGAAGAGATGCGCGAACGCTTCACGCTGGTGCTGAAAGGCATGATCGGCATCTCCATGCTGCGCTTTCCCCAGGGCACGCGCGGCTCCGAAATCGATGCGGTGGCGCGCCTGGCGCTATGGAGACACGGCTGCGATTTCGCCCATGGTACCGGGCACGGTGTCGGGTCCTATCTTGCCGTGCATGAGGGCCCGCAACGTATCGCCAAGACCGGCACCGAAAAGCTGCTAGCCGGCATGATCCTCTCCAACGAGCCCGGCTATTACAAGGAAGGTTCCTTCGGCATCCGCATCGAGAACTTGATTCTGGTGACACCGGCCGAGGCAATCGAGGGCGGCGACATCGCCATGCACGGCTTCGAGACACTGACGCTGGCGCCGATCGACAAGCGGCTGGTCCGATCGGACCTTTTAACCCGCGACGAGTTGCATTGGCTTGACGAATACCATGCGCGCGTACTGGCCGAGATTGGACCGATGCTCGACGGCGAAACGCTGGCCTGGCTGGAAAAAGCAACCGCCCCTCTGCCGCACGACTTCAAGCAATAGCCGCGGCCGCAACGCCGAGTGACAGACTTTGCTCCGCAAGCAGTCCCTGCAAAGCCGTGACGTTGGGAGAATCGGCTCCCTTGCGCCAAAACAACACCGTGACGGCGTTGTCTTCGTCAGCGGGCAGTTCGTGCAGCTTTAGCCAGTGGCTCTCTGGAAACCCGAAAGCACACTTTTCGGCATCAGCGCTATGCCCATGCCAGCCACCACGCAACCAAGGATGGCATGGTATGAACCAAGCTCGATGGTTTTCTCGGCCATGAACCCTCTTCGCGCATACCATTGTTCCAGCCGCCGCCGGTGCGGGCAGCCGTGCTCGAAGGCTATCATTGTTTTGGGCATGTCCAGGCGGTCGTCGATCGAAACGCGCGATGCCGCCGAGACAATGACCAGCTGCTCGTGAAATGCGGGCAGCTTTTCGAACGGAGCGTCGGCGATCGGCTCGGCGGCGAACGCTGCATCGAGGTCGCCGGCAAGCATGGCCGTCGCGAGAACCTGCGGATTGCCGGTGCGCAACTGGATTTCCACGTCGGGATGACGTGCGTGATATTCGGCGAGCAGACTTGGAAGCCGTGCCGCGGCGGTGCTCTCCATGGCACCTAGGCGAAGCGTGCCGCGCGGGCGTGGATCGAGCATCGCCGTTCGCGCCTCCTCTGCAAGCGCCAGCAACCGATCCGCATACCCGACCAATTTGTGACCGGCGGGGGATACGTGCAGGCGCTTGCCCTCCCGGATAAACAGCTGCACGCCGAGATCCTCTTCGAGCTGCCGGATGCGTGTGGTCACGTTCGATTGCACGCGAAACAGTTTTTCCGCCGCCTTGGTGATTCCGCCCTCGCGCACCACCGTGCGGAAGATGCGCAGATCGGCCAAGTCCATACATCTCTCCTGGAGAACATAACGATCTTAATTATTCATTTTAGCTGATTATGCCTTTCCCGTAAATCGCCGGTGGTAGCTGCCGATGAACACGGCAAACCTGGGGAGATGGAAATGTCGCGTGAGCCCTTCGGCATCCAGCCGACCGATCTAAGCGCATTGACGCCGAAGCAGCGCGAAGCGCTCTATAGCGACGCCGTGCGTCGCGCCCACCAGGAAAGATCGGAGGCGATCCGGCTGAGCCTGTCGCGGGTCGGCGCGGCAACAGTCGCTGCGGTAAAGCGCATGTGTGCTCTCGCCGCCAAGGTAAAAATCGATCAGCCGACGACCTGCCGCGCGAGGATCAGCACGGCAGCACCCACCAGGAACATCGCCATAAGGCCGCCGCGCAGCGACACCAGGCCGGCGACGACCAACGCCCCCCATTCCGCAGGTCCGGCGCTCAGCGCTGCCGGCGCCACCAGCGTGGTCAGCACCGCCGCCGGCACGGCGTTCAGCCCGGCCTCAACACGCGGATGGATATGGTCGAAGCGTGAGATCACCAGATGACCGCCAATGCGTGTCAAATAGGTCGCGATCGAAGCGGCGACGATGATCCACAAGGTCGTGCTCATGGCCGTGCCTCCACGCCGCTGTGGCGGGGCGGCAGGATGACGGCGAGCAGCACGCCGGCCAGCGCGCCGATGGAGACATGCCAGGGCGAGCCGACCGTCTTGTAGGCAATGATGGAGGCGGCAGCGCTTGCGACGACCACCGGCAGCCACAGCGGCCGCTTGCGGAAGCTCATGACCAGGCCGAGAAAATAGATCGGCAGCAGGAAGTCGATGCCCAGCGCGTGGGTGTCGGGAATAAGTTTGCCGAACACCGCCCCGAGCGCGCTTTCGATGACCCAGAACACGTAGACCGGCAGCCCGAGCCCCATATACCAGGCAAAGCCGACGGTCTCGCCGGCCTCCGCCTTGCGCTCGGCCACCGCGAACTGCGGATCGGTGAGCACGAAATAGCCTATCGCCTGCTGCGCTAGGGGCCAATGCGCGATTCGCCGGCCGATACCGGCCGAATAGAGCACATGGCGAAAATTCACGGCGAAGATCGACAGCACGATCAGCCACGGCGCGACATGCTGCCCGAACAGCTCGATGCCGACCATCTGGCTGGCGCCGCCGAACACCGTTGCGCTCATCAAGAACGCCTCGATCACGGAAAAGCCGTTGTCGACGGCGAGCGCCCCGAACAGCAACGCAAACGGCGCCGACGCCACCACGACGGGCATGCTGAGCCGCACGCCGTCCCAGAAATCGCTTTTCGCACCGTTTTCGGAGATTGCTTCCGCCGACATCGACCGCTCCTTGGGAGGGCCGTATGTAGAGAGGGCGGTCCGGCTTGTCACACCAATTCGCTTGAGGCAAACGATCAGCGGAAATGATAGCTGAAGCATCGCGGCAAGCTCGCTTCCAGACTTGTGGACAAAATCAGAGGCTTGGTACCTGAGCGCATATTCGTTGGCGACGATCGGTCCTTGCCGAAGCGACGGCCATAGACCAACCTGCTGGGCCGGACAGGTGGTTCCAATGAGCGAATTTTTCATCGATCCAAAATTCGGCCGCCTGGCCTTCGGCGCCGATCCCGGCAGCTATCACGCGACGCGACCTGGCTATCCTGATTGGGTATTCGAAATTCTATGTGAGCGGTGCCGTCTCGCGCATGGCACGGCGACGTTCGAGATTGGCGCAGGTACAGGAACTGCAACGCGCCGCTTACTCGAACTGGGCGCGAGCCCGTTGCTCGCCATTGAGCCGGATTCCCGCCTCGCGACTTTCCTTTGCGAGACTATTCAGGACAAGGCGCTCTCGGTGAGCGTCTCTGCGTTTGAGGATGCCGTCCTTGAGAAGGCCGGTTTTGATCTCGGTGTCAGCGCCACTGCCTTTCATTGGCTGGATGAGGACACGGCGCTGATCAAGGTCGCAGAGCTGCTTCGGCCGGGCGGCTGGTGGGCAATGGTCTGGAATGTATTCGGCGACGACAGTCGCCCCGATCCCTTTCATGATGCGACCAAGGTGCTGCTTGATGGGCCTTCGAGCCCGTCGGCGGGCTCAAATGGTATTCCGTTCGCCCTTGATGCCGAGGCCCGCGTGGCGGCACTGGAGCGAACCGGCGCGTTCGATGCCATCGAACATCGGACAAGTGTCTGGTCGCTCGTCCTCGATCCTGACCAGACAGTCGCCCTCTATGCCACTTTTTCCAATATCAACATCCGCAGTGACCGCGAAGCAATCCTGGCGGAGCTGGGTCGCATCGTCCGCGACGAGTTCCAAGGCTCCATAACCCGCAATATGACCACCAGCCTCTACACTGCGCGGCGCAGCTGACCGTCTGACTTTTCCGCTAGCGCTGCGAAGCCTTGCCTTCGATCGCCCTGCCCCAGTCGAGCAGCGGTTTTGCCCGCATGACGAAGTCGACGAGTTCGTCGACCAATCCAGCTCCGTAGATATCCGCCGGCTCGATTGCGTGCCGGACGGCGAAATGCCGGTTGCGGATGGCGGCCACGAGATCGGGCTCGATAACGTGCTCGAAGCCGCGCGGCGTGCGCTTCATACAGCCGTCCGGGTCGAGCTCGAGACCATTCTTCTTCAGCGCCGCGACGAGCGTGCGGAACTCAGCCGGCCGCTTTGCGATGGCGTTGCGCAGCGCCAGCAATAGCTCCGGTCCGGGCTGCCACCAGGCAACAGCGGCAAAGCAGCGCTCGAGCCCGATGTGAATGTAAAACACGCCCTGTTCCATCTTGGTGCCGTCGGGCGAAAGGATCGCCGACAGATGCCGGTTGTAAGGCCGTTTGTCCTTGGCGAAACGCACGTCGCGATTAATCCGGAACAGCGACTTCTTGCGGTCGCCGCGCAGGCCGAGCCCTAATGCCGTGAAGCGCTCGGAGAGCGCCTCGACCAGATCGCCGAAGGGATTGCGCAGGTCCCGCTCGAAGAGCTCGCGGTTTTCCAAAAACCACTCCCGGCTCTGATGAAAATCCAGTGCCTTGAGGAAGGGAATGGCCTTGTCACCAAAACCATTGAATTCAGCCGGCATCACGAGCCCTTGCCGATCCGCTCGAGCCAGGCATCCTCATCGATGACTTCGATACCGTGTTCGGCAGCCAGCTTGAGCTTGGAGCCAGCACCGGGCCCGGCGACGACGAGGTCGGTCTTCGCGGAAACCGAGCCGGCGACCTTCGCGCCGAGACGTTCAGCCATCGCCTTCGCCTCGGGGCGCGTCATCTTTTCGAGCGTGCCTGTAAACACGATCGTCTTGCCGGCGACCGCACTATCGGCTGAGACGTTCACTATGTACGGCTTCGGGTGGACCTGCGTGAGCAGCGCTTCGAGCACGGCGTCGTTGCGTTCATTGCCGAAGAAATCGCGAAGAGCGCCTATCACCGTATCGCCGATGCCGTTGATCGAAGGAAAAACGCTGTGTGGATCGGCTGCCGCTGCTGTCTCCTTGCCAATGCGGATCAACTCCTCGATCGTCGAGAAGGTTCGGGCGAGCACAGCGGCCGTCGTTTCGCCGATATGGCGGATGCCCAGCGCAAAGATGAAGCGATCAAGTTCCGGTTCGCGGCGAGCGTCGATGGCAGCGAAGAGCTTGTCGAGACCTTCATAGTTGCGTTCCTCGACACTTCGCACGTTCTTGCGCGTCTTGCCCGAAGCAGCCTCACGCTGTCTTGCCTGCTCCTCCCGCCGCTCCGCCAATGCCTTGATGACGGCGGGACGGCGATCCCGGAGAGTGAAGATATCGGCTGCTGTCTTGATCAACCCGGCATTGAAGAACAGGTCAATGTTTTCAGCGCCCAGACCTTCGATATCCATGGCGCCGCGCGACACGAAGTGGCGTAATCCTTCCACGGCCTGCGCAGGGCAGATCAGCTCGCCGGTGCAACGTCGGCGGGAATCTTCCTTACCGGTCTTCTCGTTGATCTCGCGCGTTGCCGGCGAGCCGCAGATCGGACATTTATGCGGGAATTCGTAGGGCACGGCATCTGGCGGACGCTTGTCCACGAGGACGCTGACGATCTGCGGAATGACGTCCCCCGCCCGCTGGATGACCACCGTGTCGCCGATACGTATGTCGTTGCCGTCGCGGATCGGCTGGCCGTTGCTGTCCAGACCCTTGATGTAGTCTTCGTTGTGAAGCGTGACATTTTCGACCACGACGCCGCCGACCGTGACGGGCGCAAGCCGGGCAACGGGCGCCAGCGTACCGGTACGGCCGACCTGAATGTCGATCCTGCGCACGGTCGTCATCGCCTGTTCGGCCGGAAATTTGTGAGCGATGGCCCAGCGTGGTTCGCCGGTGACGAAGCCCCATCTGCGCTGCAGCTCCAATTGATCGACCTTGTAGACCACGCCGTCGATGTCGTAGCCAAGCGATGAGCGCTGGGCCTCGATGAGGTGATAATGCGCGATCAGTTCGTCGACCGACTTTGCCCGGACCATCAGCGGACTGACCTTGAACCCCCACTCCGCGAATTTTTGCACGGAATCGTATTGGGTCGGAGCTGGATCCTTCGAAGTATAGCCCCAGGCGTAGGCAAAGAATTTGAGGTTGCGGCTGGCGGTAACGGACGGGTCCTTCTGACGGAGCGACCCGGCCGCCGTATTTCGCGGATTGACGTAATCCTGGCCGCCGATCGCCGCCGAGCGTTGCTTCAGTGCCTCGAATTCCGCGTAGGTCATATAGACCTCACCGCGTATTTCGATGACCTCGGGCCAGCCCGATCCCTTCAAGGTCTTGGGAATGTCGGCGATGGTCTTGAGATTGGCTGTGATGTCCTCGCCGACGACGCCGTCGCCGCGCGTTGCCCCCTGCACGAACACACCGCTTTCATACCGCAGGGAAGCCGATAGCCCGTCGATCTTCGGCTCAGCCGTGAAGGCGATGTTCAGATCCTTGTCGCGATCAAAGAATCGCCGGCCCCGTTCTATGAAGTCCGCGACGTCCTGGTCGCTATAAGCCTTGGCCAGGCTGAGCATCGGCACCGCGTGCCGCACCTTGGCAAAACCTTCCGCCGGCGGCGCGCCGACCCTGCGCGAGGGCGAATCCTCGCGCACAAGATGCGGGAACCGCTGTTCGATGGCGAGGTTGCGCCGGGTCAGCGCGTCATATTCCGCATCCGTGATTATTGGCGCGTCCTCGCCGTGGTAGCGCCGGTCGTGCTCGGCGATCTCCTGCGCCAACCGCATCAACTCGCTTGCCGCCTCGCTTTCGCTGAGCGAACCGACTGGTTTTTCGTCCATGCACTGCTCCCTCCACGGTGGCGCGACACAATAGAACAGGATTTTCTCATGAGGGAGAGACCAGACATCGAAAATCATTCCTGAACAGCAGGATGGCGCCATACCCTGACTCAGGTCGCGAGCGCCGGAAACGAACTCGTCTGGAGCAATTCCAGGAAAACTGTGAAACGGTCTTCCGTCCGGAATTGCGCAAAACAAAGATGTAGAGCGGTTCGGCGTTTCCGTGAAACGATGAACCGCTCTAGGTGTTTGATCCTAGGCTGCCGCGGTGTTCTCCCGCAGCAGCCGCTCGGCCGCCGCGCGCGCCTCGTCTGTAATGGTGGCGCCGGCGAGCATGCGTGCGATCTCTTCCTGCCGTGCCGCCCGGTCCATCTCGGCGATGCCGGTCGAGACGCGGTCGGCACCGCCTGATTTGGAGATCAGGAAATGCGTCGCCGCGCGCGCCGCCACTTGCGGTGCATGCGTGACCGAAAGCACCTGCACGCGTTTTGCCAGCCGCGCCAGCCGCTGGCCGATGGCGTCGGCAACCGCGCCGCCGACGCCGGTGTCAATCTCATCAAAGACCAAAGTCGGCGCCGACCCGCGATCGGCCAGCGCGACCTTCAACGCCAGCAGGAAGCGCGAAAGCTCGCCGCCGGAAGCGACCTTCATCATTGGGCCGGGCCTGGTGCCGGGATTCGTGCGCACCCAGAACTCGACCTGGTCGATGCCTTCTTCCATGCGGCTCTCGGCATCGCTTGCGATCTCGACGATGAACTCGGCCCGTTCGAGCTTCAGCGCCGGCAGTTCGGCCATTACCGCCTTGGTCAGCCCGACGGCCGCCGCATGTCGAAGCGACGACAGCTGGGCCGCCGTAATGTCGTAGGCCTGGCGCGCCGCTGCAGCCTGTTTCTCCAGCGCATGCAGGCGCTCCTCGCCGGCGTCGAGATCGGCAAGGTCGGCAGCCATGGTGTCACGCAATTGCGCCAGGTCATCCACGGCGACGCTGTGCTTGCGCGAGGCGGCACGCAGCGAAAACAGCCGCTCCTCAGCCTTCTCCAGCCGCTGCGGATCATATTCGGTCGCGCGAAGTGCTGCTTCGACGCCCGACTGCGCCGCGTCGAGCGACAGCATCGCTTCGTCGAGCGATTTGACGACGTCCTCGAGCAGCCCGGGCGCTTCGGTCGCCTTTCGCTGCAGCCGCCTGAGCAGGCTGGCCAGTTGCGGCAAGGGCGAGGACGGGCCCGAGAGCACATCCTGCGCATCGTGGATTTCCGAGGCGATCTTTTCGGCACGCATCATCGAGGCGCGCAGTTCGGCCAGTTCGGTCTCTTCGCCCGGTTGCGGATCGAGTCTGGTCAATTCGGCGACCGCAGCACGCAGATAATCGGCCTCACGGGCAGCTGCCTCGACTTTGGCCCGGTGCCGTGAAAATTCCTGCTCGCAGGTACGCCAGTGCCGCCACGCCTCGCCGGTTGCCCGGGCAGCGCCGAGATGGCCGCCGAAACTGTCGAGCAACTCGCGATGAGCGCCGGGATCGACCAAAGCGCGCTCGTCATGCTGGCCGTGGATCTCGACCAGCGCACGGCCGATGTCGCGCATCAGCGTCACGCTGGACGGCTGGTCGTTGACGAACACGCGCGTGCGGCCGTCAGCCGTCTGGACGCGGCGCAGGATGATGTCGCCGTCGTCCTCGATGGCATTCTCGGCAAGCAGCATGCGAGCCGCGTGGTTGCGCGGCACGTCGAACACGGCGATGATCTGGCCTTGTGCCGCGCCATGCCGCACCAGTGAAGCGTCGCCGCGGGCGCCAAGCGCCAGCGACAACGCGTCGAGCAGGATAGATTTTCCGGCGCCGGTTTCGCCGGTAAGGACCGAAAGGCCGGACGAGAAGTCGATGTCCAGCTTCTCGATCAGAACGATATCGCGGATCGACAGTCTGGAGAGCATGGTGACGCGCCGCTCAGGCGCCGGTGATCAGCTTCCCGGCCTTGGAGATCCACGATCCGGCATTCTCGCGCGGCTCGAGCCCACCACTCTGCAGGAGCTTGTAGGAGTCCTTGTACCATTGGCTGTCGGGATAGTTGGTGCCGAGCACGGCCGCAGCGGTCTGCGCTTCCGACGTCAGTCCCATCGCATAGTAGCTCTCGGTAAGACGCGCCAGCGCTTCCTCGACATGACGTGTGTTGGAATAGTTCTCCACGACGTTGCGGAACCGTTTGACGGCCGCGATGTATTCGCGGCGCTCGAGATAGTAGCGGCCGATCTGCATCTCCTTGCCGGCGAGCTGATCGTTGGCGAAGCGGATCTTCTCCTTGGCATCGTCGACATATTCGGAAGTCGGCCAGCGCGTCACCAGGTCCTGCATCGTCTGCGCGGTAAGACGCGCTTCCTTCTGGTCCTGGGTGACGTCCTTGATCTGGCGGTAGTAGCTCAGCCCGATAATATATTGGGCATAGGCTGCATCGTCGGTCGACGGGTAGAGGGTCAGGTAGCGCTTGGCCGAACCGATTGCCTCATCGTAATTGCCCTGACGGTAGTCGGCAAAGGCACCCATCACCATCGATTTGCGGGCGAATTCGGAATATGGATGCTGGCGGTCGACGGCATCGAACTTGCGGCTTGCCTCCTGCAGTCGCCCGGCATTCAGATTGGCGAGACCCTGATTGTAAAGCACGTCGGCCGGCTCGGTCTGATCGACATAGGTCGAAAGGTCGACGTCCTTCTCGGACGACATGCAGGCCGACAGAAACAGCGATGGAACGACCACCGAAAGCGCCAGGAAAACAGCCCGCCGCAGCGCCTTCGATTGACCAACTCGCTTGAAAAACATGTTTGGATTCCGCCCTTTCGGCGTCATTTCAGTCGACGGCAGCAGCCATAAACCATAATTGCCTTGCCCGGCAACGCTATCCCCGGCCAATCGCACATTTTTGTGGCGGTTTGGCGCCACCTGGAAAGCTGTGTAATTTGGCCGGCCAGTGATGCATCCATGCAACACAGCCTGACCGCAACGTGGGCCGTAAGACCTTAAGAATCAGATCATCCAGGGCGCATAGAGGGGTGCGTTGACGGCGCTCATCTCCGCAGTACGCCCACGCTCGCGGCGCGTCGTCTCGACGATCTCGAAAGCCGAACGGTCCGACAAGAGACGGCGCAGCGCAGCGGCGTTCAGCCTGTGGCCACCACGATAGGAGCGGAAGCAGCCGATGAACCGGGCGCCGGCGAGCGCCAGATCGCCCATCGCATCCATCGTCTTGTGGCGCGCGAACTCGTTGGGATAGCGCAGGCCTCCCATGTTGATCACGCGGTTGTCGTCGCCGATCACCAGGGAGTTTTCCAACGAGGAGCCGAGCGCATAGCCGGCCGCCCACAGCCGCTCGACGTCCTTCATGAAACCGAAAGTGCGGGCCCGCGCGACGTCACGCCGGAAAATGTCGGCGTTCATGTCGGATGCAAAAAGCTGGCGCCCGATCGCCGGGCTTTCGAAATCGATCTCGATCTCGAAGCGCGTGCCGTCATAGGGCCGGAACTCCGCCCAGCAGGCGCCGTTCTCGATACGAACCGGCTTGACCACCCTGATGTAGCGACGCTTGACCGGCAGCGTTTCGATGCCTGCCTGGTCAATGGCCTCGACGAACATCACTGCGCTACCGTCGAGGATAGGCACCTCATGGCCATCGATTTCGATGACGAGATTGTCGATCCCAAGCCCGAAAAGCGTCGCCATCAGATGCTCGACCGTGGCGATGTGCTCGCCTTGCGGATCGCCGAGCATGGTGCAGAGGTCGGTGGCACCGACCTCGGAAACGAGCGCGCGAAATTCGTGGCTTCCGTTTGCATTCGAAAGCTGGAAGACGACACCCGTATCGGCGTCTGCCGGCAGGAAATGGACAGTGACCGGATTGCCACTGTGAACGCCGATGCCGGTCAGCGTCGCACGCGATTTAAGTGTCGTCTGATAGTCGTGCAAAACAATCCCCATAGCCCGTACTGCCTAGGTCCGCTTCATCTGCCCTGAGGGCGCGGCTCTTAATTGATCGGCAGGCAGGGCCACTTCCCCGAGACTCCCAGCAAACCGACTTTGGTCGGTGGCGAAGATAATGGTCCCGCAGGGAGACTCCAAATCACGGTTTCTTACTCGTTGTAACCGCGGCCCAGCGCGGGATTGCCGCATAAGTCTTTGTTTTAAAAGTGTTTTTAATATTAACAGGCGAACAGTTTCCTGCTCGCCTGTTAACAACTGTTACGAACCGTTAACAGATCAATTGGCCTGTCGGCGCAGGAAGGCGGGAATCTCCAACTGATCGTCTTCCTGGACAGCCCGGCTCTGCGGCGTCAGGCGGCCCTGCTCATCCAGCTGGCCGCGACGCGGTGCGTAAAGCTGCGGATCCTGGCTGGCTAGGCGGCGCACTTCCGCCGGCGCCTGGCGCAGTTTCGGTTCGCGAGGCTGCGCCGGCTGCAGTCTTGCAGGTTCCTCTTCGCGGCGGGTCAAGCCGTTGGTCAGGCGCTTGAGCAAGCCCATCGGGCCGCTGTTCTCGTGGTCGGCCGGGCGGGCCTTGGCTTCCACTTCGGCCTTCACCTGCGGCGGGAAATCCTCGACCCGCGGCATGCGCTGGGGTGCCGCGGCAACCGGCTGCGGCATTTCACGATGCGGAGCGGGCTGCATCGCTTGCTGAACCGCCGGCTGCATCATTGGCTGCGGCTGAGCGGGAGGCGCCTGGAAGATCTTGCTCTGCGGACGGAAGTCTTCCGCATGGGCGACCGGTGCCGGGCGGGCCTGCGCCATCGCTGCCGCATTCGCCTCGGCGAGCTGAATGGCCTCGGCGACCGGATCGGCAGCACGTGGTTCATAGATCGGTTGCTGGACAGGCGCCGGGCGCATTTCCGTGACCTGGGCCGCCGGGCGGCTGACCGGCTTCGGCGGAGCCGCGCGGATGGCGATCGGCGCGGCAGCGATTTCGGCCGCCGATTTGTCGATGCCGGTGGCGACCACCGACACGCGGATAACGCCTTCGAGTTCCTCGTCGAAGGTGGCGCCCAGAATGATGTTGGCGTCCTGATCGACCTCTTCGCGAATGCGGGTTGCGGCCTCATCGACTTCGAACAGGGTCAGGTCGCGGCCGCCGGTGATCGAGATCAGCAGGCCCTTGGCGCCCTTCATCGAGGTCTCGTCGAGCAGCGGGTTGGCGATGGCGGCTTCAGCCGCGGCCATTGCGCGGCCCTCGCCCGAAG
Organism: Mesorhizobium sp. M1334; assembly: GCF_040317995.1. Classification (NCBI taxonomy): domain Bacteria; kingdom Pseudomonadati; phylum Pseudomonadota; class Alphaproteobacteria; order Hyphomicrobiales; family Phyllobacteriaceae; genus Mesorhizobium; species Mesorhizobium sp. M1334. Next base: position 335,042 of record NZ_JAMYLM010000003.1, read on the forward strand.
CCTCGCCGGTTCCCATCATCGCCTTGCCCATTTCGCGCATGACCGAGCGGACGTCGGCGAAGTCGAGATTGATCAGGCCTTCCTTGACCATCAGGTCGGTAATGCAGGCAACGCCCGAATAGAGCACCTGGTCGGCCATGGCGAAGGCATCGGCGAAGGTGGTCTTGTCATTGGCCAGCCGGAACAGGTTCTGGTTGGGAATGACGATCAGGGTGTCGACGCATTTCTGTAGTTCCTCGATACCCATGTCGGCCGTCTTCATGCGGCGCTGGCCTTCGAAGTGGAACGGCTTGGTGACGACGCCGACGGTAAGGATACCCTTTTCGCGGGCAGCGCGGGCAACGACGGGAGCCGCCCCGGTGCCGGTGCCGCCGCCCATGCCGGCAGTGACGAAGCACATATGCGTGTTGGAGAGATGATCGATGATCTCGTCGATGCACTCTTCCGCCGCCGCGCGCCCGACTTCAGGCTGCGATCCGGCGCCGAGACCCTCGGTGACATGCGCGCCGAGCTGGATCAGCCGCTCGGCCTTCGACATCGTCAGTGCCTGTGCGTCGGTGTTGGCCACCACGAATTCGACGCCGCGCAAGCCGGCGGTGATCATGTTGTTGACGGCATTGCCGCCGCCGCCGCCGACACCGAACACGGTGATGCGCGGCTTGAGTTCGGTGATGTCCGGCTTCTGCAGATTGATGGTCATTGTCTTCGTCCTTTGCCTTTCCCGCCGCTTCGCCGCCGCGGCCGCCTATGGGGCTGTCCCCGTCAAATTAAAAACTGTCTCTCAACCACTGACTCATTCGATGCAGTTTTCCGCCTGTTCCGGTCATCCGAAGACCGGAAATTCCCTTCGCCGGGCGGCTCTCGAAGCTCGCCATCTGCGGGTAGATCAGAAGCCCGACGGGCGTCGAAAAAGCCGGCCCCTTGGCCGCCTCGGGCAGGCCTGCCACGCCAAGCGGGCGGCCAATGCGCACATTGCGGCCGAGAATGCGGCGTGCTGCTTCGGGCAGGCCGGCAAGCTGGCTGGCGCCGCCGGTCAGCACCACACGCTTGCCGACGGCATTGCCGTAGCCGGACTTGTTCAGGCGGTCGCGCAGCAATTCCAGCGTCTCGTCGATGCGGGCGCGGATGATGCGCGTCATCACCGAGCGCGGGATCTGCAACGGCACCTCGCCGTCCTCGCCGATCGGATGGATGGAAACCAGGTCGCGGTCGTCGGCACTGCCAGGCAGCGCCGAGCCATGCATCACTTTCAGCCTTTCGGCGGCATCGAGCGAGGTCGACAGGCCCTTGGCCATATCCAGCGTGACGTGGTTGCCGCCGATCGCGATGGCGTCGCCGTGGACGAACTTGCCTTCCGAAAATACCGAGATCGTCGTCGTGCCGCCGCCCATGTCGATGCAGGCCGCGCCCATTTCGAGCTCGTCGTCGACCAGCGCGGCAAGCCCGCTGGCATAAGGCGTCGCCACCATGCGCTCGACCGACAGATGCGAGCGGTTGATGCAGAGCTCAAGATTGCGCAAGGGCGCCGCGTCGCCTGTCAGCACGTGCATGTCGACGCCAAGCTGGTCGCCAACCATGCCGCGCGGATCGCGCACACCGCGCTCGGCATCCAGAGAAAAGGCTACGGGAAGCGAATGGATCACCTCGCGCTCGGCCCGCAGAGCCTGCTTGGCGCCGGCGGCAAGCACGCGCTTGATGTCGGCCTCGTCGGCCTCATGGCCGCCGAGATTGATGGTGGCCGAAAAAGCCTCGCTCTTCAACCGGCCGGCAGTCATGTTGACGATCAGCGAATCGACCGTCAGTCCCGCCATGCGTTCCGCGGCGTCGACGGCAAGACGGATGGCGTGCTCGGCGCGGTCGAGATCGATGACGACGCCCGATTTCACGCCTTGCGATTTCTGGTGGCCGATTCCGATCACCTGGACGCGATGCGAGCGTCCGCGCAGCAGCTTGCCATCCTCGCGCGGCTTGAGCTTGGCCACCACGCAGCAGACCTTGCTGGAGCCGACATCCAGCACCGTCAAGATGCCGGACCGGCGCGCCGAAGCATCGCTATTGCCGCCAAGCCAGCTCATATTTTCGTCTCCGGCTTGCGCTTCAGCATCTTGGGCTTTTCGTTGAGCGCGGCCTGGCGCTGTGTCGCCGCCTCCGGCGTCAGCTGGACGACCAGACGATCGGAAAGGCGCATGTCGACGGCAGCGATGTCGCGCGTCAAAAGCCCGTTCTCGTGGTCCATCCTGACCAGGTCGGCAATCGCCTGGTCCTCGCCGTCTTCGGGAAGTTTGATCGTGATGCCGTTTTCAAGCTTGAGATCCCAGCGCCGTTCGCCGATGCGGATATAGCCCTTGATCCGCGCGGCAAGCTCCGGATAGTTCTTGATCTTCGCCAGGAAATCCGGCGCTTTGGCCGGTGCGCCGGTGCCGATGATCAGCGGCAGCAATATCTGCTTGCCGCCGGAGAACGGCGCAATGACGGCGCCGGATTTCTCGATGACCGAAAGCGCGCTGCCTTGCTGCCACAGCGCGAACGGCTCGCGCTCCTCGACGCGCACTTCCAGCGTATGCGGGTAGACCTTGCGCACTGCCGCGGCTTCGACCCAGGGTAGCGTGGTGATGCGTTCGCGCGCGGTTTCGGCGTCGAAGCCGATCAGCGAGGTCCAGCCGTCGAGGTCCAGCCTGTCGAGAATATCGATCTCGGATGTTTCGCGGTTGCCCACAACCTTGACCTGGTCGACGGCAAAGCCGGTGCGGGCGGTGACACTCTGGACGATGGCGTCGGCATGCCCGCCGAGATAGGCGCCATAGGCACTGCTCGAAACAAGCAGTGCCGCCGACAGCATGGCAGCGCAATAGGGCGGCGCTTCGAAGTCGCCTTCGCCGAGGCGCGCCAGCACGCGCACCGGCCGGCGGAGCAGGCGCGGCAGCACGAAATGGTCGAACGACAACGGCATGCCGAACAGCGCCGGCCCGGCCGCGCCCTTCTCCCTGCCCTGTCCCCACTTCAACGCAGACACGAAGCGTCCTCCACCATCCAACTCAACAAATCGCCGAACGAGTGTCCCGCTTGCGCGGCGATTTCCGGCACCAAAGACGTCGGCGTCATGCCCGGCTGGGTGTTGACCTCGAGCCAGACAATTTCGCCGTTTTCGGAGTGACGATCGTCATAACGGAAGTCCGATCGGGAAACGCCCCGACAGCCGATAGCTTGATGAGCCTTGAGTGCCAGTGTCTGTATTTTTTGGTAAATATTCGGTGAAAGTTTTGCCGGGCATTCGTGTTTTGATCCTCCCGCGACGTATTTTGAATCATAGTCGTAGAAGGAATGGCCGGTCGGGATGATCTCGCAGACACCGAGCGCCACATCGCCCATCACCGCGCAGGTCAATTCCCGCCCGTGCACATAACGCTCGACCATGACCGTATCGCCGTATCTCCACTCGGACGAGCCGATGATCTGCGGCGGATGCGACTGGCCTTCATGCACGATGACGACACCGAAGCTCGACCCTTCGTTGACCGGCTTGACCACATAGGGCGGCTTCATCGGGTGCTTGTTCTGGATGGCGAAGCGATTGGCCACCTTCGATTCCGCCACCGGAATGCCGGCCGCCTTGGCGACCTTCTTGGCCTGTTCCTTGTTCATCGCGAGCGCCGAGGCAAGCACGCCCGAATGCGTGTACGGAATGGCGAGGTACTCGAGGATGCCCTGGATGGTGCCGTCCTCGCCGAAAGGGCCGTGCAGTGCGTTGAAGACGACGTCAGGCTTGAGCGCGCTGAGCACCGAGCCGATGTCGCGCGAGACGTCGACGCGGGTGACCTGGTAGCCCTCTCCCTCGAGCGCATCGGCGCAGGCTTTGCCCGACGACAGGGACACGGGCCGCTCGGACGAGAATCCTCCCAGAAGGACGGCCACGTGCTTGCTTGTCATTCCCCGTCATTTCCTCTCGCAGCAGGCCTGCACTATCGTGCATGACCCGAAAAGCATCGCGCACACTCATACGCGCCGAGCAACTTCGCTCCGTGTTTCCGCAACATTGAGTCCGAGTCTCCCGGCAGGTTGCCCCCCAGACGGAAACGCGAGCAACGCGTCGAAACGACTCAAATCAGGAAACGCTTCAGGGCAGAGAATCAGAGAGTTGATTCGCTGGCAAGTGCTTACGATTCCGATGGATTCACTTTCCGCAAAAACGGCAGCAAAATGTGAATTCATGAGTCCGAAAAGCAACGGCGGTCGACTTGCCTAAAGCAACTGCCCGAGAAATTCCTGGACCGCATGGCCCGGCCGAAAATTACCGATGCGCTTGATCTCCCACTGCAGCCGGATGCCCGATTTTTCGAGCACGCGCGCACGCACCGTCTCACCGAGATATTCAAGCTCGTAGCCGGTGGCGGTTCCGGTGTTGATCATGAAGTTGCAATGCATCGGCGACATCTGCGCCCCGCCGACCATCAGGCCGCGGCAGCCGGCCTTGTCGATTTCCTTCCAGGCCGAGGTGCCCTCGGGATTCTTGAAGGTCGAGCCCCCGGTTTTTTCGCGGATCGGCTGCACGGTCTCGCGATGGTTCTGGACAGCATCCATCGCGGCCTTGATCGCCGCCTTGTCCTCGGGAACGCCTTCGAGCAGCGCCGATGTGAAGATCAGCCCCGACGGCGCCGCTGAATGGCGATAGGCATAGCCCATGTCGGCATTGCTCAGCGTATGAACATTGCCCTTGCGGTCGAGTGCCCGCACCTCGACCACACGCTCGCGTGTCTCGACGCCATTGGCGCCGGCGTTCATCCTCAGCGCTCCGCCAATGGCGCCGGGAATGCCGTGGTAGAAGTGAAAGCCACCAATGCCGGCCTCGTAGGCAACGGCCGCAAGACGCTTGTCGGGCGTTGCGGCGCCCGCCTTGATCATGGTCGGCGCAATTACTTCGGTCTCGCCAAAGCCTTTGGCCGAAAGCCGGATGACGAAGCCCGCAATGCCGCCGTCACGGACAAGCAGGTTCGAGCCGACGCCGACGATGGTCAGTGGTATTTCCTCGGGCACCGCCTTCAGGAACGCGGCAAGATCGTCCTCGTCGGCCGGCTGGAACAATGCGTCCGCGAGCCCGCCGGCTCGAAACCAGGTGATCTTGTCCATCTCGGCATTGGGCGTGATGCGGCCGCGCAGTCCGGCAAGCCGGTCGCCAAGCTTCTCGATCAACGCCTGGCCGCGCATCATGAGATGGTCCCGCCGAGTTCCTTGGGCAGCGCATAGGCCCATTGAGTGATGTTGCCGGCGCCGAGGAAAACGACGAAATCGCCCGGCTTCGCCACCTCGCGAACGATCGGCCCGATCGCCGCCGGACCTTCGATGTAGCGTGCGTCGCGATGGCCGCCGGAGCGGATGCGCGACACCAGTGCGTCGGACGTAACGCCGTCGATCGGTTCCTCGCCGGCCGCATAGACGGGCGCCACCATTACCGTATCGGCGTCGTTGAAGCAGACGGAAAACTCGTCGAACAGATCGCGCAGCCGGGTGAAGCGGTGCGGTTGGGTAACGGCGATGATGCGGCCCTTGGTGGCGCTGCGCGCAGCCTTCAGTACCGCCGTGATCTCGACCGGATGATGACCGTAATCGTCGAACACATCGACACCGTTCCACGAACCGGTATGGGTGAAGCGCCGCTTGACGCCGGCGAAGGACGACAGGCCCTTCTTGATTGCCTCAGCCGGAAGGCCGAGCTCATGCGCGACGGCAATCGCCGCCGTCGCATTGGAGACATTGTGACGTCCGGGCATGGGTAGCCGCAGACCTGATATCGTTATCTGGCCGTGCGTCTTGCGATCGCGGATCACCACGTCGAATTCCGAGGTCGGGCCGTCCATGCGGTGATTGGTGAAGCGCACGTCGGCCTGCGCATTTTCGCCATAGGTGATGACGCGCCGGTCCTCGATGCGGGCGACCAGCGCCTGCACCTCGGGATGGTCGGTGCACATCACGCCGAAGCCGTAGAACGGCACATTCTCGACGAACTGACGAAACGCCTCGCGCACTTTGTCGAAGGAGCCGTAATGATCGAGATGCTCGGGGTCGATATTGGTGACGACGGCAATCTCGGCCGGCAGCCTGAGGAAGGTGCCGTCGCTCTCGTCGGCCTCGACCACCATCCATTCGCCGTCGCCCATGCGGGCATTGGTGCCATAGGCATTGATGATGCCGCCATTGATCACCGTCGGGTCGAGCCCGCCGGCTTCGAGTAGCGTCGCCACCATCGAAGTCGTCGTCGTCTTGCCATGCGTGCCGCCGATCGCGACCGCTTGGCGGAACCGCATCAACTCGGCTAGCATTTCGGCGCGCCGCACGATCGGCAGCAACTTTTCTCTCGCCGCCTTCAGTTCCGGATTGGATTTCTTGATTGCGGTGGAGACGACGACCACCTCGGCCTCGCCGAGGTTTTCGGCCTGGTGGCCGACGAAGCATTCGATCCCCTTGTCGCGCAGCCGCTGCACATTGGCGCTGTCGGCCTGGTCGGACCCTTGCACCTTGTAGCCGAGATTGTGCAGCACCTCGGCGATGCCGCTCATGCCGATGCCGCCAATGCCGATGAAATGCACGAGGCCGATCGTCTGTGGCATCTTCATTCGTGCGTCTCCTTCCTGAATTCCGAAACGGATTTCCTGGACGCAATAGCCTCTGTCAGATCGGCGAGCAACCGCGCGGCATCCGGTTTTCCGGACGATTTCGCCGCCGCGGCCATTGTCGCCGCCCTGCCCGGATCATCCATCAGGGCCCCGATCAACGCAGCAATGTGCTCGGGCGAAAGCGTGGATTGCGGATGCACCTCGGCGCCGCCCGCTGCCGCAAGGGCCGCCGCATTCGCCGCCTGGTCGTGGTCGAGCGCGTGCGGATAGGGCACCAGCAGCGCCGGCCGGCCGATCACCGCGATTTCCGATACGGTCGATGCGCCGGAGCGCGACATCACCAGATGCGCCGCCGCCAGCCGCTTTGCCATGTCGGTGAAGAACGGCGACACCTCGGCCTCAATGCCAAGTGCGGCATAGGCGGCTTTCACCCGCGCCACATCGTCGGCGCGCGCCTGCTGTGTGATCGCCAGCCGCCTGCGCTGTGCGTCGGAAAGCCGGGCGATTGCCGCCGGCACCGCGTCGGAAAAGAACTGCGCGCCTTGGCTTCCGCCAAACACCAGCAATCGGAACGGCTCTTCGCCGGCCGATGCGGCATAAGGTGTCTTGGCCGCCTCCAGTACTTGCGGTCTGACCGGATTGCCGGTGGTCACCGTCTTGGCGCCTGCGGCACTGCTGTCTTCAGGCAGGAACCCACCGGCAATGGCGTCGACGCGGCCGACAAGCGCGCGGTTGGCGCGGCCCATCACCGCATTCTGCTCGTGGATCAGCGTCGGCACCTTGCGCCGGGTCGCCGCGTAAAGCGGCGGCAGTGTCGGATAACCGCCGAAGCCGACCACGATGGCGGGCTTGATGCTGGCGATGACGGCCGATGCCTGCCGCACCCCGCGCCAGATTTTCCAAAACGCGGCGAGCACGGCAAAAGGATTTTTCGACCCCATCGTCGCCGACTGGATCGGATGGATAGCGGCTGCCGGGAACTGCCCGGTAAAGCGCTCGGCGCGCTCGTCCGTCGCCAGATGCACCGTCCAGCCGCGCCTGGTCAGTTCGTGCGCCAACGCCTCGGCCGGGAACAGATGTCCGCCCGTGCCGCCTGCCGCCAGCAGGATGACCCCCTTTGCCATCTCACTCCGCCGGCATCGCACGCGGCGACGGCATGAAGCCCAGCTGCTTGCGCTTTTCCGGGCGCTTGCGCGTCAGCGCCAGCACCATGCCCATCGAGATGGCGATCGCGATCTGCGAAGAGCCGCCGTAGGAGATGAACGGCAGTGTCATGCCCTTGGCCGGCATCAGCTGCAGATTGACGGCCATGTTGATGACCGACTGCAGTCCGAAGACCGTGACCAGACCGCCAACCGCGTAGCGGGTGAAATCGTCCTGCTCCTTGAGCGCCGTGTTGAGACCGCGCAGCACGATGAAGCCGAAGATGGACATGATGAAGAAACACATGATCAGCCCGAATTCCTCGCCGGCGACGGAGAAGACGAAGTCGGCGTGGCTGTCGGGGATGACCCGCTTGACGGTACCCTCGCCCGGCCCGACACCGAACCAGCCGCCATTGATCAGCGCCTCGCGGCCCATGTCGACCTGGAACGTGTCGCCCTCGCCGGTCATGAAGCGGTCGATGCGGCCGGCAACGTGCGGAAACACCGCATAGGCGGCGAACACGCCGCCGACGCCGGCAGCACCCAGCGCGACGATCCACAGCCACGGCAACCCGGCCATGAAGAACATCACCCCCCAGGTGCCGAGCACCAGCATGGTCTGCCCCAGGTCAGGCTGCGCCACCAGCAGCGAGATAACCAGTGCAAGCAGCAACATGGCGAACAGATTGCCGGGAATATCGGGCTGCCGCTTGTGCTCGGCGAACAGCCAGGCGCAGATGATGACGAAGGCCGGTTTCAGGAACTCGGACGGCTGGATCGACAGGCCGGCAAGCGACACCCAGCGCCGCGCGCCCTTCACCTCGACGCCGATATAGAGCACTGCCACCATCAGAAACAGCATGATGCACAGCATGACCAGCGCCATGCGCCGGATCTGCCTGGATTCAAGGAACGAGACAGCCAGCATCACCCCAAGTGCCGGAATGGTGAAGATGATCTGGCGCGTCGCGAAGTGGAAACTGTCTAGCCCGATGCGCTCGGCCACCGCCGGGCTTGCGGCGAAGGACAAAACGATGCCGAGCCCCATCAGCGACAGGAACGCCGCCAGGAACCAGCGATCGATCGTCCACCACCAGGTCGCAACCGGGCTTTTGTCGAGACGGCTTTGCATTATCGTGTCCCTCCGATGGGCATCACGCCATCAATGGCGGTTACGGCTTGCCTGAACGCCTCGCCGCGCACTTCGAAATTCTTGAACTGGTCGAAACTGGCGCAGGCCGGCGACAGCAGCACCACCGCTTCGCCGCTACCATCCCTGGCTGCATCACGGGCGGCGTGTTCGACTGCCGCGGCCAACGTGCCTGAGATCTCGTAAGGCACCGCCTCGCCCAGCGTCGCCGAAAAGGCCGGTGCAGCTTCGCCGATCAGATAGGCCTTGGCGATGCGCGGGAAGAAGCCGCGCAAGGGCTCGATGCCACCCTCCTTCGGCAGGCCGCCGGCAATCCAATGGATACGCGCAAAGCTCGACAGCGCCGGTGCAGCGGCATCGGCATTGGTCGCCTTGGAATCGTTGACGAACAGCACATGCCCTTTGCGGCCGACCTGCTCCATGCGGTGCGCCAGCCCCGGGAAACTCTCCAGTCCGGATTGGATTTCGCCGAGCTCGAGCCCGACCTTGAGGCAGGCGGCGGCGGCGGCCAGCGCATTCTGCGCATTGTGCTGGCCGCGCAACGAGCCGATGCCTTCGAGGAAGGCGACCCGGCTGTAGCGTCCGTGCACGGCTTCCATTAAATTCGTCCCGTCGGCAAAATAACCGTCGGTCAGTGGCAGGCGCTTGGAAATCCGAATGACCTGCCGGCCGGCCCGCTCCAGCCGGTCGGCGATCTGGGCGCACCAGGAATCGTCGACGCCGATGATTGCCGTCTCGCTGCCGGCCACCAGCCGCTCCTTGATCGAGGCGTAGTGTTGCATCGTGCCATGGCGGTCGAGATGGTCCGGCGTCAGATTGAGCAGGACGCCGGCCGTCGGATTGATCGAGGGGGCAAGGTCGATCTGGTAGGAAGAGCACTCAACCACATGGTGCCGCTCGGGCTGCGGCGGATCGAGCGTCATCACCGCACGGCCGATATTGCCGCCCATCTGCGTGTCGCGCCCGGCCGACTTGAGTATGTGCGCCGTCAATGCCGTGGTCGTCGACTTGCCGTTGGTACCGGTGATCGCAATGAAAGGTGCTTCCGGCGCCCGCGCCGTCCGCTCGCGGCAGAAAAGCTCGATATCGCCTATGATCTCGACGCCGGAGCCCCGCGCGAGCTCGACAGTCCAGTGCGGCTTCGGGTGCGTCAGCGGCACGCCGGGCGACAGCACGAAGGCGGAAAACCTCGCCCAGTCCGCGCCGCGCAGGTCTGCGGTTGCAATACCGACCGCGCCAGCCTTGGCGACGCTGTCGGGATTGTCGTCCCAGGCCAGCACATCTGCGCCGCCTTCGATCAGCGCGCGCGCCGTGGCGATCCCCGAGCCGCCGAGCCCGAAGAGCGAAACGCGCTTGCCTGAGAAAGATGCGGCGGGGATCAAGCGGCCTCCTATCTGAGCTTCAGGGTCGACAGGCCGACCAGCGCCAGGATGACGGCGATGATCCAGAAGCGGATCACCACCTGGCTTTCGGTCCAGCCGAGCTTTTCGAAATGATGGTGGATCGGCGCCATCAGGAAGACGCGCTTGCCGGTCATCTTGAAATAGCCGACCTGGATGATGACCGAGAATATCTCGACAACGAACAGGCCTCCGACGATGACCAGCACGATCTCGTGCTTGGTCGCCACCGCGACCGTGCCGATCAGCCCGCCCAGCGCCAGCGAGCCGGTATCGCCCATGAAGATGGCCGCCGGCGGCGCATTGAACCACAGGAAGCCGAGTCCGGCGCCGATCACCGCTCCAAGGACCACCGCCAGTTCGCCGGTACCGGGCACGAAATGGATCTGAAGATATTCGGCGAATACCGCGTTGCCGGAGAGATAGGCGATGACGCCGAAGGACGCCGCCGCGATCATGATCGGCACAATCGCCAGTCCGTCGAGGCCGTCGGTCAGGTTCACCGCATTGCCGGCGCCGACGATGACGAAGCACGAGAACGGGATGAAGAACCAGCCGAGATTGACGAGAAACTCCTTGGCGAAAGGGAATGTCAACGATGACGAGAACGGCGCCTGGCCGTTATGCATGATCACCCAGGCGGCGATGCCTGCGATGGCAAATTCGAGCCCCAGCCGCGCTTTGCCGGAAAAGCCGAGATGCGATTGCTTCGTCACCTTGAGGTAGTCGTCGTAAAAGCCGATCGAGCCGAACCCCAGCGTCACCAGCATCACCACCCAGACGTAGATGCTCGACAGGTTCGCCCAAAGCAGTGACGAACCGATGATGCCGGACAGGATCATCAGCCCGCCCATGGTCGGCGTTCCCGCCTTTTTGAAATGCGTCTGTGGCCCATCGGCGCGGATCGGCTGTCCCTTGCCTTGCCGCAGCCTCAGCGAATTGATGATGGTCGGTCCGAAGATGAACACGATCAGCGCCGCTGTGATCAGCGCCCCGCCGGTGCGGAAAGTTATGTAGCGGAAGACGTTGAAGACCGAGATCTTGTCCGCAAATTCGACGAGCAGTGTTAACATGCGCTTGCGTCCCCCGGACCGATCCTAGGTCTGTCTGCTGGTTGTGGCTTCCGCCGGAAATTTGCCGAGCAATGCCTCGACCAGCTTTGAGAAGCCTATGCCTTTCGACGATTTGATCATAACCACGTCGCCCGGCCTCAACTCCGACAGAAGCACCGGTTTCAGATCTTCCGCGCCGGCGCGGTACTCCGTCCTGATCTCGCCGGGCAAAACGTCGGCCAGCGCCCGCATTTCCGGGCCGCCGAGAAAAACTGTGCGCGTGTCGGTGCCGACGATCAGGTCGGCAAGGGCGGCATGCAATTTCGCCGAATGGCTGCCGAGCTCGAGCATATCGCCGAGCACGGCAATGCGCCTGCCCTCGCCCGACACCGGCGTCGTGTTAAGCAGCGCCATTGCAGCGCTCATCGACGCCGGATTAGCGTTGTAGCTCTCGTCGATCAGCGTGATCGGCCCTTTGGGGTGGCGCAACATATAGCGTTTGCCGCGTCCGCGTTCGGGCGAAAGATCGGCCAGCGCCTGCGCAACCCTGGTGACGTCGGCTCCGACAAGATGCGCTGCACCCAGCACCGCCAGCACATTCTGCACCATATGGCGGCCCGGCGCGCCGATCCTGGCGACGATCTCATGCCCGCCAATCTTGGCGGTTATCACGGAATGATCGGCATCGAGTTCGCATTTGATCAGTTTGAAGGTCGCCCGGGCATTCTCGCCGAATCCGTAAACATGCTCGACGCCGGCCTCTTTCGCCATCTTCTCCAGCAGCTTCCAGCGCGCATCGTCGCGGTTGAGAAGGGCGGCACCGCCGGGTTCCAGTCCCTCGAAAACCTCTGCCTTGGCCTTGGCGATCTCGTCCAGGTTGCGGAAGAAGCCGAGGTGAGCGGCCGCGATCAGCGTAATGATGGCGACATGCGGCCGGACCATCTTGACCAGAGGCCGGATCTCGTCCGGATGGTTCATGCCGATCTCGAAGACGGCAAAATCGCAATCCTGCGGCATGCGCGCCAGCGTCAGCGGCACACCCCAGTGATTGTTAAACGACTGGGCCGATGCATGCACGGTACCGACCGCGGAGAGAGCGTGGCGCAGGGCTTCCTTGGTGGTGGTCTTGCCCGCCGATCCGGTCACGGCAATCACCCTCGCCTTTGAGCGTGCGCGCGCCATAACGCCGAGCTTTTCCAGCGCGACGAGCACATCCTCCACGACGATCATCGGTGCCGTCAGCCGCCCCAGCGACGGCAGCTTGCCCTCGGCGACGACCAGCACGCCGGCGCCCGCCTTGATGGCGGCGGTGACGAAATCATGGCCGTCCATGGCCTCGCCCTTGATGGCGAAGAAGGCGTCTCCCGGCTGCAGGCTGCGGCTGTCGATGGAAATGCCGGCGATGCCTTCAGGCATCGAGCCGAGTGGCCGGCCATCCATGGCGGCAACCAGCGCCTCGGAGGTCCACAGATAGCTCACGCCGCTTGCTCCCGCAGCGCCGAGCGAACTTCCTCGTGATCGGAAAAATGCAGCGTCTCGGCACCGATGGTCTGGCCTTCCTCATGGCCCTTGCCGGCCACGATCAGCGTATCGCCGGCGTGAAGCATCCCGACTGCCTGGTGGATGGCCTTGCGCCGGTCGCCGATCTCGATCGCCCCCGGTGCAGCCGCCAGGATCGCGGCGCGGATCGTCTCGGGGACTTCCGAGCGGGGATTGTCGTCGGTGACGATGACGACATCGGCCAGCCTTGTGGCGATCTCGCCCATGATCGGCCGCTTGCCCCGGTCGCGGTCGCCACCGCAACCGAATACGAGGATGACGCGGCCGGTGGTAAAGGGGCGCACCGAAGCCAGCACGTTTTCCAGCGCATCCGGCTTATGAGCATAGTCGACATAGACGGGCGCGCCGTTGGCGGCCGTCCCGACAAGGTCGAGCCGTCCCGGCGCGCCCTTCAATTTCTCCAGCGCCATCAACGCTTTGGCAACAGATGTTCCAGTCGAAATGGCGAGGCCGGCCGACACCAGCGCATTTGCTATCTGGAAGTCGCCAGCCAGCGGCAAGTCGACTTCATGGAGAACGCCGTCCGCTTCGACCTCGGCGCGCTGGCGGTGGCGCTCGTGCTCGACCCGCTTCAGCCGCAGGAAATCGCCGTGGCGTCCGACCGTCAGCACGTTCAGTCCCGCTGCATGCGCCGCCTTGATCGTCGGCTCCGACCACGGGTCGTCGGCAAAGATAACGGCCGGCGCGCCCTTCGGCAGCAGCGCGTCGAACAGACGCAATTTGGCGCGATGATAGTCCTCGACCGTCGGATGATAGTCCATATGGTCGCGGCCGAGATTGGTGAAGCCGCCGGCCGCAAGCTTGACGCCGTCGAGCCGGCGCTGGTCGAGGCCATGGCTGGACGCTTCCATCGCGGCGTGGGTGACGCCGGCCTGCGCCAGCTCCTTGAGCAGCCTGTGCAGTGCCACCGGATCCGGTGTGGTCAGCGAGCCATATTCGTTGCGGCCCGGCGCCACCACGCCGGTCGTGCCGATCGAGGCGGCGGCGAAACCCGCCTGCTCCCATATCTGCCGGGTGAATGCGGCGACCGAGGTCTTGCCGCTGGTTCCGGTCACCGCGACCATGGTTTGCGGTTGCTTGCCGAAATAACGGGCCGCACTCTGCGCCAGCGCAAGGCGCGGATCGTCTACGACAAGAACCGGCACTGGCAGCCCGGCGACCGCACTGCCCTTGCCGACCACGATCGCTGCGGCGCCGCGGCTTGCGGCGTCGGCTGCATAGGCTGCGCCATCCGCCTTGGAGCCGGTGAGCGCGAAAAAGACGACGCCCTCTGTTACCTGGCGGGAATCCGACGAAATCCCTGTAACCTCCATGTCGAAGGGAGCTGTCCCATCGACAGGCAGGATACCGGCTAGATTTTTCAGCTTCATCGAACCCCGTTCATCGCAACAAAATAGCGCGCAGTTGCCGGCGCGCCCGAAGAATCACTGATAGGAAACCAGCGTTGCACCATTTTCATGGCTGAAATCTGGCTTCACGCCAAGCATGGAAGCCGCACGTCGGATGATGTTTGCAGCCATGATGCCCGCGTTCGAGGCGGCCGTAGCACCCATGCCGGGCTTTTCCGGCTTCGGTTCGTCGGCGATCGTAAGCACTATGTATTGCGGATCGTCCATCGGGAAAGCTGCAACGAAGGCGTTGAAATTCTTTTCCTTCGAGTAGCGGCCGTTGACGACCTTCTCCGCCGTTCCCGTCTTGCCGCCCACCCGGTATCCTGGCACCCGTGCATTGCGACCGGATCCCTTTTCGGCATTGAGCGCATAGAGATAGCGCATGCCCTCGACCGTCTTGTCGCTGACCACTTTCTTGGCCACCGCCATCGCCTGCTCCTGCGTGCGAGGCAGGAAGGTTGGGTCCATCAGATAGCCGCCATTCATCAGCGCGGCGCAGCCGACCGCTGTCTGTAGCGGAGTCGTCGACACGCCGTGGCCGAAGGCGATGGTGATCGAATTGACCTGCTTCCAGACCTTGGGCTCGGTCGGCCGAGCGACTTCCGGCAGTTCAGTCTGCATCTTCTCGAGGATTCCCAGGCGATGCAGGAATTCGCGGTGTCCGTCGATGCCAACCGCTTCGGCTTCCTTGGCAGAACCGATATTGGACGAGTAGATGAACACTTCCGGAACTGACAGTATCCGGCCCTTGGCATGGAAATCATGGATGGTTTGATGGCCGATCCTGATCGGGCGCGACGCGTCGAAGCGGCTTTGCAGCGTTATCTTGCCGGAATCGAGCGCCATGGCGGTGGTGAAGCTCTTGAAGGTCGACCCCATTTCGTAGAGGCCTGCGGACATTCGGTTGAGCCGGTCCTTGTCCTGCGCATTATAGGGGTTGTTCGGATCGAAATCCGGAACGGAGGCCATCGCCAGCACCTCGCCGGTCTTGACATTGAGCACGACGGCGCCCGCCGCGATCGCGTGGTACTTTTCCATGCCGGTGGCGACCTCGTCGCGCACGATATGCTGGACGCGCAGGTCGATCGAGAGCTGCACCGGTTTCAAATCCTTGGCCACCGCCAGGCCCGACGCCTGAAGGTCGCTCAAGCCTTGTTCGTCTATGTATTTCTCCATGCCGGAGATGCCCTGATTGTCGATGTTGGTGAGGCCGACAATGTAGGACGAGGTTTCGCCGGCCGGATAGAACCGGCGCTTTTCGGTGCGGAAGCCGAAGCCGGGGATGCCGAGCTGCATGATGTCGGCCTGCTGCTTCGGCGTCAGTTGCCGCTGCAGCCAGACGAAGCCGGCGCCGCTCTTCAGCTTGTTGTATGTCTGCTCGTAGTCGATCTCGGGAAGCACCGTCGACAGTTTTTCGATCGCCTCGTCGGCATCGACGATGCGGCGCGGCTCAGCAAACAGTGACGCCGTCTTGATGTCGGTCGCCAGCACTTCACCGTTACGGTCGACGATGTCGGGTCGCGATGCCGTCACTCGGCTCTGGGGGCCGCCCGACAGGTCGGGATTCTGGAAACCCAGATAGACCAGCCGCCCGGCAATGGTAGAATAGATACCGAAGAACACCGCCATCGTCATGACGATGCGGGTCCTGCCCTTGCCACCGGTCGCCTTGCGGGCGCCTTCGACGACGATCGATCCGCCCGCACCGGGCTTCGAACCGCGCTTCAGTAGCCTCCCAACCTTTGGAAATCTGGCGGCGATTGGAAATCCGCGGATCATTGGATGATGCCTCCGGTCACCACGGGATCCTTGCCGCCGACATCGGCCATGCCGCCCAGCCGCTGCGATGAAAGGTCCTCGATGTTGACGGGCTTCGCCGGCAGATCGTCCAGCCCGACGATCTGCCGCGCATTGACCGGCTCGAGTCCGAGTTGCGATTTGTAGATTTCGGTGAGCTTTTGCAGGCGGGACGGCTGGGTAAGCAGGCTCCAGTCCGCCTTGAGCAGGTCGATCGTGTCCTCTTCATAACGGATCTGCGCCTGGATCTTGTGCACTGCCGCCAGTTGCTCCTCGGCCTCGCGCTTGGTCTTGTAGGTCAGGGCAGCCGCCGAAACCATGACGGCGATCAGGACTATGTCGCTGGTACGAAACACGTGCTCACCTCTCTCCCGGTCGATCGGCGCCGGGAAGCTTTGGGCCAGGCAGTTTTGGCAGGCCGAAAATCGAAAAATCGCCGGCACGCGCCGGCGCCTCTGTACGGATCGCAGCGCGCAGCCTTGCCGAACGCGCCCGCGGATTTGCCGATATCTCGGCATCGCCAGGCGTCACGCCGCCGCCCTTCTTGGTGAAGGTGGCGGTGCGCGCCTGGGCCTCGGGCAGATGCCGCGATCCGGTCGCTGAATCGGCTCTGTCGGCGATGAAGCGCTTGACAATGCGGTCCTCCAGGGAATGGAAGGTCACCACGGCAAGCCGCCCGCCCGGTTTCAGCGCGCGCTCGGCGGCAAACAGTGCCTTGGCCAGTTCGCCGAGCTCGTCATTGACGAAGATGCGCAGCGCCTGGAAAACGCGGGTGGCCGGATGGATCTTGTCTTTTGGCGCGCGACCGATATGCGTCTCGATGGCATCGGCAAGGTCGAGCGTGCGCTCGAAGGGGCGTTTTTCGCGACGGCTCTCGATCATGCGGACGATGCGCCCGGCATGGCGTTCCTCGCCAAGAAAACCGAAGATGCGGGCGAGATCGCCCACCTTGAAGGTGTTGACGACGTCGGCGGCGCTCAGGCCCGCCTGCGCCATGCGCATGTCGAGCGGTCCATCGGCCCGGAACGAAAAGCCGCGCTCCGGCTGGTCGATCTGCATGGAGGAGATGCCGATGTCGAGCACGACGCCATCGGCACTTTCAACCTGCTCGTCGAGCGTCGAGAACGGTGCCTGGACAAGCCTGAGCTTGCCGCCGGACTGCTGTTCAAGGGCCCGCCCCGCCGCAATCGCATCCGGATCGCGGTCGATGGCGACGACCGAGGCTCCGCTTGCCAGGATGGCCTTGGTGTAGCCGCCGGCACCGAACGTGCCGTCGACGATCACCTCGCCTTTTGTCGGGGCCAGCGCCTCCAGAACTTCGGCAAGGAGGACCGGAATGTGGCGGGCTGGTCCGCCAGCGGCATGAACTTCATCGCCGTCGCCCGCCATCATTCCGGCCGCTCCCCGGGCTTCGTCCCCTGCCGAAGCTGCAAAAGCCGGGCGCGTGCTTCCGTCCCATAGGCGCTGAGCCGTCCGGGCTCCCAGATCTGAAAGAAATTGCCGCGGCCAACGAAGGCCACTTCCGCTGAAATGCCGGTATGCTCGCGAATGAAATCGCTCATCGTGATACGGCCGTCCTGGTCGAGCTTCAGAAACGTTCCATCGCCGTGGCAGAAGAACGACATGTCGTCCGCCGTCTGCAGGAACGGGTCTTCCTGGGCGATGCGCTGCTCGTAGCGATCGAGCAGGTCGAGCCCACCGACATCCATCGCCGGGCGATCCAGGCAGCGTAGCGCATAAAGTTCCGAATAGCCGCGTTTCTGCACAACGGCACGGAAATGCGCCGGCACGGACACCCGTCCCTTCGCATCGATCCTGTTCACCGCGTTCGACAGAAACCGGTCCATTGCGCGTTACGGCCGCTTGCGCCGCCGCACCCCTCTGCATCTTCCTGTCCGCGCCGCCCCAGCCCGGTCGGCGTCCAAAACCCACTTCGTTAGGACGGGCGAACGCAGGCAAACGCGCAGCCGCCGCGGCTGCCCGATTGGCGTACGCTTCACCCTGACACGGAACGAAGGCTTGAGTATCGGAATGGGATATCATGGGGTATTATGGGCGTCAACGGGAACAGTCTTCAAAACGCGCCTGCCACAACTGGGGACAGCAGCTTTGACGGCACTCCCGTCTTTATCGTCTATTAAGCCTAACGAAGCGTTTAGAGCCGTGTGGCCCACCGGAGCCGACTTGCTGCGGATCGCTGCCGCGCATAGCCTCGGCATCTCCTTTTCCGGTCAGTAACGAGGTTGAAATCATGTCCGAAACAGCCAAGTCACGCGCCGCAGCACTTCCTCATCTGCGCCGCGGCGGGCTGGCCAAGGGCGACCCGATCCCCTTGCCCCTGACCATGGCCGCCATCTTTCATGCGCCCGGCGACGCCACAGGCTTCGATCAATATGGCCGCTTCAGCAATCCGACCTGGGATGCGGTCGAGCACATGCTGGCGCATTTGGAAGACGCCCCATGCGTTGCCTTTCCCTCGGGAATGGCTGCCATCTCGGCGATATTTTTCGGCCTGCTCAAAGCCGGCGACCGTATCCTGCTGCCGTCCGACGGTTATCATACGACGCGAGCGCTGGCAGACCGTTTTCTGAAATCCTTCGGCGTTGCCTACGATGTCCGGCCGACGTCGAGCTTCCTCGACGGCGGCTTCGACGGCTATCGGCTTGCCTTCGTCGAAACACCCGCCAACCCAGGACTGGACATATGTGACATCGCAGCCGTCGCCGAAGCCGTGCATAGAGCGGGTGCGGTGCTTGTGGTCGACAACACGACGATGACACCTTTCGGCCAGCGCCCGCTCGATCTCGGCGCCGATATCGTAATTGCTGCCGACACCAAGGCGCCAAACGGCCATTCCGATGTGCTGTTCGGCCATGTCGCCAGCCGCGACGCGGACATTATCTCGAGGGTGACCGACTGGCGCGAGACGTCGGGCGCCATCCCCGGGCCGTTCGAGGCATGGCTGGTGCATCGCGGTCTCGAAACGCTGGACGTGCGCTTCGACCGCATGTGCACTTCCGCCGAAATGATAGCGCGACGGCTGAAAAACCATCGCGCGATCAGCGGCTTGCGCTTTCCGGGACTGGAGAGCGACCCATCGCACAATCTTGCCCGCGCCCAGATGGAGCGCTTCGGCTTTCTCATCTCGTTCGTGCTCGCCTCGGAGGACAAGGCCGAGGATTTCATCAACAACTGCGCGTTGATGCAGGCAGCGACATCGTTCGGCGGCGTGCACACGTCGGCCGAACGGCGATCAAAAAGAGGAGATGCCGTACCGCCCGGCTTCGTTCGCCTGTCGGTCGGCTGCGAGCCGGTGGAAGAGCTTTGGCAGGCGATCGAGGCGTCGCTGGACGCAATCGGTGGCTGAGCCGGCGTCGATCTTGCGCCGGCCGTGGAGGACGCGAACGATTTCGGTCGCCTCTTCGACGACACGATACAGGGTGAGGTATTCGCCGACGATCAGGTGACGGATGCCGGGCGCGATGTCTTCGCGCGCGCAGCTGAGAAGGGATAAGTGGCCACTTGCTGCCAGCGGGCTTCGATTTGATCGAGCAACCGATCGGCCGCAGCCTCGCTGTCTTGCGCGACATGGGTAGAAAACTGCCAGCTGGCCTGTAAGCCGGGTTCTGTATGGCCCTCGCCCCTTGCGGGGCGAGAACGCGGCGGCCATTCATCTTGGGCGCATGTTGCCATGCGCCTCACGCAACCTACCCGGACGGTGAGCCGGAAACAGCCCCCGAGGGTTTCCCCTCGCACCGTCCCTATTCGGTCTTGCTCCCGGTGGGGTTTACCGTGCCGCTCCTGTTGCCAGTCGCGCGGTGGGCTCTTACCCCACCCTTTCACCCTTGCCACGATTGGATCGTGGCGGTTTGCTTTCTGTGGCACTTTCCCTGGGGTCGCCCCCGCCGGCCATTAACCGGCACCGTGTCTCCATGGAGCCCGGACTTTCCTCACCCGCAGCCTTTCGGCTTCGCGGGTGCGGCCGCCCGGCCAGCTGGCAAGGCGTATAAAGGGGTTCGGGCCCGAAAACGCAAACGAAAAAGCAAGTTATCCCTTGTCAGGCGGGCGCTCCAAGCGCTGCCAGTTGCACCTTGACCTTGCCGCAATAGGCTGCGGACACCGGGTTCATCCGTGTGGCGGCGTGGCCGGCATTGTATTTCAGGATCGTGCCGCAGGTCGTGCCGCCGCCGAGATCCCGCGCCATGGCTAGGTACTTCATGCCGTATTTGATGTTGGTATCGGGATCGTAGAGACCCTGAACCGGACCGCTATAGCCCATCATTCTTGCCGTCGCCGGCTTGATCTGCATCAGGCCGATCTCGCCGGCGCTGCCGACCTGGTTCGGCTGGTAGTTGCTTTCGATCTTGATGACGGCATTGGCGAGCGACACCGGCACGCCATAGCTGGCGGCATAACGCGCAATGATCGCCGAATACTGTCCGCCGCCGTCGACAACCGCCACCTGGGGCGCTGGCCTGCTCTTCGGAGCGACTGACGCCGTTGCCATGCGGTCGATGCGTTTGCGGTTACGCTTCACATGCTGTTTGGCGATTGTCTTTGTCGCAGCGGTTGGCCTTTTCGCGGAGACTGGCTTTTTCGTCCTTACCGCGGCCGCTTTTTCCACTTTTGCGGTGGCAGTCTTCTCTACTTTTGCACCACCCTTCGGCATGGCGGTTTTGCCGGCTGCGGCACTGAAGCCCTGATCGGCCCGCTGGCTCAGCGGTGCGCTGTTTGCCGCACTGAAGGCAAAAGTCATTACGCCGGCAGCAATGGCTGCCGTTAAAACGGTCAATTTCTGCATGTGATCCTGTTCTGTTTGATCCGCACAAAGAACTTCGCGCAGATACCCTCAATCAACATCGGAACATCTGGGGGGATAGACGTCCGACAATCTGTACGGATCGCCTTTGACGACCGAATTGGCGCCAAAGAAGGCGACGCAAGTCACTTTGAGTAACAGATTGTAACTTTTAAGCTGGCAAAAGATTATTTGAGAGAAGCTATCCTTACGGAAGCAAGCAGCCTTTCCAGCGTGCGGATCGTCGATCCGTCAGCCACGCCGTCGACCAGGCGCTGCCGGAAATGCCGCTGAAATGCCTCGACCACGATTTCGGTCTGCCGGTCGAAAGCGCCGGTGATCTCGACGCCATAACCATAAAGCGCCAGCATCGACTGCAGTGCCTCAACATCGGCGCCGGTATCGCCTGGCCTCAGCACGGCGCCGCGCCGGATCGGTGCTGCCGGCACAACATGGCCGATGCCGGCGGCAAACAAGGCCTTCCATGGAAACTTCTCGCCCGGATCGACCTTGCGCCCCGGTGCCACGTCGGAATGGGCGAGCACCCGCTGCGCCGGAATGGAATGGCGCTTGACGATGCCGGCACACAGGCCGATCACCGCGTCGATCTGCGGTTTTGGAAAGTTGCGATAGCCGAGCGTATGCCCCGGATTGACGATCTCGATGCCGATCGAGCAGGAGTTGATGTCGCTCTGTCCGAACCACGAGCTCTTGCCGGCATGCCAGGCGCGGTCGCTTTCCCTCACCATCTGGACAATGCGGCCGTCCTCATGGACCAGATAGTGCGACGACACCTCGCTGGCCGGATCGCACAACCATGCCTCGGCACCGGCCCCGGTTGCCATGCCGGTGTAGTGCAGCACCATCATATCGGGTCCGGGCGTCCCGCGCCGTGGTCCGAAATTCGGCGATACCCTGACCTCGGCGCTCGGCTCGTCGGGCGGAAAGCCGCTCATGCGTGCCGCAGGCCTCGCTCGATCATTTCATAGGCCGCGTTGATCGCCGCCAGCCTGCTCGTCGCGATCTTGATGAATTCCTGCGGCAGGCCGCGTGCGATCAGCCGGTCCGGATGATTGTCGGAAACCAGCTTGCGGTAGCGCCTGCGGACCTCCTCGAACGGCTTCCCACGCTCGATGCCGAGCACGACATAGGGGTCAGCGGCACCCAGATCGACATGCCGCGCCAGGATGCTCTGGTAATGCGCCTCATCGATGCGGAAGATCTCGGCGATCCGGTGCAGGAATTCGCCCTCGCGCTCATGCACCAGCCCGTCGGCCTTGGCGATGTGGAACAGCCCGTCGAGTATGTCCTCCAGCATCAGGCAGTTGGTATGGCCCGAACCGCAAAGCTGCGCCATACGCTCGGCATAGGTTTCGAAACCGGCAATGTCGCGTTTGGCCAAATCGTAGAGCCGCGCCACATTGCGCCTCTGTTCCTTCGGCACCTCGAATATTTCCTGGAAGGCGCGCACCTCGTCTTGCGTGACGATTCCGTCTGCCTTGGCCATCTTGGCCGAAAGCGCGATCATCGCCACCGAGAAGGCGACACGCCGGCGCAAATCGGCATCGCCGGAGAAAACCGTACGCACGGCTTCGACCACTTCGGCGACGCCTGACGACGCTGAAGATGAAACGCGTGTGACGAAGTCGCCGAGGCGGTCCCAAATCGACATGGGGGCTTCATAGGACCAACCACCCATCGCTATCAAGCCAAGACAGTGCCGCAGGGCTGGCCCAATCGATTTGGCGGAATGCCTGAGACGGCTAGCGCTAGTGCTTGCCCATGGAAATCGGCAGACGGAAACCGCTGCACGCACACCCGCGTCGTCGCACTCGGCCACGATGCGCTGGTATCGTAAGCAACAGAAAGGCCGGCCTGTGAGGCCAGCCTTTCCTTGGTTGTCACTTAACTACTGCGCCGGGGCAGCCGGCGCAGGCGCCGGAGCCGGGGCCGGCTCGGCAGGCTTGTTTGCGTCAGGAGCAGCCGGCTTCATCGTCTGGTCGGATGCCGGCGGGTTGGTGCTCTGCGTCGTGGTGGTGTCGGTGCCGCTGTCGCTGCAGGCCGCAACGCCAAGCAAGGCAAGCGCCGAGACCGACGCAAGAATGAGTTTCTTCATGATATATCTCTCCTCTAATCACGCCACCGTTGCCGGCGACGATCGAGGGCACAATGCGTCAGATCATGATGAGTTTCGTAACGTTGCGTTTCCGCGTGTAACATCAAGCGCTTGGCCGTACAAAGCGTTGAGCACTAACAGGATGCCTAAATGAAAATGCCCGGAAGCGCTGCCATGACCGCAAAATGGGATTTCTGGATCGACCGCGGCGGTACCTTCACCGACGTCATCGGCCGGGACCCGCAAGGCGGGCTGCATCCAAGGAAACTCCTTTCGGAAAATCCCGAAGCCTATGCCGATGCAGCCATCCAGGGCATTCGCGAACTGCTCGGCGTCCAGCCCGGCGCCCCGATCCCCTCCGCGCTGATCGGCGATGTCAAGATGGGCACCACGGTCGCCACCAATGCGCTTCTCGAGCGCAAGGGCGACCGCGTGCTGCTGCTCATCACCAAAGGCTTCCGCGATGCGCTGAGGATCGCCTATCAGGCCAGGCCCGATATCTTTGCCAAGCAGATCATCCTTCCCGAACAACTCTATGAGCGTGTCGTCGAAATCGACGAACGGGTTCGCGCCGACGGCAGTGTCGAGCGCCTGCTCGACATTGCTTCCGTACGCCCGGCTATTGAGCAAGCCAAGGCGGACGGCATCGATGCGGTCGCGATCGTCTTCATGCATGCCTGGAAACACCCCGAGCACGAAAAGGCGGTCGCCAAGGTCTGTCGAAAGCTCGGATTCTCGCAGGTCTCGGTCAGTCACGAGGTCTCGCCGCTGATCAAGCTGGTCGGCCGCGGCGACACCACGGTGGTCGACGCCTACCTGTCGCCGATTCTGTCAAGATATGTGCAGAAGGTGGCGAAGGAGCTCGGCGTCCTCTCCCCCCTCGAGGGGGAAATGGCCGCGCAGCGGCCAGAGGGGGTCATCTCAGAAGGCACCGCCAGAACGTTGAGCACTGCCGCAACGACCCCACCCGGCGGCTTCGCCGCCACCCTCCCCTCGGGGGGGAGGGGAAGCCCTCGCCTCATGTTCATGATGTCGTCGGGCGGCCTCACCGCCGCCGATATGTTCCAGGGCAAGGATGCGCTGTTGTCCGGCCCAGCCGGCGGCGTCGTCGGCATGGTCGAGACGGCAAAACTCGCCGGTTTCGGCAAGGTCATCGGCTTCGACATGGGCGGCACCTCCACCGATGTCGCCCACTATGATGGCGACTACGAGCGCGCCTTCGACACCGAGGTCGCCGGTGTGCGCATCCGCGCGCCGATGATGCGCATCCACACCGTCGCCGCCGGCGGCGGCTCGATCCTGCATTACGAGGCCGGCCGCTTTCGCGCCGGGCCGGATTCGGCCGGCGCCAATCCCGGCCCGGCGGCCTATAGGCGCGGCGGCCCGCTGGCCGTCACTGACGCCAATGTCATGCTGGGCAAGCTGCAGCCCGAGTTCTTCCCGGCAATTTTTGGACCGGGGCAGGACGAACCGCTCGACGTGCAGACGGTTCGCGAAAAATTCACCGCGCTTGCCGCCGAGATCGGCGACGGCCGCTCGCCGGAAGCCGTCGCCGAGGGGTTCGTCACCGTCGCCGTCGAAAACATGGCCAACGCCATCAAGAAGATTTCCGTGCAGCGCGGCTACGACGTCACCGAATACCTCCTGAACTGTTTCGGCGGCGCCGGCGGCCAGCACGCTTGCCTGGTTGCCGATGCGCTGGGCATGGAGGCGGTGCTGATCCATCCGTTCTCCGGCCTGCTATCGGCATACGGCATCGGCCTGTCCTCCGTGTTTGCGTCACGCCAGCAGGCGCTGCTGAAGCCGCTGGTGGAGGACTCCGGGGCGGCGATCGATGAACTCATCGCAACGCTGCGCAAAGCCGTCATCGAAGAACTCGCCGCACAAGGCATCACCGAAGACGCGGTCGCCTCGAAGCCGGTGCTGCAGGTCCGCTATGACGGCACCGATACCGCGCTGCCTGTGAACTTTGGGCACAGCTCGATCGCGCAGGCCAAGGCGGACTTCGAATCGGCGCACAAGGCGCAGTTCGGCTTTGTCTACGACGACAAGCCGATGATCGTCGAATCGATCGGCGTCGAAGGTACCGATACCGGCGGCACCGGCCGCGACGAAAGCGATTCGGTAGTTGAAGACATGGCCGCAAGTCCTTCCGGGAACCGGAAAATCTTTGTCGACAGCGTCTGGCGCGACGCCGGCATCTTCCCTCGCGAAACGCTGGAGCCTGGTAACAAGATCGCCGGCCCTGCTTTGATCATCGAGCCGAACCAGACCATTGTCGTCGAGCCGGGCTGGCAGGCCGAGATCACCGCCAAGGACCACGTATTGATGCGGCGCGTCGAGAAGAAGCGCCGGCACGCCGCACTCGGCACCGAAGCCGATCCAGTGATGCTGGAGGTCTTCAACAACCTGTTCATGTCGATCGCCGAACAGATGGGCGTAACGCTGCAAAACACTGCCTATTCCGTCAACATCAAGGAGCGGCTTGATTTCTCCTGCGCCGTCTTCGACCGGAACGGCGCGCTGGTCGCCAATGCACCGCACATGCCGGTGCATCTCGGCTCCATGGATCGCTCGGTGGAGACCATCATCCGGCTCAATTCCGGCGACATTCACCCCGGCGACGTCTTTGCGCTGAACGCGCCTTACAATGGCGGCACGCATCTGCCTGATATCACCGTGGTGACGCCTGTTTTTTCCCTCCCCCTTGAGGGGAGGGTGGCCGCGGAGCGGCCCAGTGGGGTCGCTGGAGCAGCGCTCGACCTGATCTCCCCCCTTGAGGGGGAGATGGCCGCGAAGCGGCCAGAGGGGTCAGAAGGCACCCCAAGAGTGTCGAGCACTGCCGCGGCGACCCCCTCCGCCGCCTTCGGCGGCACCTCCCCCTCAAGGGGGGAGGAACCCCTCATCCTCTTCTACGTCGCCTCGCGTGGCCACCACGCCGACATCGGCGGCACCGCGCCCGGCTCGATGACGCCGCTTGCCACCACCGTCGACGAGGAAGGCGTGCTGTTTGACAATTTCCGCATCGTCGATCGCGGCCGGTTCCGCGAGAAGGACCTGGAGACGCTGCTCACCGACCACCCCTACCCGGCGCGCAATCCGCACCAGAACATCGCCGACCTCAAGGCGCAGATCGCCGCGAACGAAAAGGGCGTCGCCGAGCTGCGCAAGATGGTCGCGCATTTCGGCCTCGATGTGGTCAAAGCCTACATGGGCCATGTTCAGGACAATGCCGCCGAAAGCGTGCGCCGCGTGCTGGAGCGGCTGCCCGACAGTTCCGAATACGAATATCCGACCGACACCGGGCAAAAGATCAAAGTGAAGATCACTATCGACCGGCGGAAGCGCGAAGCCACCGTCGACTTCACCGGCACGTCGCCGGTCATGAAGAACAATTTCAACGCGCCAGAGCCGGTGGCCCGAGCCGCGGTGCTTTATGCCTTCCGCGTCATGGTCGAAGACAACATCCCGATGAATGCCGGATGTCTGCGGCCGATCAACATCATCATTCCCGACGGCTCGATGCTGAAGCCCACCTATCCCGCGGCAGTCGTGGCCGGTAATGTCGAGACCTCGCAACATGTCACCAACGCGCTGTTCGGCGCCATGAAGGCGATGGCCAATGCGCAAGGCACGATGAACAATCTCACCTTCGGCAACAAGCAGTACCAGTATTACGAGACGATCTGCTCGGGCTCGCCGGCCGGCCGGATGAACGACGGCCGCGGCTTTGCCGGCACCTCCGGCGTCCACACCCATATGACCAATTCGCGCCTGACCGATCCGGAAGTGCTGGAACTGCGTTTCCCGGTATTGCTCGAGGATTTTCATATCCGCGAAGGCTCCGGCGGCAAAGGCAAATGGAATGCCGGCGACGGCACCAAGCGCATCATTCGCTTCCTCGAAAAGATGGAATGCGCGATCCTGTCCTCGCACCGCAACCGCCCGCCGCGGGGGCTGGACGGCGGCGGTGATGGCGAGGCCGGTTCGACCAAGGTCCGCCGCAAGACCGGCGCGATCGAGACGCTGAAAGCCTGCGATCAAACGGTGCTCGACGCCGGCGAGGCAGTCATTGTGACGACACCCACCGCAGGCGGACTTGGCGAGGCCTGAACTCGCTTCAACAGGTTGTCACCGGCCTGTCATCCACCTGCGTTACCCGCTTGCGGCAAGCAAACGGGGAATCGCCTTGCCATGACGGACATTTCTGGGGAACTGGTTTTTCGCCGCGGCAAGGAAGTCGGCAAGGCCGTCTACCAGAACCGCCCGCTGTCGAAAGCTGGCATCTCCGAGCGCTTGTTCGCCTTCCTGTTCTCCGGCCTTGTCTACCCGCAGATCTGGGAAGACCCCGAAATCGACATGGACGCAATGCAACTCGGCAAGGGCCACCGCATCGTCACCATTGCCTCCGGCGGCTGTAACATCCTCGCCTATCTCACCCGGTCGCCAGAAAGGATCGATGCCGTCGACCTCAACGCCGCGCATATTGCGCTGAACCGCATGAAGCTCGCAGCGGTGCGTCACCTGCCGTCGCAGGGCGACCTGTTCCGTTTCTTCGGCGCGGCTGGGACCGGGCACAATTCGCAGGCCTACGATCGCTTCATCGCACCGCATCTCGACCCCGTCAGCCGCCATTATTGGGAGCGCCGCAACTGGCGTGGTCGTCGCCGCATCGCCGTCTTCGACCGCAATTTCTACCAGACCGGCCTGCTTGGCCTGTTCATCGCCATGGGCCACCGCACCGCAAAATTTTTCGGCGTCGACCCGGCCGGCATCATGGACGCCAAGAGCATCGCCGATCAGCGCCGCTTCTTCGACGAAGAGCTGGCGCCGGTCTTCGAAAAACCGCTGCTGAAATGGGCGACGTCGCGAAAAGCCTCGCTGTTCGGCCTCGGCATTCCGCCGGCCCAGTACGATTCGCTGCTCACCTCGGGTGACGGCACCATGGCCAGCGTGCTGAAGGCACGACTGGAAAAGCTCGCCTGCGATTTTCCGCTGAAGACCAATTATTTCGCCTGGCAGGCTTTCGCCCGCCGCTACCCTAATCCGGGCGAAGCCGCCCTGCCCGCCTACCTCGAAAAACGCAACTACAAGACGATCCGCAACAATGTCGATCGCGTTGCCATCCACCACGCCAATCTGATCGAGTTCCTTGCCGGCAAGGATGCCGGCTCGGTCGACCGCTTCGTGCTGCTCGATGCACAGGACTGGATGACCGACGGCCAGCTCAACGGGTTGTGGGCCGAGATCACCCGAACCGCCTCGACAGGCGCCCGCGTCATCTTCCGTACCGCGGCGGAACCCAGCCTGCTGCCCGGCCGCGTCTCGAATTCGCTGCTCGACCAGTGGCGCTACGAGAACGACGCCTCGCGCGAGTTTTCGGCCTGCGATCGCTCGGCCATCTATGGCGGCTTCCATCTCTATGTGAAGCGGTCCGCATGAGCACGACCGAATTGCCGGCCAGCCATGCCGAACTGATGGGCGGTGTCTACCGCTGGCAGCGTCACATCTACGACCTGACCCGCAAATATTATCTGCTCGGCCGCGACCGGCTTATCGCCGGACTGGATGTGCCGGCCGGCGGCACGGTGCTCGAGCTTGGCTGCGGCACCGGCCGCAACATTATCCTGGCTGCCCGCCGCTATCCCGGCGCGCGCTTCTTCGGCCTCGATATTTCGGCCGAGATGCTGGAGACGGCCGCTGCCGCCCTCGCGCGCGAAGGCCTCTCCGGCCGCGTCACACTGGCGCGCGGCGACGCCACTGATTTCGACGCAAAGGCGCTGTTCGGCGTCAAAAGTTTCGACCGCGTCTTTGTCTCGTATTCGCTGTCGATGATCCCCGGCTGGGAGAAGACGGTGTCTGCGGCACTTGCTGCCCTGTCACCGGGCGGCTCGCTGCACGTCGTCGATTTTGGCCAGCAGGAAGCCTTGCCCAGCTGGTTCCGCACGCTGTTGCGCGGCTGGCTGAAAAAATTCCACGTCGAGCCGCGTGAATCGTTGCGCGCGGTTCTGGATTCGGAATCTGCAAGAACCGGCGCAAGCTTCCGTTTCCAAACGCTTTGTCGCGGCTATGCGTGGCTCGCCGTAATCGGCCCAGGTCGATAGCCAGGATGTGTTGAGATTCAGGTCAGGCCGAGTCGAAAACGGTGGGGTTGCGAGAACCGGAGCGGAGCGTCCTTTAGGGTACGTGAGCACCGGCCTACGCCGGCCGTAGCCTTAACTGCCACGACCGCTCATGAGTGCTTTGGCCCGGCGAAGGCCGGAAGCGCAGGAAACCGCCGTTTGCAGGCCGGCATCACCTTAGTATCGATACAGCCTAATGCAGCGCCTTGACCAGCGCCGCCACCATCGCCTGCGGCCGGTAGCCGAGCCTGGCCGGCGTCAGGCCGAGCCGCACCACAACCAGCTGCTCCGAGGGGACGATGGCGACCGTTTGCCCGTCATGCCCCTCCATCCAATAGGTGTCCTTGGGCAGGCCTGCGGCAATGCCGGCGCCGGGGTTTTCTTCGTCGCCCGGTCCTTCGATCCATAATTGCCCCTTGCCGTAGACCTTCGAGGCAGTTGCCGGTTCCCGCATCCAGTCGACGAAGCCGGCGGGCAGTATCTCTTTGCCGTTCCAGACGCCGCCCTGCAGCAGGAACTGGCCGAAGCGCGCCCAATCGCGTGCCGTGGCATAGAGATAGGACGAGCCGACGAAGGTGCCGTGCTCGTCGGCTTCAAGCACCGCGCTGTGCATGCCGAGCGGATCGAACAGCGCGGCCCTCGGCCAGGCCAGCGCCTTGTCCTTGTCGCCGATCGCGTCCTGCCACAATCGGGACAGCATCACCGCCGTGCCGCTCGAATAGGAAAACACCTTGCCGACCTCGCCGGTCAGCGGCTTGGATCCGGCAAAGCCCGCCATGTCCGGTTCGAGATAGAGCATACGCGTCACATCGGCGACGTCGCCGTAATCCTCGTTGAATTCCAGCCCGCTCGACATCGCCATCATGTCGGCGAGGCTGATCATGGCGCGGCCATCTCCCTTCCAGGGACCGAACAGGCCCTGGTTGGTCATCGCCAGCTTGCCGCCCTTCACCAGCGTGCCGACGATCGCCGCATTCACCGTCTTGGTCATCGACCAGCCCAATAGTGGCGTCTTTTCGGAAAAGCCGTCGCCATAGCGCTCAGCGACGATGCGGCCGCTCTTGACCACCACCACCGCCCGCATCCCGGCGCCGGTCATTGCTGGATCGTCGAGGACCTTCACGACCTCGGGATCCTGCGAGGCACCGACATCGTCGCCTTCCGGCCACATCGCATCGGGCAGCGGCGCCGGCGTCGGTGGAGCGCCGGCGATAACCTTGGCGGCGGCAATATCCCCGTCGGGAACCGAGGCGCAGCCGAGCCCCTCGCGAGCGACCGCGACACTTTTGCCGAGCGCGCCGAACAGGCCCGCCGAAACCGTTCCCTTCTCCTTGTCCACCGACACTCTCATCAGCTTCAGCAGCGGATGACCCGGCGCCTGCACATCGACGGCGAGCACGTCGTTGGCGTCGCGCCCGGCGATGAAGACGTTCGAGCAGACGATCTTGGCCGCATAGCCGGAACCGACGCGGATCAGTTCCGGCGGCGCGAAATACAGCCAGCCGGCGAGTATCGCGGCGGCCAGCACAGCCAGGCCGAGCAGCCATTTGACGAACTTCAAAAGGATCTGCATTTTGAGTTCCCCCGACGCGCTCGATCTATGTCATCGATTTGCCGCCATTGTTTCGGCAAAATCGCGGCTCTTGTCGAGCGCCGTCAACCGAATATCAACCATGATCGGCGATCACAGGTGCATGTCGCCCAAAAGCGCGCAGCGGTTTTGGGACCACGACATGCACAGACGAAAGAGCCAAGCGCGTCGAAGCGACGCGCTTGGACAGACCGGGCGATCCTGTGGGGTGACCGTCCGGCGGGGCTTGAATGCATGCGTCCCAAAACTGCGCAACGGTTTGGGAAATGCATGAAACGAAGATCCAGGCGCGTCGCGTAAGTCGGTTTCAGACACGCTGCGCCCGGTCGAGGGGCCACCCGCGGAAAGACCCATCAGCGGCCGGCTGAAACCGGCTCGGGAAGTAGCGATGCGCCGTTTCGCGGTCCTCATCACGCTGATGCTGCTTGGTGCCTGCTCGACGGTCGAGGATCTGACGCCATCGTCGTCCAGTGCCGCGACGGTTGCGGTACGCGCGCCCCGTTTTGCCGATTCCGACCCGCATGAATGGGATAGCGGCGCACCGTGGAGCTATGCCGTCCACGGCACCGACGTCTCCAAATACCAGACCTCGATCGACTGGCCGGCGGCCAGGGCCAGCGGCATCTCCTTCGCTTTCATCAAGGCAACCGAGGGCGGAGACCGGTTCGATGAAGCTTTCAACGAGCATTGGAGCCGCACCAAGGCCTCGGGCATCCCCCGCGCCGCCTATCACTTCTTCTACTTTTGCACGCCGGCCGCGACCCAGGCGCGCTGGTTCATCCAGAACGTGCCCAAAGACAACTCGGCGATGCCGCCGGTCCTCGACATGGAATGGAACCCGAAATCGCCGACGTGCAAGCTGCGGCCCGATCCCGCCACGGTACGCAGCGAGATGAGCACGTTCCTCGAAATCGTCGAAAAACACTACGGCAAGAAGCCGATCATCTACACGTCGCTCGACTTCTTCGAAGATAATGGTTTGTCGGGTTTCCGCGGCTACCCCTATTGGCTGCGCTCTGTCGCCGGGCATCCGCGCCAGAAATACGGCAGCCATCCCTTCACCTTCTGGCAGTATACCGGAACGGGCGTCGTGCCGGGCATGGCCGGAAACGCCGACATCAACGTCTTCAACGGCTCCGAAGCCGCGTGGAAGAAGTGGTTGCGGCAGAACACCCGTTGACACCGGGCCTGCCGCCTGCTTTTCGACACAGCCAATAACGAATGCCTGCAACCGCTGGTAATCTTTTCGGAAGGATGGCGATGCGATTGCGCTTTGGACTTCTCGCGGCGCTGCTCCTGAGCGCCGTGCCGGCCGCGGCACAGCAATGCGGCGGCGATTTCGAGGCATGGAAGCAGGGCGTGGCGGCGGAGGCCAGGGCGGACGGCGTCGGCGCTGCCGGCCTTGATGCGCTGGAAAACGCCACCCTCGATGAGAAGGCGTTGGCACGCGACCGCGCCCAGGGCGTCTTCACCCAGACCTTCATCGAATTCTCGAACCGCATGATCTCGTCCCATCGGCTGAAGCAAGGTGCGGCCAATCTGCACAAATATGCCGAGGTCTTTGCCCGCGCGGATCGCGAATACGGCGTCCAGGCGCCGGTCATTGCCGCTTTCTGGGCCCTTGAAACCGATTTTGGCGCCGTGCAAGGCGATTTTCACACACTGAATGCGCTGGTGAGCCTCTCGTATGACTGCCGCCGCCCGCAGTTGTTCCGGCCGCAGATCGTTCCGCTGCTGATCTTGATCGATCGCGGCGTGGTGCCGGCCGACGTGACCGGTGCCTGGGCCGGCGAGATCGGCCAGACGCAGATGTTGCCTTCCGACTATCTCGGCCACGGCGTCGACGGCGACGGCGATGGCCTGGTCGACCTGCGCGGCAGCGCGCCGGACGTGATCATGAGCACGGCCAGCAAGATCCAGTCGCGCGGCTGGAAGCGCGACCAGCCCTGGATCGAGGAAGTCCGTGTGCCCGACAACTTGCCGTGGGAGCAGACAGGGCGCACCAACAAGCTGCCGTTGACGCAATGGAGCCAGTGGGGCGTTACCAGGCCCGACGGTACGCCGCTTCTCGACAACGGCCTGAAGGCCGGCCTGGCGCTACCCATGGGTCGCAAGGGGCCAGCCTTCCTGACCTACGACAATTTCGACGTCTATCTCGAGTGGAACCAGTCCTTTACCTATGCCCTGACAGCGGCAAATCTTGCCGCCCGGCTGGGGGGCGCTCCGCGATTCGATCCGCGCAACCCCGACCCGGGCCTCGACGGCGACCAGATGAAGGCGCTACAGACCAAGCTCGAGGCGAGAGGCTATGACGTCGGCACCGTCGACGGCATCCTCGGCACCAACACCCGCGAAGCGATCCGCAAGGAGCAGATGCGGCTGGGCTTGCCGGTCGACGGCTGGCCGACGCCGGAGCTGCTGGCCAGGCTGTGAGGGTGGTGAATGGTAAAAGAATAGCACCGGAGCCGCACTTGAGCACCAGAGCTACCACCATTCACTATTCACATCACCGCCTCGCAAGCAGGAAATCGATGAAGGCTCGCAGCGGCGTGGGAACCTGCCGGGAACTCGCGTGGTATAAATAAAAGCCCGGAAATCTCGGCGACCAGGCTTCGAGAAAGCGGATAAGCTTTCCCGCTTCGATCCACGGCCGGACCTGATATTCCAGCATGTACGCCACGCCGACCCCATCCAGAACCGCCCCCATCATCAGGTCCGTATCGTTTACCGTCAGGCCGCCGCTGACGGCCACTTCCAGGGCACGTTGGCCCTGGGCGAACTCCCAGCGGTAGAGATTGCCGCCGCTCGGCCACTGGAAATTGATGCACTGGTGCTGATGCAGGTCCGCGGGATGGCGGGGTATCGGGCGATGCTCCAGATAGCTCGGCGCCGCCACTGCGGCCATCTCGAGTTCCTCGCTGAGCTTCACCGCCACCATGTCCTTGTGCAGCCGCTCACCCAGTCTGATTCCGGCATCGAAGCGACCTTCGACGATGTCGGTGAGCATGTCGTCAACGATGATGGTGAGGGCGATATCGGGATAGGCGCGGCGGAAGTCACCGAGGATCGGCGCGATGAAACGCGTGGCGGCAATGCGCGGAACATTGATGCGCAGCGAGCCTGCCGGCCGGCCGCGTGATGCATGCGCGTCGGCGACGGCCCCTTCCAGTTCGCTGAACGCCGGCGCGATGCGGGCAAACAGCTTCTCGCCCTCAGCGGTCGGCGACATGCTGCGCGTGGTGCGGTTGAGCAGGCGGACACCGAGACGCTCTTCCAGCCCGCGTATCGTCTGGCTGAGTGCTGGAGGCGAAATTCTGAGCTTGGCCGCGGCGCGGACAAAGCTGCCCTCTTCGATGATTGTTGCAAATGCCGTGAGTTCGGAAAACTCGGTTCCGCGCATTATGTACCCCAGGCTTAATAAGTCAGTTACATAATAGGCTATTCTCTGAGCAATAGCATGCCCCTAGCTGTCGCTGGAACGCCGCTCGATCGGGGCGGCCGTATCCAGACGGAAGGAACAGCCATGCATCGTCCACTCGAAGGCAAAACCGCACTTGTGACCGGCAGTTCGCGCGGCATCGGACGCGCCATCGCGGAGGGGCTCGCAACCAAGGGTGCTGCCGTGGTCGTCAACTATGTCGGCAACGAGAAAGCCGCCAGGGAAGTCGTTGCCGCCATTGAAGGGAATGGCGGAAAAGCCGTCGCCATCCAGGCGGACGTCTCCAGCATCCCCGATATTCGCAGGCTGTTCGACGAAACCGAAAGGCAGATGGGGCCGATTGACATCGTCGTCGCCAATGTCGGCGTCGCCGTCATAAAGCCGCTCGTCGAGGCTACCGAAGCGGACTTCGATCATGTGTTCGGCACCAATGCCAAGGGCACCTTCTTCACGCTTCAGGAGGCGGCGCGCCGCGTTCGCGACGGTGGCCGCATCATTGCCGTCTCCACTGGTGGAACCAAGATGTTCTTCACGCAGACGG
Source organism: Mesorhizobium sp. M1334 (assembly GCF_040317995.1). Lineage (NCBI taxonomy): Bacteria > Pseudomonadati > Pseudomonadota > Alphaproteobacteria > Hyphomicrobiales > Phyllobacteriaceae > Mesorhizobium > Mesorhizobium sp. M1334. The sequence continues at coordinate 369,752 of NZ_JAMYLM010000003.1, forward strand.
CGCTCTATTTCGGCAGCAAGGGAGCCGTCGAGCAGTTCGTCCGCGTCCTCTCGCGCGAACTCGGCCCGCGCGCCGTTACCGTGAATGCGCTGTCGCCAGGCTTCACCGACACCGACCTGCTTCCGGAGCGGGACCGGGCCGTGGCCGCAGGCATGTCGCCCTTCGGCCGGATCGGAGCACCGCGCGACGTCGCCGATGTCGCGGTTTTCCTGGCTTCGGACGAAGCTCGCTGGCTGACCGGCGAGAACATCCAGGCCGGCGGCGGAGTAGCCTGACTACTCGGGGGCGAAGGGTGAAGGGTGAAGGGTGAAGGGTGACGATTCACCGAAGCGGACGGAACGCAAGAACCGCTTCCATTCACCATCAACTAATCCGCCATCGTCTCCAGGCTGGCAAACCCCTGCGGTGCATCGCCTTCGTCGAATGGCGTCGCCACCTCGACGAAAGTATCGGGATAGAAGCCGTTGAACCGTGTCCGGAGCGACAGCGAATAGGCGCCGATATGGCCGATCTCGATCCAGTCACCGGTATCGACGGTTTCGGGCAGCCAGAACGGCCGCGACAGTATATCGACGGAATCGCAGGTCGCACCACAGACCTTGAACGGCACGATGGTCTTGTCCTCGCCATTGCGCGAGCGGATCGCCGGATCGGGGATGAAGCGTGCCGGCAGCGTGATCTTGCCGGTCCATGAATCCGACAGCGACGCCCAGATGCCGTCATTGATGTAGAGCCTTTTGCCCTTGCGCAGCAGCACGCGCACGATCAGCGACAGGCAGCGCGCCACGATCACCCGGCCGGGCTCGGCCACCAGCTGCATCTGGTCGAATTGGTACTCCTGGAGGTCGCCCGACAGCCGCGACATGATCTGGCCGAGCGACGGCATTTCCGGCTTGCGGCTGTTCGGATCATGACCGTATTCGGCGGGAAAGCCGCCGCCGACATCGAGCCCGGCAATATCGAAGCCGACGCGGTTGCGCACCCAGTCGGCGGAGGCCAGCGCCCGCTCGTAAGTGTCGGGATCCTCGATCTGGCTGCCGACGTGAAAGCACAGCCCGACCTTGTAGCCGGTCCGGTTCAGCCGTTCGGCCAGTTCGACCGCGTTGGCCGGTCCGGCGCCGAACTTCTTCGACAGTTCGTAGGCCGCCGAGCCTTTCGTCTGGATGCGCACGAACACGGTGATGGCGCCCGGATCGATGTCGAGAGCCCGCACCACCCTGGTCAGCTTGGTGATCTCGTCCTCATGGTCGAGCGAAATGACGCGAATGGCGTATTTTTCCAGCGCCAGCCTGATGTCCGACTGCGCCTTCACCGGGTGCATGTAGAGCATCTCGGCGTCCGGCGAGACGGCGCGCACGGCGGCGAATTCGCCGGGTGAGGCCACATCGAAGGCGCTGACGCCGGCCTCGACCAGCGCATTGAGCACGATCTGCTCGCCATTGGTCTTGACCGCATAGGCGGTCTTGCCGGGAAACATGCCCATGAACTGTTTGGCGTCCGCCTTCAGCACCTGCGGGCGGAAGCAATAGATCGGATCGTCCGGGCGAAGCGCCAGCGCTGCCTCGCGGGCATTTTCGAATCGCTGCATGGACGAATCCCTTGACTGAGGCTGCGCACAATTAATCCAAGCTAGCGGCTAATGAAAACAATTCTATGTCTCGCCGCCCCGGCTTCGCGGCGCTACGCCGTTCTGTGCGCCGGTTATGAGCGAGCTAGGCCATCACTCAGGTTTCGGGTGGCCCTTGCCGCCGGACCGGGTAGAGCGTGAACAGATGCCTGAAGAGAGCAAGGCATCTCGTCTGGGAGGACGACCAATGGCGATAGCTGCCACCACCACGATGCGCGGGCCGATGGTGCTCAAGGACTGGGCGCAACTTCTGCTGCTCGGCGCCATCTGGGGCGGTTCGTTCTTCTTTGCCCGGATTGCGGTGTCGGAACTTCCTCCGCTGGTGCTGGTGCTGTTTCGCGTCACCATCGCGGCGACCGCGTTGCAGCTCTACCTTGCGGTTCGCGGTCCATCCTTTCGCCTCGCCTTCCCACATGCCGGACTGTTCTTCCTGCTGGCGCTCGCCAACAATGTCATCCCTTTCTCGCTGATCTTTGCCGGCCAGACCGAGCTCGGCGCCGGTGTCGCCTCGGTGCTTAATTCGACCACGCCGTTCTGGACGCTGATCCTCGCCAACGCCCTGACCAGCGACGAAAAACTGTCATGGAACAAGCTTGCCGGCATCGCCCTCGGTATCGCGGGAACGGCGGTGATGATCGGTCCTGGACTGATTGCCGGGCTCGGCGGCCCGGTCTGGGCGAAATTCGCGCTCATCGGTGCCTCGGTCACCTATGCGGTTGCGCTGATGATTGCCCGCCGCTTCAAGGGTGTGCCGTCACCGGTCATTGCCGCCGGACAATTGACCTGCTCGACCATCATCATGATCCCGGTCGTTCTGTTCACCTATGACGCTGCCACTCTGTTTTCGGCTTCGCCGCCGGTATGGGCGGCGGTGCTGGCGCTGGCGCTGCTGTCGACCGCCTTCGCCTACATCCTCTATTTCAACCTCGTCGCCTCGGCCGGCGCCACCAACGCCTCGCTGGTCACGCTCATCGTGCCGGCCAGTGCGATCCTGCTCGGCTTGCTGTTCCTGGGCGAGCGGCTCGAACTGTTCGAATTGGGCGGCATGGCGCTGATTGCGCTCGGCCTCGTCACCATCGACGGTCGCTTGTTCGGGCGGCGTTAGAGCATGTTCCCCAACTCTCAGCTCGAAATCGATTCCGATTTCCGCTGCGGTAGCGCTGCCATTCTCGTTGTTGCCCCGGCTTCGCCACAAATTATTCACAGGTCCAACGCCGGCTTTTGACCAAGAGTTTCAATACCTAACGGCAAACGGCAGGTCGCAAATTCCACAATCTCGTCGCATTGCAGCAAAGTTTCTGCTTGCCTGTGGCACAAATGACCCTAGACTCTCGCCATAGCTCTTAAGAGGAGGCTATGACATGGGACTGACGAGGCCGATCAACGCATTGATGATTTGTGCTGCGTTTGCATTCATCGGCGCCCTCATTATGGGCGTCCTTCCATAAGGCCGCTGAGCGGGGGAAGACCAGCACCGAATATTACAAACCATTGAAAAGGCCGGGCATTTTGCCCGGCCTTTGCATTCCCCCGATCTTTGACATTTCAAAAAGGAGCTTGCCGCCTTACGCCGCGGCGGATCCCGCCGCCTCGACTTCGTGCGACCTGATGCCGATCATGTGGCAGATGGCGAAGACCAGATCGGCCCGGTTCATCGTATAGAAGTGGAAATCGCCGACGCCACGCTCGACCAGGTCCAGCACCTGCTCGGCGGCCACGGCAGATGCCACCAGCGCATGCGTTTGCGGATCGTTCTGCAGCCCATCGAAACGCTCGGCCAGCCATGCCGGCACCAAGGCGCCGCACCGCGCCGAGAAGTTGGCGACCTGGGTGAAATTGTGCACCGGCAATATGCCCGGCACGATTGGTATGTAGATGCCGGCCCGCCGTGCCCGCTCGACATAGCGCTCATAGAGATCGTTGTCGAAGAAGAACTGGGTGATCGCCCGCGTCGCCCCATTGTCGGCCTTGCGCTTCAGCATGTCGAAATCGGTGGCGAAATCCGGACTCTCCGGATGTTTTTCCGGATAGGCCGAGACCGATATGTCGAAATCGCCGGCGCCCTTCAGCGCATCGACCAATTCGGCGCCATTGGCATAGCCTTCCGGGTGCGGCCGGTAAGCCGCGCCGACCCCCTCGGCCGGATCGCCGCGCAGGGCGACGAAACGCTTGACGCCCATATCGGCGAACTCCCGGATCACCGCATCGACCTCGTGGCGTGCCGCGTCGACGCAGGTCATGTGCGCCGCCGGCGTCAGCGACGTTTCGTTGAGGATGCGCTTGACGGTGCGGGCCGTGCGCTCGCGGGTCGAACCACCGGCGCCATAAGTGACCGAGACGAATTTCGGCTTGAGCGGCTCCAGCCGGGTGACCGTGTCCCACAGCCTTGCTTCCATCTCGTCGTTTTTCGGCGGAAAGAACTCGAACGACACCCTGACCTTGTCGCCGATGTCGGGACGGCGGGAGAAGCGGAACTGGTTCATCAGGCGGTTTCCCCTATCGGATACGCATTGGCCGGTTGTCTGTCGTTGGAAGGCTCGGCAATCAGCATGCGCCGATCGCGGCCGAGCCAGAGTTTGACGGTGAGCTTGGCCTCGTTGCCACCGCGCGGTTCGAATTCCTGGCTGTCCTCGAGGTCGAGGCCGGCCTCGGAGAACCAGTCGGCGATTTGCCGGTCGGAAAAGCCGAGGCGCATATGCGCGTGCTCCTCGCGCAAGAACTCCAGCGTGTGCGGCGCGAAATCGACGATCACCAGCCGGCCGGCCGGGCGCAACAGACGCGCCGCCTCTCGGATGGCGCGGGCAGGATCGTCGAGATAGTGCAGCACCTGATGGATGGTAACGAGATCGAAGGCGTCGCGTTCGACCGGCGGCGCGAAAATGTCGCCCTGCCGCACCTGCGCATTCGAAACGCCGGCCTTGTCGAGATTGGCGCGCGCCACCGTCAGCATTTCGCGCGACATGTCGATGCCGATACCGCGCCGATAGAGCGGCGAAAAGATCTCGAGCAGTCGTCCGGTGCCGGTGCCGAGATCGAGCATCGACTGGAACGGCCGCTTGCCGACGAGCTTGATGAGAGCTGCTTCGACGGCGCGGTCCGGCACATGCAGCGAGCGGATATGGTCCCAGCTTGCGGCGTTGACCGAGAAATATTCGGCAGCCCGGTCCTGCCGTTTGCGCTTGACCGCGGCCAGCCGTTCGAGATCACGCTCGACCTGCGGATCGGCGCCGCGGATGCCGGAGACCAGCCTGAGCACAAAATCGCGCGACGTGTCGGAATCCGAAAGCCGGAAGAAAGCCCACGAGCCCTCCTGGTAGCGGCCGATCAGCCCTGCCTCCAGCAGCAATTTCAAATGGCGCGAGACGCGCGGCTGCGACTGGCCGAGGATTTCGGTGAGATCTGAAACGGTCAGATCGCCGCGCGACAGCAGCGCCAATATACGCAGCCGGCTGGATTCGGCAGCCGCCTTCAATGTATCTACCATCGTGTCGAGAGCGACATGCATGCGAGCATTCTCTTTGAAAAGATATAAACATATGTTTATGTCGGTTTTGATGGGTTTGCAAGCGCTATGTCGCTTCCGGACAAGAAAATGACGCATGCGCAGCGGATCGCGCAAAGCCGGATGCATCGAGGCGAGGCCCATGTTCGAAACGCGCAGCGGCGAAAAGCTCCTGGAAACCGACCCGGCAACGATGCCGCCGGATGGCCATGTCGTCTTCATCGGCCGCATCGCTTCGCCTTGGATCACGCGGGAGACTTGCCCCAAAAACATGGAGGCCGCGCGGGAGACGGGACAGCCGGCGCACTTGGTCATCGACCCGCTTTATCGTGATGGCCTGCTTGGGCTGGAACGCGCCAGCCACGTGATCGTCCTGTCCTGGCTGCACCATGCGCCGCGGCAACTGATTGTCCAGAAACCCCGCCATGCCACAGAGCCGAAAGGCGTCTTTTCGCTGCGCTCCCCTGCCCGGCCGAATCCTGTCGGACTGCATGTCGCCAGGCTGGTTGCCGTCGATATCGATACCGGCCGCATCGATCTCGATGCCATCGACGTGCTCGACGGCACGCCGGTCATCGACATCAAGCCCTACTTCGCCTCGACCGATGCCTTCGCCGAGGCGACCATGGCCGGGCGGGACGAGTCGTCCAGATCGGACGGGCAGTGAGCGCCCCGACCGGCCGCCGCCGCGCCATCGCCAAGGCACTGACAGCGCTCCTGCCGCTGGCGCCCTATGCCGACATGGAAAAGATCCGTTCCGATGCCGGCGCCGTGCACATGAAGACCTTGCCACCGAGCATTGCGGTGTGGCTGGCGACGATAGCGCATATTCGCCACGCCCATACCGACTACGAAAAGCTGCTGGCCGAAGGCTATGACCGCGATTCCGCGCGCTTCTTCGTCATCGAGCAAACCAACATCGTGCTAACCCGCTGGCGTGCCACCCGTCTGCTCGATGACGAGGACGAGGAATAGAGCGATGGCAGATACACGCGTCGAGTTCTACGGCGCCCCCCTCTGTCCTGCCGACGTCAGTCCGGCAACATCGGAACTTTCAAAGCCAGAAACAAAAAAACCGCCTCGGAGGGCGGATCGTTGGAGCCAATTAGCACCATGCCGAAATTAGTAGCATAGCTGCCGGAACAAAGCAAGAACAAAATACGCAGCGCGCGGCTTTGCCTGGCTTTGCCGCCTTGCCTAGAAAACAATCAGGCCCGGTAAATCCACTGCTCCGGCACGCGCACCGAAATCTCCTCGCCGGCAGTGATCGTGCCGGGCTTCTCGACCCAGGCGACGAGCCCGCGCAACCGCTTCGCTGCTTTCGGGAACAGCAGCGCGCCGGCCTCGACGTCGGCTATCCCGGCATGCTCGGCGACCGACCTGCCCGCGATCCGGCAAGGCCCGTTCTGCGCGTCGACCTTGACGGTTGCGCCGCCTTTGAAGAACAGCAGCGTGCCGGATGGCAACATCGAGAGGTGCGGCAGGCCTTCGATCACGAGATTGGCGCCGATCCATTCCGGCTTGATCTCGGCGATGCCCATCCGTTCGGCGACGATTGCCAGTTCGTCCGCCGCCACGATCGACAATTGCCGCTCGTTGCGCATCTCGGTGCCGCGCGGATACCAGGGCTCGCGCCCGCCGGAGCGCCGCGTCGTGCCGGCGTGGAAATCGCCATCGATGCCGTCGAAGCCGAGCTGCAACGTATCCACTGCCCGTGTCTCGAAATGATCGAACGGTGCGAGGTAAAGCGCTGCCACCCTGGCGGCGAGTTTTCGCGCGGGCACGATCTCGACCGGAGTTTCGGCTTCGGGAAAAAGATCCGGCATGGGTTCGTGCCTCGCGTGATACGCGCAATTAGCTGCGGTCAGCTCATCAGGTCCAGTCGAAAGCGCTGATGCTCCGATCAAGCGGACTGATGCGATTGCCAGGCGCGCTCCAATGCCTGTGCCGTCCGCGCCGAAATAGTCAGAGCATGCGCAACAGCGCACCGCCGATCGAGTAGCCGGCGCCGAACGCGCAGAGCAGGCCGTAGTCGCCGGCCTTCATGTCGGCATGGTTCTCCGACAGGGCGATGATGGCGCCGGCGGCGGCGGTGTTGCCGAGGCGCTCCAGCACCATCGGCGCGCGGTCATGGTCGACGTCATGGCCGAACGACAGTTTCAGGATCATGGCGTTCATCCGCGCATTGGCCTGATGCAGCCAGAAGCGCCGGATCGCTTGCGGCGTCAGCCCGTGCTCGGCCAGGAACTCGACGATGAATTTGTGGCCGGCAACGGTGACTTCCTTGAACACCTTGTTGCCGATCTGCTTGATCAGATTGCCTTCCAGATCGATCATATACGGATCGTCCTGGGTGGCGCGGGTATGATAACCGAGATTGGTGCGGATGCTGTTCGACATCTGCGTCCAGGTACGCGTATCCAGCACCTCGAATCGGCCCGGCCGCTTCTCGCCCTGGGCGAGCCCTTCGACGACCATCGACACGGAAGCGTCGCCAAAGATGAAATGCGTCTGCCGGTCGCGAAAATTGAGATGGCCGGTGATGATCTCCGGCGTCGTCACCAGCACGCGTTTGTGCGCCCCTGCCCGCACCAGGTTGACGGCGATGTGCAACGCGGCCGCCGCCGAAGAGCAGCCAAGCCCCATGTCGAAACCGGCGCCCTTCGTGCCCAGTGCCTGCTGCATTTCGATGGCGATCGCCGGATAGGGCCGCTGATGATGCGAGGCCGAGCAGATCACCAGGTCGATATCCCCTGGCTTTAGCCCGGCATGATCGAGCGCCTTGCTGGCCGAGGCGATGCCGAATTCGGCCTCCAGCGACAGCGCATCGTCGGGCCGCGCCGGGAAGCGCGGCGCCATGCGGGTCGGGTCGAGGATGCCCTCCCGTTCGATGACATGGCGGGTCTGGACGCCCGAGGCATGGACGATGAAGGCACTGTCCGATTTCTGCAGCAGCGGCTCGCCGGACACCTCGCGGCGGACGTTCTCCATGTCCACCCAGCTGTTGAAGCTGGCGACGAGTTCCTCATTGGTGATCGAAGCCCCGGGGATTTCAACGCCGATGCCGCTGATGATGACGCGATGCATTTTCAGTTCGTCCCGTGCGCAGGCGTTGCGGCTTCATGTCGCGCCGCAAAAAGCTCGGCGCAACCTCTTTTGCACCTAGCCAGTTTATGCCGGCTTAAATCAAGTCCCTGGAAAGGGTCTAAAAGTTCCTAAGCAGCGCGCCGCGCCACGATGAAGAGACGGGGAAAGCGCAGCAACACCTTGCCGCTTGCCGTTTTCGGATAGGCTTCGCTGATCCCGGCCGTGTAGCGCTTCAGGAAAAGCTGCCGCTCGTCTTCGTCGAGCGGATCGAGGAACGGCTTCAGCCCCGTCGACTTCACCCATTCGACGATCGCCTCGGCATCGGCCAGCGGATGGTTGTAAATCGTGTGCCAGATATCGAGCCGATCCGAGAACGGCGACAGAAGGTCGTAATAGAACGAGACCGGCGGCAGCGGCGCGCGAGCCGCGCGCTCGAGCTTTTCGGTGAACGGCATCTCGGCCGCGGTCTCGCGCATCAGCCGGTGCGAGGGCTCAGCCATGTTGTCCGGCATCTGCACGGCAAGCGCGCCGCCGGGAGCCAAGAATCCCATCAGCCGCTGGAAGACTGCCGGATGCTCCGGCAGCCACTGGAACACCGCGTTAGCGAAGATCACGTCGACGGGTTCGGTCGGCTGCCACGCCGCCGCATCCGCCAGCGCAAAGCTGACGCCGGGCAGGCGCGCCTTGGCCTTCTCGATCATGTCGGGCGAGGTATCGAAGCCGCTGATTTGCGCCTGCGGCCAGCGCTCGACCAGCAATTCGGTCAAATTGCCCGGTCCGCAGCCAATATCGACCACCAGGCGCGGTTCTGGCACCGGCACCTGTGCAACGAGATCGCGCGCCGGCCGCGTGCGCTCATCCTCGAATTTCAGGTAGAGGGCGGCGGACCAGTCTTTTCCTGTTTTGAAAGTTAACTTTCCGCCCCGTGAATCTTTCTGTGCCGTCATAACGACTCGCCGCCATGCGTTGATTGACGTTCACGCATATTGCGTAGACCCTTTGACCATGAAAATGGGATTCCAAGAGACTCAAGCAGCATACGACAGCGGTTCGCAAAGCGCGAGAATCTGGACGGAGCGGTGGGCGTCAGAATGGCTATACTGCCCCAACTGCGGGAATTCGCGCCTGACGCAGTTTCCGGCAAATCTCCCTGTTGCCGATTTTTACTGCGATAAGTGCGATGATCAATACGAACTAAAAAGCGCAAAGAAACCGTTCGGCAGAAAACTCGCCAATGGTGCGTATAGCAGAAAAATCGAGCGGCTGAATTCGTCAACGAACCCCAACTTTTTTCTACTCAAATACGATTTTAACCAGCGACTGGTGGAGTCCGTCTGCGTTATCCCAAAACATTTTTTCACGCCAGCAATCGTAGAACGCAGGACGCCGCTCTCCCAAGCAGCACGCCGCGCCGGCTGGATTGGTTCGAATATCCTTCTTAGCCGGGTCCCTGAAGCGGGAAGAATCCACCTTGTCAGAAACGGTGTGATCACCTCGAAAGAAGAGGTTTTGGCAGCTTGGAAGCGAACTGTGTTCCTACGCGATGCGCCCCACGACACCAGGGGATGGCTCGTTGAGGTCATGCGATGTATCGAGTCGATCGGCACAGACGAATTTGACATCGACCAGGCCTACGCATTTGAGCCACAGTTGGCTCTCCTTTACCCGAACAACCAGAATATTAGACCTAAAATCCGTCAACAACTTCAGTTTCTTCGCGACAAGGGATATCTTAGGTTCCTGTCCCGTGGTCGATATCAGGTAGCGCGATAACGCAGGTGATCTACGTCAGATCGTTTTTGGTCAGGTCTAAGAATGGCTTGGTATCTCAACAACTACAGATGTTATAAATGTCACAGGTATTGGGCTACTGATTGGTCCTGCGCCTGTGACGACGAGTGTCCATATTGCCAAGCGCGCAATGCGACAGCCATCGATAGCGTCGATCTGACCAACATTGTGGTTCAAGAGAACGACGCGTTTATAGTCCTTAACTCGCCACCGACGGCAGAACACCACCCCGACTACCGGGAAGTTGCGCGGTTCTCTTCAGCCAAACTCGCCGAGGACTTCATAGAGACACTCGACAGAGAATTCTAAACGAGGCGCACGGACTATCTTGTCAGCCGCTTATACGTCATGCGGTGCGGGTTGACCGCGTCCGGCCCGAGTCTACGGATCTTGTCCTGCTCGTAATCCTCGAAATTGCCTTCGAACCATTCGACATGGCTGTCGCCCTCGAAGGCGAGGATGTGCGTCGCCAGACGATCGAGGAACATGCGGTCGTGCGAGATGATGACGGCGCAGCCGGCGAAGTTTTCTAGCGCGTCTTCGAGTGCGGCCAGCGTTTCGGTATCGAGATCGTTGGTCGGTTCGTCGAGCAGCAGCACATTGCCGCCGGTCTTCAGCATCTTGGCCAGATGCACACGGTTGCGCTGGCCGCCGGACAGGTTGCCGACCTTTTGCTGCTGATCGCCGCCGCGAAAGTTGAACGACGCGCAATAGGCGCGCGTGTTGGCCTCGAACTTGCCGAGCTTGACCACTTCGGCGCCGCCCGAGATTTCTTCCCAGACGGTCTTGGTCGGGTCGAGCGCGTCGCGGCTCTGGTCGACATAACCGAGCTTGACCGTCTCGCCGACGCGAATGGTGCCGGCGTCCGGCTTTTCCTGGCCGGTGATCATGCGGAACAGCGTCGTCTTGCCGGCGCCGTTCGGGCCGATGACGCCGACGATGCCGCCCGGCGGCAGCTTGAATTCGAGGTCGTCGATCAAAAGCGTGTCGCCAAAGCCCTTCGACAGGCCCTCGACCTCGATCACTACATTGCCGAGCCGCTCGCCATGCGGAATGACGATCTGCGTGTCGCTCGGACGCCGCTTGTCGGCTGCATCCAGCAGATCCTGGAAGGCCTGGATACGGGCCTTCGACTTGGTCTGCCGGGCTTTCGGGCTGGACTGTATCCACTCGCGCTCGCGGCCGATCGCCCGCTGGCGGGCATCGTCCTCGCGGCCTTCCTGCTTGAGCCGCTTGGCCTTGGCTTCGAGATATTTGGTGTAGTTGCCTTCGTACGGGATACCGCGGCCGCGATCGAGCTCGAGGATCCAGCCGGTGACATTGTCGAGGAAGTAGCGGTCGTGGGTGATGATCATCACCGCGCCTGGATAGGCACGCAGATGCTTTTCCAGCCACGCCGTCGTCTCGGCGTCGAGATGGTTGGTCGGCTCGTCGAGCAGCAGCAAATCGGGCTGGCGCAGCAAGAGCTGGCAGAGCGCGACACGGCGGCGCTCGCCGCCCGACAGCTTGGTGACATCGGCCTCCTTGGGCGGACAGCCGAGCGCTTCCATCGCCATCTCGACCTGCTGTTCGAGATCCCAGAGGTTGAGCCGGTCCATCTCGTCCTGCAGCTTGGCCGACTCGTCCGCCGTCTCGTCGGAATAGTTCATCATCAATTCGTTGTAGCGCTCGATGATGGCGGTCTTGGCCGCGACGCCTTCCATGACGTTTTCGAACACGTTCTTGTTCGGATCGAGCGCCGGCTCCTGCGCCAGGTAACCGACGGTAGCACCCTCGGCCAGCCAGGCCTCGCCGCTCCACTCCTTGTCGATGCCGGCCATGATCTTGAGGATCGTCGACTTGCCGGCGCCGTTGGGGCCGAGGATGCCGATCTTGGCGTCCGGGTAGAAGGACAGATGGATGTTCTCGAGCACCTTCTTGGTGCCGTAGGCCTTGTTGAGGCCGGCCATGTGATAGATGAACTGGCGTGCCACGCGCGCTTTCCCTGAAAAGTCGACTGATGTCGGATTGAATGGAAGTTGGGGGCTATGTAAGCGATGCGGCCCCGAACGGCAAACAGTTTTGGCCCCAAGCGGATTTGGTCGCACCCACAAACGCTTAGCCGCTTCATTTCGTGCCGGCACCCAGGCGAAAGCTCCGGTTAACCATTCCGCGTCAAACAATGTTGGATAGGAAATCGCTGGCAGCCGCGATTTCGGGGAGAGAGATCGGGCCGTGTTGAACAGTTTCCTGCTTTTTGCCGAAGCGGTTCTCTATTTCGGCATCATGGTCACGCTTTTCCGGTTCAGGGGCCGCATCGGCCTCGGCGTCTTTGTTTGCGCCCTTGGCGTCATGCATTTCCTGGAAACCTATCTCGCCAGCGTCTTCTACGTCGCGCTGCCGTTCGGCATGGTATCGCCGGGTTCGGCCGTGCTCTTTTCCGGCAAGCTGGTCATGCTGCTCCTGCTCTACATCAAGGAGGACGCGGCAACTGTCCGCCAGCCGATCTACGGCCTGCTGCTCGGCAATGCCCTGATGATCGGGCTCGTGCTGATCCTGCGCCTGCACGACATCGCACCGCTGCCCGACGGCAAGCTTCCCGACATCGGCTTCATCGACGAGATGGGCTGGCTGATGGTGTGGGGCACGACGCTGCTGTTCGTCGACGCCATCCTGGTCATTCTGCTCTATGAAAAGCTCGGCAAATATCTGCGCAAGGCGCTTTTCACCCGCATCCTGGTCTGCGTCGCCTGCGTGCTCACCTTCGACCAGGCAGGTTTTTTCACGGCGCTGCATTTCGTCACCGGTGCGCCGGTCGCCGTGTTTTTCGGCGGCTGGTTCGCCAAGATGGCAGCGGCCGTGGTCTACAGCACCATGCTGGTCACCTATATCAGGTGGTTCGAGGCGCGGCAGGTGCCGGCGCCGCGCGGGCTTTCCGACATTTTCGACACGCTGACCTATCGCGAGCGCTATGAGGCGCTGGTCGAGCATGTCGGTCGCGACGGCCTCACCGGCCTCCTGCACAGGGGGCGCTTCGACAGCGACGGCGAGGCCGCCGTGGCCACCAGCCTGCGGACCGCCAGGCCGCTCAGCCTGCTGATCATCGATGTCGACCATTTCAAATCGATCAACGACCGCTTCGGCCATGCCGAGGGCGACAGGGTGCTGAAAGCCCTGGCAATTTTGCTTGGCGAACTTGTCGGGACCGACGATCAATTGTTCAGGATCGGCGGCGAGGAATTCGCCATCCTCGGCTGGCGTCCGCAGCCGCTCGCCAGACTGCTGGGCGAGACCGTCAGGCAAGCGGTCAAGACGTCCGCGAGCACCAGCCGGTTCGACATTACCGTCAGCGCCGGCATCTCGACGGTCAGCGAGACGACCCGTTGCCTTGCCGATCTCTTCGCGCTGGCCGACCAGCGTCTCTACAAGGCCAAATCCACGGGACGCGATCGCGTTGTCGGCGAACCGGGCGGCAACGAAGCAGACGGGCGCAACACATGGACCAGGCCGGAGCGCAGCGCCGGCGCGTAACGCTACCCTGGCCTGCGATTGGCTCAATCAGGGTTGTTTGCGCCGCTGCCATGCGCCGATCGCAACCGAAACCGCCATCAGCGCGATCGCCAGCCATTTCAACGCGGTAATAATCGGGCCGGCTTCGATGTCGTAGGCAATGAACAGAAGAATGCCCGGTACCAGCAGGCCGCAGAGCACGAGCGTGATCCGGTTGATCTGCCATGACACTTTTGCCGCAAGCGCCTGATCGCCGGGCACGGCGACAAGTGCGGCCCGCATTGCCTTCGGCGCCACCAGCGCGGTCGAAAGACGCAGCGAGATAGGCAGGCCGATGCCGATGATCAGCAAGGCGCATGCCGCTAGGAGCAGCGAAAACTTCTGCGCACTGGTTTCGGCCGGTAGCGGGAACAGCAGCGCCGCCAGCGGCAGGAAGATACAGAATATCCCGAACGCGGCGATGGCGATGAAGATCGCCGCGTTGACCAGCGTGAACAATTGGTACGTGCCGCCGTCGACGGGTTTGGCGAGCGTGGCCATGCGCGCCCACTCCACTTCGGTGTAGGAAAAGCCCGGCCACTCCATATGGCCGTCGCGGGTCGCCGTCATGCCCTTGGCCCAGAACGCCAACCGCGCCAGCGCGCCGCTCGTCACGCCACTCATCGCCACCCCCTGCGAATGATACCCCCCGGGATCATACCATCCCCGGTGCAAAGCGACAGTCGCGTACGGCCTGTTTACTGGAACCCGACGGCATCGACCGCGCCCTTCGGGCAGCCGGCCTTGGCTGTCGGCGCCGAGGCAAGCAGCAGGGCACCGAGCGAGGCGTTCGACGCAATCGGGCCGGTCAGGCCGAGCGTCAGCTCGCCGATCAGCCGCCTGCCGTTCGAGGGATCGACCACGCAGGAAACGCGGACCCGGTCGCCCGCGCCTTTGCCGAAGGTAACGTCGAAGGTGCTGCGGATCTGATCGGATGTCAGTTGCTTGCCGATGTTCTTGATGAAGAGATCGCGCACCGGCGAAGCATTCATCGCGCGCATCAGGTTCAAGGCGTCGGAGAAATACTCCTGCTGGCTCTTGCCGTAGCAGGTGCCGTGCTTGATCCATTCATGCCTTTCGAGGGCGGACGCGGTGCCGGGCATCACCTGGTCGAGTTCCGATCGCGTTTTCGGGTCGAGGGTGACCGGCGGCAAATCCCGCCAGTGTGCCGGATCGTCGTTCGCCTTGTCGCTTGCCGCGACCTGGCAATAGAAATTTCCGTTCGGCTGCGGCCACAATCCATGCAAGGTGAAGTGGGTCGCATCGAAACCGGCGGCGGTCTGCGCCCGGCATTCGGTCTTGCTGGATTTGGTCTCACAGAAAGCAGGCTGCCAGCTCAGCGCGAAGACATATTCCGGCTTTCCGGACGCCGATGGCTTGTTCGGCTCGGCAGGCGCCGGTGCAGCAGGCATCGTCGACGCGCTGTCGCCCGAAACGTGACCGCAGCTGATCTTGACCCAGCGGCGCTCCGGATCGGCGCCCGGCACGCGAATGAGATAGTGAGTAGGCGCGTCCTTGTTGCCGGCCAGCAGATCATAACTCTGACCAGCCGCGGTCGAGACATTGCCGGGATTCTTGCCGCTCTTGATCGCCTGCGTTGCCGGACAGGCGGCGTCGGCGACGAAAGAGCCGGTCATCTTCACATCGGCCCGCGCTGCGCTTGCGCCGCCAAACGCAAGAAACACCGCCCCCCATATCGCCCAAATCCGCATTCCGGCACTCCTCGTGAATCACGCCGCAAGCTAGAAACTTGCGACATGTCAGAATTACGATTTCTTTCGCCGGCCGTAAAAACAATCGCCAGCGCATTGAGAGGCTCCCGCGTGGTCGATCAGGATCCGCCCGCCTCCACCCGTTCCGTCAGGGTGCGCAGCACATCAAGCGAGGCTTTCAGCGCGTCGGCGTCCATACCCTCCGAAATGCGGTTCGCCCAAACATGCTGGCGTGTGCCGATATTCTTGACCGCTGCCCGGCCGGCATCGGTTATCGACAACAGCTTGGCGCGGCGATGCGCCGGGTTGTCGGCGTAGACGGCAAGCCCCTCCGCAGCCAGTATGTCGGCCAGCCGCTGTACACTCTGACGGGCGAGACCCATGTCGCGGGCGATGTCGGCCACAGATTTCGGCTCCTTCAAAACTGCACCCAAAACCTGCCAGCGCGCTGCCGTCAGCCCGGTTGGAGCGGCCAGCCGGTCGGCCGCGTCCAGAAAACTGCCGTTCATCCTGAACACGGCAAGCACCAGTTCGGTGAGCACATTTGCCGCTTCGGTCCTGGTCGTCATTTCTGGCCGGCCTCGATGGTCGCGACGAAATTATTAACGGCTTCGGCTACGACCTCGGGCTTGTCAAGCATCACCCAATGGCCGCTGCCCGCCACGATCTGGCGCGGAATGTCCGTGCGCAGCCGGTGGAGCGCGGCTGGAGTGTCACTGGCCTCGGTAGCCAAAACGAACATAGGCCCGCGATACGCATCGAGTGCCGGCTCCGGGTTCCATTCGGCCAGCGCCTTGCCGACACCTGCCCTCGCCGCCGGATCGACCACTGCCGCATCGGCCAGAACACGCTGGCGAACAGCCGCGTTAGGGCCGGCAATCGACGTGTAATAGGCGTTCAGGACATCACGGCCTTGCGGACCGGCCAGATCGCGGACAAAGCCGTCACGAATCGCCTGCGGCAGCGCACGAGGATCGGTCGCCGGGTCGACGAGCAAGACACCGGCGACCCGGTCGGCATGGCTGGCGGCATAAGCGAGCGCCACGCCACCGCCGCCGCTGTGCGCGACAATGAGAAACCGCTTCAGGCCAAACGCGTCGGCCACGGCACCGACATCCATTGCACGACCGTCATAACCGTAGTCACCGTCCTGCGCCGGCGCGGAGGCGCCATGACCGCGAAAATCGAAGGCTACCGCCTCGCGGCCTTCGACGGAGAGCTGCATCACGCGGTCCCAGTGGGAAGCGCGGCTGCAATCTCCATGCAGGAACATGATCGGCAGGCCATTGCCAGCGTTGATCCTGTAAGTGGCAAGCTGGCCTTGCGGGCCTGGAACAGTGGACGTCATCATGGTCATCTCCCTGGTTTCCTGACTGAACGCAGCAATCCCTGACAACAGGGTGGCCGTCGTGAAGGCGAAGCCCGCCAGCAAGATTGCACGCCGCGAAATGGCCCCGGTGGTTTTCACAGTCATACCCGCAATCTGCCGCTGACAATTTGACAGTATGCTGTCATGTAATCACATTGACAGTATACTGTCAATTGCCGTCGAATGGGTACCTACGTCTCTTGACGTCGATCGCCGCGTCGCCCAACAGTCGCCGACGGGAGCGAGACATGCCATTTGACAAGCAGAGGATGCTGGCATCGCCGACCGGCGCCGAGCTCAACCTTTATGTGAAACACGCCACCGGCCAACCGCGCGCCATTGTCCAGATCAATCACGGGCTGGCCGAGCACGCGGCGCGCTATGCCCGCTTCGCCGATTTCCTCGGCGAGCGCGGCTACCAGGTCTACGCGCACGATCACCGTGGCCACGGCGCCACCAAGGCGCCCGATGCGCCACCGGGCAGGTTCGCCGATGCGGATGGCGGTGCCAAGGTCATCGCCGATGTCGCCGCCGTCCATGATCTCATCGCCAGGGAACAACCTGGCCTGCCGGTCATCGTCTTCGGCCACTCCTTGGGCGCGTCGGTCGCGCTGAACTTTGTCCTCCACCACTCGGCGCGCATCCATGCCACCGCGATCTGGAACGGCAATTTCTCGGCCGGACGGCTCGGCCAAATCGCGCTGGGCGTGCTTGCCTGGGAAAGGTTCCGGCTTGGCTCAGACGTACCGTCGCGCATGCTGCCCCGGCTGACGTTCCGGGCCTGGGGCAAGGCAGTGCCCGATCGCCGGACGCCATTCGACTGGCTGTCGCGCGATGCCGCCGAAGTCGAGAAGTACATCGCCGACCCGCTCTGCGGCTGGGACGCATCGGTGTCGATGTGGCAGGACATCGTCAAGATGACGCTGCATTGCGGCAGCGACCGCAATTTCTCCGGCGTGCGGCGCGACCTGTTCGTCAATCTGGTCGGAGGCGAGCAAGATCCGGCCTCGCACGGCGGCAAGGCGGTCAGCCATCTTGCCGGCCGAATGCACATGATGGGCTTTTCGAATCTCGTTTCAAAGGTTTACGCCAAAACCCGCCACGAAAGCCTGAACGAGATCAACCGAGACGTCATCATGGACGATTTTGCCGCCTGGGCCGATCGCGTGCTGAGGGCACGGTGATACTGGCCCATTGCAAGGGCCGTGACAGCGGCGCGCGGGATTGATAGAGGCTGCACTTTCGATCAACCACGGTGATCCATGACTGAGCCTCCGCTCAAAGGCATCCGCGTCATCGAACTCGCACGCATCCTCGCCGGGCCATGGGCCGGACAGCTGCTTGCCGACCTCGGCGCCGACGTGATCAAGGTCGAGAGCCCGGACGGTGGCGACGACACCCGCAAATGGGGACCGCCCTTCGTCATCGGCCATGACGGCGAGAACCTTTCAGCCGCTTATTACCATTCCTGCAACCGCGGCAAGCGCTCCATCGCCATCGATTTCTCGACGCCCGAGGGCGCCGAGACGGTGCGCCGGCTGGTCGCGACATCGGATGTGCTGATCGAAAACTTCAAGGTCGGCGGACTGAAGAAATACGGCCTCGATTATGACAGCCTGAGGAAAATCAACCCACGGCTGATCTATTGCTCGATCACCGGTTTTGGCCAGTCGGGGCCGTATGCGCCGCGCGCCGGCTATGATTTCATCATCCAGGGCATGGCCGGCATGATGTCGATCACCGGCGAAGCCGGGCGCGAACCTCAAAAGGCGGGCGTCGCTATATCAGATGTTTTCACCGGGCTTTATTCGGTCATCGCCATCCAGGCGGCGCTTCGCCATGCCGAGAAGACCGGCGAAGGCCAGCATATCGACATGGCGCTCTACGACACCCAGATCTCGACGCTCGGCAACCAGAACCTCAACTACCTCGTCTCCGGACAGTCGCCGGTGCAGATGGGCAATGCGCATATGAACATCGCGCCCTACGAAGTGGTGCCGGTGAAAAATGGCCACATCATCCTGGCGGTCGGCAATGACGGCCAGTTCGCAAAGTTCTGCGCTGCCGTCGGCCTCGACGAGCTGGCGTCGAACCCTGACTTCGCTACCAATCCAGCCCGCGTCGCCAACCGGGCGAAGCTGCGCGAGCACATGATCGAGGCGCTGAAGGCCTTCGATCGCGATCCGCTGCTGGCCAGGCTCGAAGCCGCCGGCGTGCCGGCCAGCCCGATCAACAACATAGGCCAGATGTTTGCCGACCCGCAGACTATCGCGCGCGGCATGCGGCTCGACCTCAATGACGGCCATGGCAATCTCTTGCCCTCGGTGCGGGCGCCGATGGTCATGTCCGGCACGCCGCTGGTCTATGAACGTCCGTCACCGCGTCTCGGCGAACACACCGAAGAAATCCTTGCCGAACTGGAGAGGTCAGGAAAATGAAGACCGGCGGACAACTCATCGTCGATGCGCTCGAAACCAACGGAACGGACCGTATCTATTGCGTACCCGGCGAATCCTATCTGGCGGTGCTCGACGCGCTGCATGATTCACCGATCCGCACCATCGTCTGCCGCCAGGAGGGTGGTGCCGCGATGATGGCCGACTGCCACGGCCGCCTGACCGGCAGGCCCGGCATCTGCTTCGTCACCCGCGGCCCCGGCGCCACCAATGCCTCGGCCGGCATCCACATCGCGATGCAGGATTCGGTCCCCCTCATCCTGTTCATCGGCCAGGTCGCCAGCCACGCCAAGGGGCGCGAGGCCTTCCAGGAAGTCGACTACGTCAGGTTCTTCGGCGATATCGCCAAATGGGTGGTCGAGATCGACGACGCCGCACGCATCCCTGAATTCGTCACGCGGGCCTTTTCGGTGGCGACCTCCGGCCGGCCCGGCCCGGTCGTCATCTCGCTGCCCGAGGACATGCTGACCAGCCTCGCCGAGGCACCGGAAGCCCAGCATTACACCCCTGTCGAGACGCGGCCCGGCGAAGTCGAGCTCGACGCGCTGGAAGGGTTGCTCAACAAGGCAAAGCGGCCCTTCGTCATCCTCGGCGGTACGCGCTGGGACGCGCCGGCCGTTGCACGGATGCGGACGATAGCCGAAGCCTGGTCGCTGCCGGTCGGCTGCTCCTTCCGCCGCCAGATGCTGTTCGACCATCTCCACCCGAACTATGCCGGCGATGTCGGCATCGGGATCAACCCCAAGGTAGCAACCGCCATCAAGCAGGCCGACCTTGTGCTGCTCATCGGCGGCCGTATGGGCGAGATGCCGTCATCCGACTACACGCTGCTGAAGAGCCCCTACCCCGACCAGACACTGGTCCATGTCCATGCCGACGCCGGCGAGCTCGGCCGCGTCTATCGGCCGGCGCTGGCGATTAATGCCTCGCCTGCCGCTTTCGTCGAAGCCTTTGCCCGACGCAAGCCGGCCGCGGGGCCGGTGTGGGCGGCTGAGGCAGCGAAGCTGCACGCCGCTTATCTCGACTGGTCGACGCCTCCGGAGAGCGGCCCCGGCACCGTCCAGATGGGGCCGATCATGAATTATCTCGAAACGATGCTGCCTGACGACGCCATCCTCACCAACGGTGCCGGCAACTACGCCACCTGGGTGCATCGTTACCATCGCTTCCGGCGTTTCGGCACGCAGGCAGCACCCACATCCGGCTCGATGGGCTACGGCACGCCGGCGGCGGTCGCCGCCAAGCAGCTTTTCCCCGACCGCGACGTGATCGCCTTCGCCGGCGACGGCTGTTTCCTGATGAACGGCCAGGAATTCGCCACCGCCGTGCAATACGCACTGCCGATTATCGTCATTGTCGTCAACAACGGCATCTACGGCACGATCCGCATGCACCAGGAGCGCGAATATCCCGGCCGTGTCGTCGCCACGGATTTGAAGAATCCCGACTTCGCGGCGCTCGCGCGTGCCTATGGCGGTCATGGCGAAACAGTCGAGAGGACCGCCGACTTCGCGCCGGCCTTCGAACGCGCCCGCGCCAGCGGCAAACCGTCGATCGTCGAGATCAGGCTCGATCCCGAGGCAATCACGCCGACGCGGACCATGACCCAGATACGGGACAGGGCCTGAGCGCCAACGGGAAGGTCGAATCCCTTCCCAAACTTCAACAGGTTGATGCAGCGCTATGATCGCTGCGCTACATCGTCGACGGCGCCTTTTCGATCTGCCCGCGGATCTCGCCATCCGCGTGGGCCGCAGTGTGGATGTTGACGTAGTACTTGCCCGCCTCCAAATCGGTCGCCTGGGCATCGGTCAACGTCGCCGAGCCCTTGATCGGGCTCCTCAGCTTGCCTTCGAACGGTATCACCGGGTCGGCGTTTTCGCCCTTTGCCGCCGGGCCGTGAATGTGTGCGGCCTTCGCCGGCCCGCTGAGGCCGGAATATCTCACTGTCCAGCTGAGTTTCTTGGTTGTGGTGTTGAACCTGAGCGTGGCGGTGCCCTTGCCCTTCGTTGTGACGGGTGGGCTCTGCTGAGCACCATCGAGCGTCGCCGTCATCTTTATGATTTCGGCCAAGGCCGGTGAAGCAGAGAAGATGGCTGCAGAAATGGCCAGCGCCGAAAGCATCGGCGTGAAGGACTGGATGCGCATGGAAACCTCCGTTGTGACACCCTTGAGGCGGATGCACCGGCACAACGATTTTGCGAGCGGATGTTTCCGCCGGTAACGTTCATTTTACATCCCACTAAAAAGGGGCGGTCGCCCGCCCCTTTTCCGCTACAAGCCAGTTTGACAGCCCTATTTGATGGCCTTGTCGGTGATCGCCGTCGTGTAGGCGCCGGTAGGCTCCTTGCTGATGATCTTCTGGTCGAGCAGCGCCTTGGCGGTGCGCTCGTAGGTCGCCGGATCGAGCTTGCCATCGGCATTGTCGATCAGCTTGGCGACTTCGCCCATCATGCGTTTCTGGTGATTCTCGTCCTGGCCGCCATTGTCCATGACGATGCCAGCCGCTTCGTCGGAATTGTCGACGGCGTATTTCCAACCCTTCATCGAAGCGCGCACGAAACGCACCATCTTGTCCTCGAAGGCCGGATCCTTGAGCTTGTCCTCCAGGGCATAGAGCCCGTCTTCGAGCAGATCGTTGCCCATGGCGGAATAGTTGAAGACGGTCAGCTCTTCCGGCTTGTAGCCGGCGTCGATGAGCTGCCAGTACTCGTTATAGGTCATCACCGAAATGCAATCCGCCTGCTTCTGGATCAGCGGCTGCACGTCAAAGCTCTGCTTAAGCACGGTGACGCCGTCCGGCCCGCCATCGGTCTTGAGGCCAAGCTTGTTCATCCAGGCATAGAACGGATACTCGTTGCCGAAGAACCAGACGCCGAGCGTGTGGCCCTTGAAGTCGGCTTCTGTCTTGACCGGCCCGTCCTTCGGGCAGACCAACTCCATACCGGCTTTCTTGAACGGCTGGGCGATGTTGACCAGCGGCACGCCCTTTTCGCGGGCAGCTAGCGCGCCGCCCATCCAGTCGACGATGACGTCGGCGCCGCCGCCGGCGATGACCTGCTCCGGCGCAATATCGGGACCGCCGGGCTTGATCTCGACGTCCAGGCCTTCGGCCTCATAGAAGCCCTTGTCCTTGGCGACATAATAGCCGGCAAACTGGGCCTGCGTGACCCATTTCAGCTGCAGCGTCACCTTGTCCGCCGCCATGGCCTGATATGCAGCGAGCGACATTGCGCCGGCCAGCATCGAAACAACTAGTCTTTTCATGTTTTTACCCTCTGAAGTTAGCGCCCTAAACCCACCGCCCCTATCCACCACGGACAGAGGGATGCCAAAACGTGATTGCTCTCTCGAAAAAAGCGACCACGCCATAAAAGACCGAACCCGCAAGTGCTGCAACTGCGATTTCGGCCCACACCATGTCGATGTTCATCCGGCCGACTTCCGTCGAAATGCGAAACCCCATGCCGACCACCGGGGTGCCGAAGAACTCGGCGACGATGGCGCCGATCAGCGCCAGCGTCGAATTGATCTTCAACGCATTGAAGATGAAGGGCGCGGCCGCCGGCAGCCGCAGCTTGAACAGCGTCTGCCAATAGCTCGAGGCATAGGTGCGCATCAGGTCGCGCTCCATATGGCCGGAGGCGGCAAGCCCGGCGACGGTGTTCACCAGCATCGGGAAGAAGGTCATGATGATGACCACCGCTGCCTTCGACTGCCAGTCGAAGCCGAACCACATGACCATGATCGGCGCGACGCCGATGATCGGCAGCGCCGATACCATGTTGCCGATCGGCAAAAGCCCGCGCCGCAGGAACGGCACGCGGTCGGCGGCGATGGCAACGAGGAAGCCGGCGCTGCTGCCCACCACATAGCCGAAGATGACCGCCTTGAAGATGGTCTGCCTGACATCGGCCCCCAGCACCGGCAGCGAGCCGACGATGCGGGCACCGATGGCGCTTGGCGGCGGCAACAGGATGAAGGGAATGCCGGCACCACGCGTCACCGCTTCCCAGATGATCAAGATCCAGGCGCCGAAGATGGCCGGAATCATCAGGCGCAGGGCGGTTGACGCCCAGCGCGATATCGGGCGAAACGACGACAACACGGTTACGCAGCGCCAGGCCAAAAACCACGCCGCGGCGAGCAGCAGATAGAAGGATGCGCGAGCGCTGCCCTCATTGCCGGTTATGCCGGCGAGCAGCATCCACGCCGCGCCATGCGCGCCAAGGAACAGCAACACCACCCCGATCATCGGTGGAAAGTTGTCGGCCTCGATTGCCACGAGCAGCAGAATGAAAATCGAAACCGTAGTCGCTATGCCATAACCGGGCGTAGCACTGACGAGCGGCAAAACAAGCAGCGCGCCGACAAACAGGACAAGCGCGGCATACCCCTGCCAGGATCGAGGCGTGATTGAGGAAAGGCTCAGGATGGAGCTCATGCCGGCCTCCCGCCCATGGCGCGGTCGACAAGGCGCCCGGCAATGCCGACCAGCATAACCAGCAGCGCCGCCACCACCGACCCGGCAACCAGCGCCGACCAGATGTCGATGGTCTGGCTGTAATAGGCGCCGGCGAGCAGTTTGGCGCCGATGCCGGCGACGGCGCCGGTCGGCAGCTCGCCGACGATGGCGCCGACCAGGCTGGCGGCCACCGCCACCTTCATCGAGGTGAACAGGAACGGCACCGAGGCCGGCACCCGCAATTTCCAGAAGGTCTGCGAAGGACTGGCATTATAGGTGTGCATCAGGTCGAGATGGGTAAGCTCGGGCGAGCGAAGCCCCTTCACCATGCCGACCGCCACCGGGAAGAACGACAGATAGGTCGAGATCAGCGCCTTCGGGATCAGCCCGGTGATGCCGACAGCAGCCAGCACAACGATGATCATCGGTGCCACCGCCAGGATCGGAATGGTCTGCGAGGCGATGATCCACGGCATCAGGCTGCGGTCGAGCGTCGCCACATGCACGATGCCGACGGCGATGACGATGCCGAGCGCCGTGCCGAAGGCAAAGCCGAGCAGCGTCGACGACAGCGTCACCCAGGCATTGTAGACAAGGCTGCGGTTCGAGGTGATGCTGCGCAGAAAGGTGTTTTCGAAAAAATTCACTGCCACCTGATGCGGCGCCGGCAGCGTCGGCTTCGGCTGCGCCAGCGTCTTGCCGATGAACTCGACGACGCCGGGTGTCTGATTGGCGCGGCGGTCGAGATCGCGCTGGAACGGCGTGTTGAGGATGACAGCCATAACGTACCAGACGACGACAACGCCCAGGAGGATAGCGGTCACCGGAACGATCTTGTCGCGAAACGAGTCCATTCTAGCAGGCCTCGCCGGGTAAGCGCCCTCCTCTCCCCAACGGGGAGAGGGTGGCTGGAGCGAAGCGGAGGCCGGGTACTTTCGCCCCGGCAATCGTTTCTTTCGTCATCCTAGGGCGGAGCAGCCGCGAAGCGGCGTGCGTAAAGAGAGCGCCCAACCACGCCTTCGTCATCCTAGGGCGCAGCGAGGAGCGAAGCGACGCGGCGCAGACCCTAGGATCCATGCCGTTACCTTCCCGTTCCGAAGCGGTGCTGAAAATAGCTCCCTCTCTGGAAGGAACGGCGCTTGCGGTGGCTTGCCCGGCGCTTATTCTCGACCGCTTGCGCGTTTCGGCCGACGTCACGGCATGGATCCTAGGGTCTGCGCACGCCGCTTCGCGGCGGCTCCGCCCTAGGATGACGAATTCACGGTTAGCGCCTCCCTCGCGAGGGCGATGCACCTCCTGTGTCGAACGCGCAAGCCCGTTCCGCGCCGCCTCAATCATCATAGCTGTGCCCCGCCCTCAGCCCGTCCCGCACCCGCGCGGCGATGGCCAGGAACTCCGGCGTCTCGCGGATATCGAGCGGCCGCTTTTTCGGCAGCGTCGATTCTATGACGTCGCTGACACGCCCCGGGCGCGGCGACATGACGACGATGCGCGTCGACAGATACACCGCCTCGGGGATCGAATGCGTGACGAAGCAGATGGTCTTGTTGGTTCGTTCCCAAAGCTCCAGCAACTGTTCGTTGAGGTGATCGCGCACGATCTCGTCGAGCGCGCCGAACGGCTCGTCCATCAACAAAAGGTCGGCGTCGAAGGCGAGCGCCCGCGCGATCGAGGCGCGCTGCTGCATGCCGCCCGAGAGCTGCCAGGGGTATTTCTTCTCGAAGCCGCTGAGGTTGACGAGGTCGAGGGTTCGCTTGATACGCGCCGCCTGCTCCGCCCTGGACAGGCCCATGATCTCCAGCGGCAGCGCCACATTGCGCTCGATCGTGCGCCACGGATAAAGTGCGGCCGCCTGGAAGACATAGCCATAGGCGCGGCTCTGGCGCGCCTGCTCGGGCGTCATGCCGTTGACGGAGATGGCTCCCGATGTCGGCTTCTCCAGATCGGCGATCACGCGCAGCAAGGTTGTCTTGCCGCAGCCGGAGGGCCCGATGAAGGACACGAATTCGCCCTTGCCGATGGTCAGGTCGACATTAGACAGCGCCTGCACCGGACCATCGTTGGTCTGGAAGGTCAGGCCAAGCTTGCTTGCCGAAACAACGGCTGGCGATACTCCCGTCATCGGCCGTAGCCTGTCGCTTCCGGCCACTGCGGCGCCGGCCGGAATCCCATTGATTTTACCTCGATGTTGCTTTCCACTCGCCCAGTCCTACTCGCCCCAGATCGACGCGCCCTTGTCCCATCAGATAGACGCCCGGAGTTGCCCCGATGTCGCCCAAACCGACGTGCCATCTTATCCGCCCTGAAAGCTCTTATGAAGGCAAACAGGGCCTGAGTTATTTCGCCGGCATCGCCGCCGAAACAGTCGGCTCGTCCGGCATCTGCATGCATCTGCTGACCATGCCGCCGGGTGCCCGCGCCAAGGCGCATTTGCACGAAAACCATGAAACCGCGATCTATGTGCTCTCCGGCGAAGTCCATACCTGGTATGGCGACCGGCTTGAACAGCATATCGTGGTCAAGGCCGGCGATCTTTTCTACATTCCGGCCGGCGTGCCGCATCTGCCGGCCAATCTGAGCGACAGCCCCGCCTCGGCGGTCATTGCCCGCACCGATCCCAACGAACAGGAAAGCGTCGTCCTGCTGCCGGAACTGGACGGGTTGGTCGCCTGAAGCCGGCATCGAGGCGGCGGCCGTCATCGGCACCGTTACGAACATGATTTCAGCGGCCCAATCTCCTCAAGGCCGGGAATGGTCACGAAGAAACCGTCCCCTCCTTTGTTGACGACCTTGACGACATCGGTGGTCGTCCCCTCCTCGCCCTCGGCGAAACAGGTGGAGTTCAACAACTGGGTGCCGGGCATCGTCGTCAATCGCTGTGCGAACTCGCAGCCGCTGCCATAGGTTTCGACGCCGTCGGCGGTCAGCACGACATAATCGTCGCTGTCCTGATAACCGAGCCGTACGCCAGCGCAACCGACCTCATTGCCATAGGGACCGGCAAGGACGTCAGTCGCCGCCGGCCCGGCGGCAAGGATCACCGCAGCCATTGAGATAATCGCACCGTGTCTCGCCAAGCTCAGACGCCCGTCGCCGGGATGCCTGTACGTTCCACCTTGCGCGGCGCGGAAATCTCCTTCCAGGTCGACAGTGCCCGGTTGACCGCCGCGTTCGGCTCGCGAGCGACGAACTCGCCATGGCCGGGCTTTGCCTTCACCTCGTTTTCCTCGATCGACAGTTCGCCGCGCGAGAAGACGAAGCGCGGCAGGCCCGTCACCTCGAAACCTTCGAAGACGTTGTAGTCGATCACCGACTGCTGCTTCTTGGCCGTGATCTTCTTCTTGCGCTTCGGGTCCCAGACGAGGATGTCGGCGTCCGCGCCTTCGACGATGGCGCCCTTCTTCGGGTACATGTTGAGTATCTTGGCGATGTTGGTCGAGGTCACCGCGACGAACTCGTTCATCGTCAGACGGCCGGTGTTGACGCCGGTCGTCCACAGCACCGGCAAACGATCCTCGAGCCCGCCGGTGCCATTCGGAATCTTGGTGAAGTCGCCGACGCCGTTGCGCTTCTGTTTGGTGGTGAAGGCACAATGGTCGGTCGCCACCACTTGCAGGGACCCGGCCTGCAGGCCGGCCCACAGCGAATCCTGGTGCCATTTGTTGCGGAAGGGCGGGCTCATGACGCGGCGTGCCGCATGGTCCCAGTCCTTGTTGAAATACTCGCTCTCGTCCAGCGTCAGATGCTGGATCAGGGGCTCGCCGAACACCCGCATGCCTTTCTGCCGCGCGCGGCGGATGGCCTCGTGCGCCTGCTCGCAGGAGACATGCACGACATACAGCGGCACGCCAGCCATGTCGGCGATCATGATGGCGCGGTTGGTCGCCTCGCCTTCCACTTCCGGCGGGCGCGAATAGGCGTGCCCCTCCGGGCCATTGTTGCCCGCCGCCAGCAGCTTCTGCGACAGGGCGGCCACCACGTCGCCATTCTCGGCATGGACCAGCGGCAGCGCGCCAAGATCGGCGCAGCGCTGGAACGACGAATAGAGCTCGTCGTCGTCGACCATCAGCGCGCCCTTGTAGGCCATGAAATGCTTGAACGAGGTAATGCCCCTGTCGACGACGGTGGCCATTTCGTCGAACACCTGCTTGCCCCACCAGGTGATCGCCATGTGGAAGGAATAATCGCAGGACGCCTTCGAGGTCTTGTTGTCCCACATCTGCAGGGCCTCGAGCAGCGATTGCTGCGGCGACGGCAGGCAGAAATCGACGACCATCGTCGTGCCGCCGGCAAGGGCCGCGCGGGTGCCGGATTCGAAGTCATCGGCCGAATAGGTGCCCATGAACGGCATTTCGAGATGGGTATGCGGATCGATGCCGCCCGGCATCACATAGCAGCCGCTGGCGTCGAACTCATGGTCGCCATGCAGATCCGGTCCGATGCCGATGATCTTGCCGTGCTTGAACAGCACATCGGCCTTCCACGTCCGGTCGGCGGTGACGATGGTGCCATTCTTGATGACTTTGGTCATTTTCTTGTTCCCTTGTTCTCTCGCGCTTCTTGTGAGCGTCTTGTCGGTGTTACAGGTGGGTCAGGACCAACGGGGCTCTAAATGGCCTCTACATGACTCCAACTTCCCGCAGTATCTCTTCGATACACCCGTCGAAAGATTCCGCCAGATCTCCGGTCGAAAACCGCAGCACACGATAGCCCTGCCGGCCAAACCATGCATCGCGTATCCGATCCTTGTCCATTTGCTCCGGCGTGAAGTGATGCTCTCCGTCTACTTCGATGACGAGGTTCTTCTCATGCAGAACGAAGTCCGCAATGTAAGGCCCGATCGGCGCCTGCTTCCTGGCATGCAGGCCGTAGAGATGACGGAACTCTTTCAATTCCGACCAGAGCTTGCGTTCGCCGTCCGTCATGTTTCGGCGTAATGCCCTGGCACGTTTGATGGCGGCGGGGTCGATACCGGTCGGTGCCAAAACGAGTACCCCCACCCTCAATCTCTTCCCGCAAAGGCAAAGAAATCGCGTATGAATTTTTTGCGAAGAGGGACCCCCACCCTAACCCTCCCCACAAGGGGGAGGGAATGCTGCCGCGCAATCCGACTTACGACCTTGGCGTTGGAAACGTTGGTAATTTGCCGCAAATCAGCGCTGACAGGAGTTCCCTCCCCCTTGTGGGGAGGGTTAGGGTGGGGGTCCCTCTTCGCAAGAATCCGTCTGGTCCAGCCCAAACCTCTCACCCCACGATCTCCGCCGTGTCCACCACCGCGTGGAAAAGCACGTCGGCGCCGGCCGCTGCCCATTCCTTGGTGATTTCCTCGGCCTCGTTGTGGCTGAGACCGTCGACACAGGGGCACATCACCATTGCGGTGGGCGCAACACGGTTGATCCAGCAAGCGTCATGGCCGGCGCCCGAGACGATGTTGCGATGCGTATATCCCAGCCGCTCCGCCGCATCCCGCACAGCCTTGACGCAGCCCGCGTCGAAGGTGACCGGGTCGAAATGGCCGACCTGCTCGATTTGATATTTGATATCGAGCGCGTCACAGATCGTGTCGATTTCTTCGCGGATGCGCCCGTCCATGGCGTCCAGCACCTCCTTTTCCGGCGAGCGGATGTCGATGGTGAAGACGGTGCGCCCAGCAATGATGTTGCGCGAGTTCGGATAGACCTCCATATGGCCCACTGCGCCGACGGCGTCGGGTTGGTAGTCCATGGCGATCTCGTGCACCAATTCGATCACCCGCGCCATGCCGAGCCCGGCATTGCGCCGCTTCGGCATCGGCGTCGAGCCGGTGTGCGCCTCCTTGCCGGTCAGCGTCACCTGCAGCCATTTCAACCCTTGCCCATGGGTGACGACACCGATGTCGATGCCTTCATCCTCGAGGATCGGGCCCTGCTCGATATGCAGCTCGAAGAAAGCGTGGATCTTGCGCTCACCGACTTTCTCGGTGCCCTTCCAGCCTATGCGTTCGAGCTCCTCGCCAAATTTCTTGCCGTCCTTGTCGACATGTGAATAGACGTCGGCCTGGTCGAGCACGCCGGCGAATACCCCGGACGCCATCATCGCCGGCGCAAAGCGGGCGCCTTCCTCGTTAGTCCAGTTGGTGACGACGATCGGGTGCTTGGTCTTGATGCCGAGATCGTTGAGCGAGCGCACGACCTCCAGGCCGCCGAGCACGCCGAGCACGCCGTCATACTTGCCGCCGGTCGGCTGGGTGTCGAGATGGCTGCCGACATAGACCGGCGGCAGGCTGGGGTCGGTGCCTTCGCGGCGGGCAAACATCGTGCCCATCTCGTCGACGCCCATTTCGAGCCCCGCCTCATCGCACCAGCGCTTGAACAGGTGCCGCCCTTCGCCGTCCTCGTCGGTCACGGTCTGGCGATTGTTGCCGCCGGCGATGCCGGGGCCGATCTTCGCCATCTCCATTATCGAATCCCACAAACGGTCTGAATTGATTCGCAGATTCTCGCCGGGGGCGGCCATTCAAGTTCCTCTCATTTACTCTCATATTAGGACGACGGTTCCCGTCGTCGCCCCTACATGTTGGGGAGTATCTAGTCCACCGCCCTCAGCACTTCGCGCACATGGTCGATCAATTCGTTGATCTGGCCTTTGGTGATGATCAGCGGCGGTGACAGCGCGATGATGTCGCCGGTGGTTCGGATCAATGCACCGCGCTCGAACGCCTTCACAAAAGCCGAGAAGGCGCGTTTCGTCGGCTGGCCGGCGATCGGCGCCAGTTCGATCGCACCGATCAGGCCGATATTGCGGATGTCGATGACGTTCGGCTCGCCCTTCAGCGAATGCAGCGCGTCCTCCCAGTACGACGCCAGTTCCTCGCCGCGCGTCAGCAGCCCCTCTTCCTTGTAGGTGTCGAGCGTGCCCAGCGCCGCGGCGCAGGCGATCGGATTGCCCGAATAGGTGTAGCCGTGGAAGAACTCGATCATGTGCTCGGGCCCGGTCATGAAGGCGTCGTGGATTTCCTTCTTCACGAACACCGCGCCCATCGGGATGACGCCGTTGGAGACGCCTTTGGCGGTGGTCATGATATCGGGCGTGACGCCGAAATAGTCGGCGGCAAACGGCGTGCCGAGACGGCCGAAACCGGTGATGACCTCATCGAAAATCAGCAAGATGCCGTGCTTGGTGCAGATCTCGCGAAGCTTCTGCAAATAGCCCTTCGGCGGCAGGATGACGCCGGTGGAACCGGCAACCGGCTCGACGATGACGGCGGCGATTGTCGAGGCGTCGTGCAGGGCGACGATACGCTCCAATTCGTTCGCCAGTTCGGCGCCATGCTCGGGTACGCCCTTGGTGAAGGAGTTCTTTTCCGGCAGATGCGTGTGTGGCATGTGATCGACGCCGCCGAGCAGCGTGCCGAACATCTTGCGGTTTGTGACGATGCCGCCAACCGAAATGCCGCCGAAATTGACGCCGTGATAGCCGCGTTCGCGGCCGATCAGGCGGGTGCGCGAGCCCTCGCCTTTTGCGCGGTGATAGGCGATGGCCATCTTCAGCGCGGTCTCGACCGATTCCGATCCAGAATTGGTGAAGAACACATGGTCCATGCCCTTCGGCGCGATATCGACCAGCCGATTTGCAAGCTCGAACACGATCGGGTGACCCATCTGGAACGCCGGCGCATAATCGAGCTCTGCCGCCTGGCTCTGGATCGCCTCGGTGATTTTCGGACGGCAGTGGCCGGCATTGACGCACCACAGGCCGGCGGTGCCGTCGAGAACCTTGCGCCCGTCGCTGGTCGTGTAATGCATGTCCTTGGCGGACACAAACATGCGCGGCGCCTGCTTGAACTGCCGGTTTGCCGTGAACGGCATCCAGAATGCGCTGAGATCGTTCGGCGTGACTTTCAGCCGGTTGGACATGACCAACACTTCCCCTTGTAACCCGTTTCGGTGCGGCTAACGCCTGGTCTTTCCAACCCTTGGTCTTTGCTGCGTTTTCGTGCTACGCAAATTTTTGACCGGTTGGACAAACGTTAGCACCGCCTTATCAGCGGTCAAGGGATTACTAGCGGAAATGCGGCTTTCGAAGTGCGCTCCACAGGGCGGAGAAAAACTGGTCCAGAGAATTGGTCCAGACACGCCTCGCGACGAAGGTTTTTCGAGGTGACGGGGGCGGTCGAAAGCTCCGCTCCTCGCCGCACCCGCATCCAACTGGAAAAGCGCGAGCTCATCCTAGAGGCGGCGCTCGAAGTCTTCTCCACCAACGGTTTTCGCGGCTCGACCATCGACCAGATCGCCGAAGCCGCCGGCATGTCGAAGCCGAACTTGCTCTATTATTTCCGCCGCAAGGAGGACATCCACGAGACGCTGATGCAGCGGCTTCTCGACACCTGGCTGGCGCCGCTGCGCGAACTCGACGACATTGGCGATCCCTTGACCGAACTGCGCAGCTATATCAGGCGCAAGCTCGAAATGGCGCGCGATTTCCCGCGCGAGAGCCGGCTGTTCGCCAACGAGATCCTGCAGGGCGCGCCGCGCATCATGCCGATGCTGGAGGGCGAATTGAAGACACTGGTCGACGAGAAGGCCAACGTCATTAAGGGCTGGATGCGCGCCGGCAAGATTGCCCGCACCGACCCCTGGCACCTGATCTTCTCGATCTGGGCGACGACGCAGCACTATGCCGATTTCGACGTCCAGGTCCGCGCCGTGCTCGGCCCCGACCGCGGCGGCGACGGCCGCTTCGAGGATGCCGCAAGGTTCCTGGAACAGCTGTTCATTGACGGGCTGAAGCCGAAGGGCTGAGGCTTCAGCGAAGCGATGGGCATCACGCGCTGCGCCGCTCGGCCGGAAGCGTCTCCAGCAGTTGTTCGAGCTTGGCGATCGAGTTTTGCTCGGCGAGCGGCGTGTAGACGATCAGCTTCATGTCCGAGCCGTCGTCGATCGACAGGCTCATATGCTCGAACGCCATGGCGCCCGCTATCGGGTGCCGGACATGCTTCACACCCGATAGGTTGCGGGCCACGTCGCGTAGCGGCCACCAGGCGCGAAACTCCGGGCTCGAGCGCGTCATCAGCGCGATCAGCCGCTCGAAATCCGGATCGCCGACATATCTGGCGCTTTCTGCCCGGAATGACGCCAGCACGGCACGCGCCAGTTCCTCCCAGTCGACGAGCAGGCGCCGGTGCTGCGGGCTGGTGAACACCATATGGACAATGTTGCGGGCATCGCCCTCCAGCAGACGATAGTCGCCGAACACGGCTGCCGCGGCAGAGTTCCAGGCCAGCACGTCCCAGCGCCGCCCAAGGACATAGGCCGGCTGCAGGATCAGGCTCTGCAGCATGTGCAGTAACGGGCTATCGACTTTTTCCGGCGCGTCGAAGCGACGCTCCGGCTGCGGTCGGCCGGCAAGGATGAACAGATGCCGTTGCTCGGCCGCGTCCAGGCGCAGCGCCCGGCTGAGCGCGGTCAGCACCTCTGCCGACGGCCGAACGTCGCGGCCCTGCTCCAGCCAGGTGTACCAGGTCGTGCCGACGCCGGCGATCATCGCCACTTCCTCACGCCGCAGCCCGGGCGTGCGCCTGCGCAACCCTGTCGAGATGCCGGTGGCCGAAGGCGTAAGCCTTTCGCGCCGCGAGCGCAGGAAGGCGCCAAGCTCGCGGCGGCGGCTGTCTTCGGCGGAATGCGTGGTGGAATCCATCGGCGCTATTATAGCAGTACCGATACCAGGATAAAGTTTGAACTGTTTGGCAAGGGGCTGGTGCCCCATCTTTCCGCTCAAAGCTATGAGATGGAGGCTCCGAACATGGAACTGAAAGACAAGACAATCCTCATCACAGGGTCTACCGACGGCGTCGGCCGCGTCGTCGCGCAAAGGCTCGGCGCCGGCGGCGCGCGCATCCTGGTTCATGGCCGCGACGCGACAAGGGGCAAGGCGATCGTGGCCGAAATCGAAGCCGCCGGCGGCAAGGCCGAGCTGCTGGTCGCCGACCTCTCCTCCCTGGCGGAAGTCCGCCGCCTCGCCGAGGCCGTGCGCGCAAGGACCAAGCGGCTCGATGTCCTCATCAACAATGCCGGCGTCGGCACCGCCGGCCCAAACGCGAAACGGCAGGTCAGCGCCGACGGCTATGAGTTGCGCTTTGCCGTCAACTATCTCGCCGGCTTCCTGCTCACCACGGAGCTGCTGCCGCTGCTCAAGTCCAGCGCGCCGGCGCGCATCGTCAACGTCGCCTCGGCCGGCCAGCAGGCGATCGACTTCGACGACGTCATGCTGACCCGCTCCTATGACGGCGTCCGTGCCTACTGCCAGAGCAAGCTGGCGCAGATCATGTTCACCATCGATCTGGCGGAGCAGCTGAACGGCACCGGCGTCACGGTCAACAGCCTGCATCCGGCAAGCTACATGAACACTACGATGGTGCGGCAGGCGGGCATCACACCCAGGAGCTCCGTCGAAACAGGCGCAGAGGCCATCATCAACCTCGCCACATCGCCGGCGCTAGAGGGGCGAAGCGGCCTCTATTTCGACGGCCAAAGAGAATCCCGCGCCGATGCACAAGCCTATGAGGCGAAGGCGAGGCAGCAGCTGCGCGAATTGAGTCTCGGCCTTGTCGGGCTCGCACGCTCCTCCGCAACATCGAAGAAAGAAAATTCATGATCGAGAAAACCAATCACACCGTGGTCGTCGGCGGCTCCTCCGGCATCGGCCTCGCCACCGCGAAAAAGCTGCTCGGCCCGGGCATGAAGGTGACGATCACCGGGCGCAACCAGGAAAGGCTCGACAACGCATGGCAAAGCCTTGGCGGTGCGGTCGAAAAAGCTGCCTTCGACGCCGCGAAGCCGGACGAGGTTCGCCGGTTCTTCAGCGATCTCGGCCCTTTCGATCACCTGGTGCTGGCCGCTAGCGGCGGCAAGGGGCTCGGCCCGTTTGAAACACTTGACCTGACCGACATCGGCGGTGGCGTCGACGAGAAGGTCCGGCCACAACTCTCCTGCCTGCAGGCCGCCTTGCCGACGCTGAACAAGAGCGGTTCGGTGACTTTCATCTCGGCGGTGTCGGCGCAGTTGTCGGCGCCCGGCGTCGCCGGCATCGCCGCCGTCAACGGCATGCTACTGACCGTGGTTCCGATCCTGGCGATGGAGCTGAAGCCGTTACGCGTCAATGTCGTGGCACCGGGTGTCATCGACACGCCATGGTGGGATTTTTTGCCCGACGATCATCGGCAGGCGGTGTTTGCCGAATATGCCGGCAAGACGCCGGTCGGCCGCATCGGCCGCGCCGAGGACGTCGCCGAGGCAATTGCGTTCCTGGTTTCGAACAGCTTCGTCACCGGCCAGGTCCTGACCTGCGACGGAGGTTTGCGGTATGCGGCGTAAAGCGGCTGCCCCAGGCGACGGTCGTTGTCAAAGCGGTTGCGCGATCAGCGCCAGAAATCCTCCGGTCAACGCCACGTTGCCGACAAAGCCATTGATGCGGGACGCGCGCTCCGGGCCCTGATGATCCCAGAAGTTATGGAACATCGGCGTAGCGACAATCAGGAACAGGATCAGGCATGCCGCCGCCAGAGCGGTCCAGATGCCTGCGATCACCAGCGCTCCGGCGATGATCTGCAGGACGATCCCCAGCCACAGCACCAGCCGCGCCTGCGGCACGCCGCGCGTCGTCATCAATTGGCTCACCAACGCCGCGTTCTGAATGTTGCGTAGGCCGGCAAAGACAAAGGCGCCGCCAAGCAGCAGGCGGGCGGCGAATAGGATCTCATTATTAAAGCTTGAAAACATGCTGTCGGTCCTTGGAAAAGAGGCGCGCGGCGCAAGGCCGCGCGCCTGTCCTCAAGCGGCCTTGACCGCCGGCATCGGATGGATTGCATGGAACGGAACGCAAAGCCGGTTCCAGGTATTGATCATACCGAGCGCAACCGACAGCTTGACCAGTTCCTCTTCCGAGAAATGCTCGAGCGTCCTTGCATAGAGTTCGTCCGAAATATCGTTATCGGCGATCCTGGTCAGCGCGTCGGTCCAGGCGAATGCTGCGCGTTCACGCTCGGAAAACAGCGGCGACTCCTTCCAGGCGGAGACGAGATAGAGCCGTTGTTCGCTTTCGCCGTCGCGGCGCGCTTCGCGGCTGTGCATCTCGACGCAATACGAGCAGCCGTTGATCTGCGACGCCCTGAGCTTGATCAGATGCAACAGGCTTTTTTCGAGCCCGCATTCGTCGACTGCCTTGTTGAGCGCCGACACCGCCTTCATGATCTCCGGCGCCGCGCCGAAAAATTGCAGCCTCTGTTTCATCGTCTGTAGCCTTTCATGCTTGCTTGGTTGAACTTGATTTCTGCGGCCGCTGATGGCGCTCGACGAAGGCGCAGTTCGCGGCGATCGAACGGGGATCGGCATCGGCCGTGTATTCTGCAACGATGTCGGACAGCCGGGCGTCGGCGAGCGCGGCGCGATAGGCGCGCTCGGCCTTCAGCATGGCTACGTTGATGCCGCAAGGTTTGACATAGACCGAGGCATCGAGCTTCGCTGGGCCGCGCTGGCGGATTTCGGCGCAGCGGAAGGCCGGTTCGCGCCCCTCGACGGCCAGCACGATATCGAGCAGCGTTATGCGTTCCGCCGGCCGCGCCAGCCGGTAGCCGCCGTACGGCCCCGGCACCGATTCCAGAATGCCCGACGTTGTCAGCATGTTGAGATGCTTAAGCAGATAGCTCGGCGACAGCCCGAACGCTTCCGCCATGGCAGCACCCGGCATAGTCGCCGCGCCTTCCATGCCGGCTAGCATGGCGGCGCAGTGGATGGCCGCTTCGACGCCCTCGCCCAGCTTCATTTCGCTCTCCTATTCATGGATATATATTATCCTAGATAAGAAGCATCCGCAATATCTATTTGAAAAAAGCGGCGCCCGCAGGTGCCGCTTTCCCACAACGCGCTGGTCGCTACTCCGCCGCCACCTTGGCCATCGGATTGTTCGGATGCGTCGTCCAGTTGGCATAGATCGGCGACACCGGCCTGCCGGTGCGCTGGTCGATCACGCCGGCCGCCAGCGGCTCCATGGTGATGCAATTCTCGACCGGACAGACATTGACACAGAGATTGCAGCCGACACATTCGGCCTCGATCACCTCGAAATGCCTGACGCCGTCGACCATGCTGGTGATCGCCTGGTGCGAGGTGTCCTCGCAGGCGATGTGGCAGCGGCCGCATTTGATGCAGGCGTCCTGGTCGATATGCGCCTTGGCGACGTAGTTGAGGTTGAGATACTGCCAGTCGGTGACGTTGGGGGTGGCGCGGCCGACGAAGTCGTCCAGCGAGGCATGGCCCTTCTCGTCCATCCAGTTTTCCAAGCCGGCGATCATCTCCTGCACGATCTTGAAGCCATAGGTCATCGCCGCCGTGCACACCTGCACATTGCCGGCGCCGAGCGCCATGAATTCGGCGGCGTCACGCCAGGTGGTGATGCCGCCGATGCCGGAGATCGGCAGGCCCTTCGTTTCCGGATCGCGCGCGATCTCGGCCACCATGTTCATGGCGATCGGCTTCACCGCCGGGCCGCAATAGCCGCCATGCGAACCCTTGCCGTCGATCGTCGGCTCCGGCGCGAAACTATCGAGATTGACGCCGGTGATCGAGTTGATGGTGTTGATCAGTGACACCGCGTCGGTGCCGCCGGCAAGGGCAGCGCGTGCCGGCTTGCGTATGTCGGTGATGTTGGGCGTCAGCTTGGTGATGACAGGCATGCGGGTGTTGGCCTTGCACCAGCGCACCACCATTTCGATGTATTCCGGCACCTGGCCGACCGCCGCACCCATGCCGCGTTCCGACATGCCATGCGGGCAGCCGAAATTGAGTTCGATGCCGTCGGCGCCGGTCTCCTCGACCACCGGCAGGATCGCCTTCCAGGCATGCTCCTCGCACGGCACCATCAGCGAGACGACTATTGCCCGGTCGGGCCAGTCCATCTTGACCTGCTTGATCTCGCGCAGATTGACCTGCAGGTCGCGGTCGGTGATCAGCTCGATGTTGTTGAGGCCGAGCAGACGACGGTCGGCGCCCCAGATCGCGCCATAGCGTGGCCCGTTGACATTGACCACCGGTGGGCCCTCTTCCCCGAGCGTCTTCCACACCACGCCGCCCCAGCCCGCCTTGAAGGCGCGGATGACGTTGTAAGCCTTGTCGGTCGGCGGCGCCGAGGCCAGCCAGAACGGGTTCGGCGACTTGATGCCGACGAAATTGTTGCGGATGTCTGCCATGCTTATGCCCTCCCGTTCGAGGTCAGTGCCCGATGAATGCTCTCCGCCGCATCGCGGCCTTGCGCGACGGCTGAAACAGTCAGGTCGTCGCCGCCGAAAATGCAGTCGCCGCCAGCCCAGACATTGGCCAGCGAGGTGCGCCCTTCCGCGTCGACCTTGATGCGGCCGGCTTCCAGGGCAAGCAAGGCTCCGCTGCCGTTGAGCGCAGCCGGGACAAAGCTCTGGCCGATCGCCTTGAACACCTGATCGGCGACGAGCGTCAGCCGCTCGCCGGTGCCGACGAGCCGGTCGCCGTCCATCGCGGTGTATTCGAGCTCGATCGCCGACACCTTGCCGGCGTCGGCAATGACCCGCTTCGGCTGCAACCAGTGCCGGATGATGACGCCGTTGGCGGCAGCCAGATCCTGTTCGAATTCGGAGGCATTCATGTGCTCCGGGCCGCGCCGATAGCAGATCGTCACCTCTTCGGCACCGAGCAGCTTCGATTGCACCGCCGCGTCGATCGCCGTCATGCCGCCGCCGATGACAACAACACGCCGTCCGACCGGCAGGCTGGCCAGATCACTGGCCTGACGCAGCTCGGCAATGAACTCGACGGCATTGGTGACGCCTTGCGCCTCCTCGCCGTCCGCTCGCAAGGCATTGACGCCGGCAAGCCCCATGCCGAGGAACACCGCATCGTAATTCCTGATCAGGTCCGACAGCTGGTAATCGCGGCCGAGCGCCTTGCCGTTCTGGATGTCGATGCCGCCGATCGACGTGACATAGTCGACTTCGGCCTGAGCGAAATTGTCGACGCTCTTATAGGCCGCGATACCGTACTCATTGAGGCCGCCGGGCTTCGGGCGGGCTTCCAGGATGGTCACGTCGTGGCCATGACGGGCAAGCCGATGCGCGGCCGCAAGCCCGGCCGGTCCGGCGCCGACCACGGCGACCGTCTTGCCGGTCGGTTCGGAGCGTTTGTAGAACTGCTTGTTTTCGGCCATCGCGACATCGGTGGCGTAGCGCTGAAGGCGACCAATCTGCACCGGCTTGCCTTCTGCCACCTCGCGCACGCAGACCTCTTCGCACAGCGTCTCGGTCGGGCAGACGCGGGCGCACATGCCGCCCAAAATATTCTGGTCGAAGATCGTCTTGGCCGAGCCGATCGGATTGCCGGTCGCGATCTGGCGGATGAACAGCGGGATGTCGATCGAGGTCGGGCACGCATTCATGCACGGCGCGTCGTAGCAGAAATAGCAGCGGTCGGATTCGACCAACGCCTCGTGATGATCGAGCGGCGGATGCAGATCGGAAAAATTGTCGGCATATTGTTCCGGCGAAAGTCGCCCGCCGGCAATGCCTTGCTTGAACTGGCCTTCTGGCATCGTCAGTTCCCCATGTTCTTGTTTTGGGGAAGGCTAGCACGTTTTATTTTTTTATCAATTGGTCAATTTTCGGCGCAAGCCGCTGGAACGGTTCAACAAACATGATAATCAAACTCATATTTCGAGCTGCCTGATGGCTCTGTCGAAAGGCCGAAATGCCGCTTCGTCGGCGCTAGGCGCTTGCATAAGCTTGAGCACTTGATGCCATCCCCCGCGAACGAGGAAGAAACGCATAACAACCATGCGGATGCACGTCTCGCCGGCTAAGCCGCCACGAGCGATATAGGCCGCCGGCGTTCCAGCCGGGAGTATAGACCGAAGATCCTCCGCTGTGGGACAATCCAAACACAAAGCGCGCAGGCCACGGGCTGTGCGCCATAACTTTTTTTGGCCGCTGTCTGATTTTCGTCGCGAAGATCGTCCTAGAATGGATCGCGCATGATCGATGTACAAACCGCAAGGAGCACGACAATGCCACAGTCCCCGATGCCCTTCTTCTGGTACGAGCTGATGACCACCGATCTCGACGCCGCCGAGGCGTTCTACACCTCAGTGGTGGGCTGGAGGGGGCAGCCTTTCGAAGGGGCCTCGGGCATGCCGCGCTATATCGTCATGAATGTCGGCGAGCGCGGCGTCGGCGGGCTGATGACGCTGCCCGAGGACGCGCGCAAGATGGGCATGCCACCGGCCTGGATCGGCTATATCCTCACCAGGGACGTCGATGCCGCAACGGCGTCCCTCAAGAAGGCTGGTGGCGTGGTTCACCGCGAGCCCGACGACATTCCTGGCGTCGGCCGCTTCGCCGTCGTTGCCGACCCGCAAGGCGCGATATTCAACTTCCTGCAGCCCAGCGGCCCCGACCAGCCGCCGCTGCCATCGTCGACACCCGGCAACATCGGCTGGCATGAGCTCTACACGTCAGACTGGAAGGCGGCGTTCGATTTCTATTCCAGCCAGTTCGGCTGGGAGAAGGGCGACGCCATGGATATGGGTCCGATGGGCGTCTACCAGCTTTTCGCCTTCGGCGGCGAGCCCGTTGGCGGCATAATGAACAAGCCCGAGCAGATCCCGGCGCCGGCCTGGCAGTTCTATTTCAACGTGCCCGGCATCGACGCGGCAGCCAAGCGTGTCACCGACAATGGCGGCAAGATCCTCATGGGTCCGATGGAGGTTCCCGGCGGCAGCTGGATCGTGCAGTGCACGGACCCGCAAGGCGCCCATTTCGCGCTAATGGCACCGACGCGGTAACAGGCCGCGCCAATTGCGGGGCCGCCTTCGTGCGGCCCCAAGGCTGCAGCACTCCTCACGACTCTCTCACCGACAGTTGATGGCAGGCCGGATCATGTGAATGGTCCGGCCTTTGGCCATGACCTATGGCCGGGCGAGGTGAAAATGGAGTCGTAGATGAAGCTTTTCGAAGGCCTGGCCGGATATCAACCGTTCGCTCTTGCCGCCTTGCGCATCATGACAGCGCTGCAGTTCATCGAGCACGGCACTCAGAAACTTTTCAATTTCCCTGTCGGCGACCATGCCGGCACCCTGAGCGGGCTGTCGCTGACTGCGGCCATCCTGGAATTCGCCGGCGGCATCCTGCTGGTATTGGGGCTTTTCACCAGGCCGGTGGCA
The DNA here is from genome assembly GCF_040317995.1 of Mesorhizobium sp. M1334. Lineage (NCBI taxonomy): Bacteria > Pseudomonadati > Pseudomonadota > Alphaproteobacteria > Hyphomicrobiales > Phyllobacteriaceae > Mesorhizobium > Mesorhizobium sp. M1334. The sequence continues at coordinate 410,503 of NZ_JAMYLM010000003.1, forward strand.
TTCCTTCTCAGCGGCGAGATGGCGATCGCCTATTTCATGGCGCACATGCCGCGCGACTTCTTCCCGGTCAACAACGGCGGCGATGCGGCAATATCGTTCTGCTTCATCTTCCTCTATCTGGTGTTCGCCGGCGCCGGCGCCCTGGCGCTGGACAACCGCCGGGTTTCGTAATTGACCGTCTCCCGGCCGTGGGCCCGCTGCCTCCGGCAGCTCCCCGGCGTTCGGAACCTTTCGCCGTGCCACCGGCACGGCGAATTCGCTGTGCGAACCGGTTCCTCATCCTCTCATCCGTTCGAAATTCGCGTCGAACAGTGGGGTCGGCTGCATGCGCGCGGCGTGGCGTTTGCCCAGAAGCTCAATCTCGAAACCGTAGGCTTCGTCGGCAATCTCTTTCGGCACATAGCCGATGGCGACGGACTTTTTTGAATGATGCGCGTAGCCACCCGACGTGACCCAGCCGCGCACGGCACCGCCATACCAGATTGGCTCGTCGCCGATGACGTCGGCATCGGCAGCATCGACGACAAAGGCCCGCAGCCGCAGTCTGCCGCCTTGCTTGCGCTCGGCAAGCGCCGCCTGCTTGCCGATGAAATCGGCCTGCTTGCCGTAGGCGACGAAGCGGTCGAGGCCGGCCTCCAGCGGCCCATAGATCGGCCGGTATTCGCGCGCCCATGAGCCGTAATTCTTCTCGAGCCGCAGCGCATTGAGGGCGCGCGAGCCGAACAGGCCGATGCTGAATTCCTCGCCCGCCGCCATCAGCGCCTGATAGGCAGCACGCTGATATTCCGGCGCCACCCAGATTTCGTAGCCGAGGTCGCCGGTGTAGCTGACGCGCCCGACCAGGCACGGCGCCATGCCGATATCCATCCTGCTGATGGCCGTGAATGGAAAGGCCGTATTCGACACGTCAGATCGTGTGACCTTTTCAAGAAGCTTCCGCGCGCTCGGCCCGGCGATCGATAAGCCGGTGAGTTTTGCTCCCAGCGCCTCGATGCTGACAGAGCCGTCCTTCGGCAGATGCGCTTCGAACCAGCGCATGTGGTACTGCTCGGCGACACCGCTGCCGGCCAGGAACCAATCCTTACTTGCACAATTTGGACCGCCGAGATTGGCCAGCGTGAAATCACCGATCAGCCTGCCGTCTTCCTTCAGCATCGGCGCTAGCGTCATGCGTCTGGGCCTTGGCAGCTTGCAGGCCAGCAAGCGGTCGAGCCAGGCTGCAGCGCCCTCGCCGGTTACTTTGTATTTGGCGAATGACGAGATTTCCGACAGACCAACGCGTTGCCGAACCGTCTCCACTTCTTTCGCGACATGCTCGAAATCAGTCGAGCGGCGCCAGGAGAATTCGTCCTTGACGCCTTCGGGCGCATACCACAGCGGCACCTCCAGCCCGAAGGCGACGCCCCATTGCGAGCCCTTCGCCGACAACAGATCGTAGACCGGTGTCGTCTTGAGGGGCCGGCCGGCCGGTAATTCCTCGTTTGGGAAGCGGATCGAAAACCGCCGCGAATAGTTTTCGCGCACCTTGGCGTTGGTGTAGGCCATTGTGGCCCAGTCGCCGTAGCGCGAAACGTCCATCGCCCAGATATCCGCGCCGGGATCGCCTTCGATCATCCAGTTCGACAGCGCCAGCCCGACGCCGCCGCCCTGCGAGAACCCCGCCATGACACCACAGGCCACCCAGAACCCCGGCAGGCCGCGCACCGGCCCGACCAGCGGATTGCCGTCCGGCGCGAAGGTGAAGGGTCCGTTGATGATCTGCTTGATGCCGGTGTTCTGGAACGCCGGGAAATGCCGGAAGCCGACCTCCAGCGACGGTGCGATGCGGTCGATGTCGGGTTCGAGCAGTTCGTGGCCGAAATTCCATGGCGTCTGGAACTCGGACCATGGCTTGTTGGCCTTTTCGTAAGTGCCCATGAGCATGCCGCCGCGCTCCTGGCGCAGATACAGCTCGCCGTCGAAATCGACTGCATGGATGATCTCCGTACCGGTCTTCTGGTTCCAGGCGGCGACTTCCGGCATGTCCTCGGTGATCAGGTACATGTGCTCCATCGCCAGCACCGGCAGCTCCAGCCCGACCATGCGGCCGACCTCGCGCGCCCACAGGCCGCCCGCGTTGACCACATGCTCGGTCACCACCTCGCCCTTGTTGGTAATGACGCGCCACAGCCCGTCGGCGCGCCGCACGATGTCCTCGACCTTGGTGAAACGCTCGACCTCGGCACCGAGCTTGCGCGCGGCCTTGGCATAGGCGTGGGTCACGCCCGACGGATCGAGATGACCGTCCTCCTTGTTGCGGACCGCGCCGACGAACTGCTTGGGGTCGAGCAACGGCATCAGCTCGGCAGCCTCATCAGGCGATATCTCCTCGAGCTCGATGCCGAGATAGCGGCCCTTGGCGACGACGCCGCGCAACCAGTCGAGCCGCGCCTCCGTCGCGGCCAGCAAGACGCCGCCAGTCAAATGCACGCCGGTCGCCTGCCCCGACAGTTCCTCGATCTCCTTGTAGAGCGAGATCGTGTATTTCTGCAGTTTGGCGACGTTGGGATCGCCATTGATCGTGTGCATTCCGCCGGCCGCGTGCCAGGTCGAGCCGGAGGTCAGCTCGTCGCGCTCCAATAGAACGACGTCGGTCCAGCCATGGCGGGCGAGATGGAACAGCACGGAGCACCCGACAACGCCACCGCCGACAACCACGACCTTTGCATGTGATTTCATAGGATTCTCGTTATTTCAAAGAGTTGGATGGGTTTTATGATTCTGAAGGAGAAGAAATCCGAGAACAGTGGCGCTTAGGGCTCGCCCGCCCCGATCGCTTCCTTGCGCTTGACCAGGTACGCGTCCAGCGCCTCGCGCCTGGAGATTTCCATCACCGGCTCGACATAGTCCTCCAGCGCCTTCTTCCACAGCCTTGTCGCTCGCGCCGTGGCGTCTAGCCCACCAGCTTCCTGCCAAGCCTCGAAATTCTGCCAGTTGGACAGCATAGGCTGGTAGAAGGCCGTGGCGTAGCGTTCCAACGTGTGCGGCTCGCCGAAGAAGTGGCCGCCGGTCGGCACCGCACCCAGAGCTTCGACGGCGAGCTCGGCCTCGTTGACTTCGATTGGGCGCAAAAACTCCATCATGTGCTGGATCATCTCGACGTCGATGATGAACTTTTCGAACGACGCAGTCAGCCCGCCCTCCTGCCAGCCGGCGGCGTGGTAAATCAGGTTGCCGTGGCCGAGCACCGCGCCCCACAGCGCCATCAGCGTCTCATAGGCGCCTTGCGCGTCGGCGGCATTGGAAGCCGAGCCCGGCGTCGTGCGGTAAGGCAACTTGTAGCGCCGCGCCAACTGTCCGGACGCTATATTCGCCTTGGTGTTTTCAGGCGTACCGAAGGCCGGTGCACCCGACTTCATGTCGACATTGGAGGTGAAGGCGCCATACATCACCGGCGCGCCGGGGCGGACGAGCTGCGTCAGCACCACCCCGAACAGCGCCTCGGCATTCTGCTGGGCGAGCGCCCCGGCAAGCGTCACCGGGCTCATCGCTCCCATCAGCGTGAACGGCGTCACCGCCACCGACTGGCCGAATTCGGCCATGGTCATCAGTCCCTCGGCCATCATCTCGTCCAAGCGGCGCGGCGAGTTGACCGAAATGATCGTGGTGACGCCGGGATCGTCCCGCATCTCGTCAACCGTCAGTCCGCGCGCGATTGCCATCATTTCGATGCCGTCGAGCGCCCTGCCGCGGCCGATGGCCGAGACGTGAAAGCTTTTGTCGGTCAGTGTCAGATTGGCGAAATAGGTGTCGAGGTGACGGGAATTCGCCGGCAGCTCCACCGGCGCGCAGACCTGGTTGCCGAGCATGTGGATGCAGTTGAAATGCTGCGCCAGACGGACGAGATCGGAATAATCGCGCAAATTGCCGGCACGGCGGCCGCGCTCCATGTCGTGCACATTCGGCGGCCCGGCGACAAGCGTGAAGTTGATGGTATTGCCGCCGAGGTGGACGGCATGGGCGGGATTGCGCGGCGTAAGCGTATAGCTGGACTGTGTCGTCTTCAGCGCTTTGTCGATCATGCCACGATCGATGCGGACGTTCATCGAGGCATGATCGACCTTGGCCCCGGCCTTCTCGAATAGCCACAGGGCCCGCTGGCTCATCACCTCGATGCCGAAATTCTCCAAAATATGCATAGAGGCTTCATGTATCGCCTCGATCTGGTCGGCCGAGAGCATCGCCATCGGCGGATAAGGGTTTGTCACCCGCCTGTGCGGCAGTTGTGGGATGGCGGTCGGTCCCCTGTTGCTGGTTCGCTCGGCGCCGCGCTTGCGTCTTGGTTCGCTCATGCGGCGCATCAAAGCGCCGGCATGAGCATCGGGCTGTCAAGAATCCGCCACCTGCGGGCGTGATTTTAGCCAAGGCGCCATTGTGGGAATTTCACGTCGGTAAAAGCGACAGCAAACGTCGGAATGTTTATACCCGCTCAGTGTTGGCAAAGCGGCCGATGAGCCGTTAAGGAAGACAGCAAGATTCCTTTTATGTTTTCGGCCTAATGCTCTTCCAATGCGTAGGTCGAGTTTTGGTAAAATTGTAGCGATTGCCGTGCCGCTGACGCTTTCGGCCTGCGCGACGCCGCCGAACCACATCAACGATGTGTGCGCCGTTTTCGACCAGAATGACGGCTGGTTCGACAATTGGCAGGCGGCGGCACAACGCACCGAGCAGAAGTACGGTGTGCCGGTCCCCGTGCTGATGGCGACGGTGCGCAAGGAGTCCGGCTTCAAGAGCAATGCCAGGCCGCCGCGCACCAAGCTGCTGGGCTTCATTCCCTGGAAACATATCTCTAGCGCCACCGGCTTCTCGCAGGCGCTCGACGGGACCTGGGCGCAATACCAGAACGAGACCGGCAGCTGGGCAGCGCGCCGCACCAGGTTTGCCGATGCCGTCGATTTTGTCGGCTGGTATCATTCCAAGACCGCCGACACGCTCGGCGTCGCCCGCAACGACACATACAATCTGTATCTCGCCTACTATCTCGGCTGGAATGCCTACAAGCGCGGCAGTCGCGGCGACGCCGACGTGCAGCGCTATGCGCACGCCACCGAACAGATGGCGCAGGACTACGCCGCGCAGCTACGGCAATGCGCGCGCTAGCCTACCAACGGCTCTCAGCCGCCCTTGGGTTTGCGCGGCTTGCGCGTGGCGTCCTCGGCCTGGCGGCCGTCGCCGACAGTCGGCGGCATGATTGGTGCCACCGCGCTGTCGTCAGAGCTTGAGATGCCGCCGGTCTCTGAAACCTCGTCGCGGACCTCGTGACGGCGGGCTTTGGCGACCGCTTCTCCATTCTCCGCTGCCTGGCCCTCGGCATCGGCTTCCGCGCTGCCGGTCTTGCCGTGTGGACGCTTGGGCGGATCGCCGGCAAAGCCCGGACCAGTACCGTGCGGCGCATCGTCCGGCACGCCCTCATTCGCCGCGTGCTCCTTGTCGAATTTGATCACCGGCTCCATTTTCGCCAGCACGTCGTCGGCCAACCAGCACAGGCTCATATGGCCGTCGCCGAGATGTTTGACCGGCGGCACCTTGGTTTCGCAAAGATTGTCCGGCACCAGCTTCTTATAGCCGCAGCGCGTCTGGAACGGACAGCCCGAGGGCGGGTTCATCGCCGACGGAATGTCGCCTTCAAGCACGATGTGCCTCTTCACCACGCTGGTGTCGGCGATCGGGATCGCCGACAGCAGCGCCTCCGTGTAGGGGTGATAGGGCGGCGAAAAGATCTGGTCGGTCGTGCCTTGCTCGACGATATAGCCGAGATACATGACGACGACGCGGTCGGCGATGTAGCGCACCACCGACAGATCGTGGCTGATGAACAGCATCGTCGTCTTGTTCTTGCGCTGGATATCCATCAGCAGCTCGGTCACCGCCGCTTGCACTGACACATCCAATGCCGAGACCGGCTCGTCGGCCACCACCACCTTGGCGTCGCCTGCAAAAGCCCGCGCCACGCCGATGCGCTGTTTCTGACCGCCTGAAAGCTGGCGCGGCTTGCGCGACTCGAACGCCCTTGGCAGCTTCACCAGGTCGAGCAATTCCAGCATCCGCTTGCGGCGGTCGGCCACCGTGTTGCCGACATTGAACTTTTCCAGCGTACGGATGATCTGCGAACCGACCGAATGGCTCGGATTGAGCGTGTCGAACGGATTTTGGAACACCATCTGGATCGATGACACCGTGTCGACGCTGCGCTTCTCGATCCCGGTCGACTGGATCTCCTTGTTGCCGAGCTTAACGCGGCCGGAGCTCGCCGTTTCGAGGCCGAGCAGCACCTTGGCCAGGGTCGATTTTCCGCAGCCGGATTCGCCGACGATAGCGACGGTCTCGGATTCGCGGGCCATGAACGAGATCGTCTCGTTGGCCTTGACGACGCGGCCCTCGCTCGAGCCGAACACTTCGCTGCCGCCGACCTTGTAATACTTCCTGAGGTCTTCGATCTGGAGCACCGGCGCACCGGGCACCACCCGCTCGTTGACCTTCTTGGCGCCGGGCGGCAGCGCCTCCCAGTCGATCTCGTTGAAGCGCACGCAGCGCGAGAAATGCCCGTCATGGCCTTCGACCGCGATCATCGGAATTTCGGCGGCGTTGCAGACGCCCTCGACGAAATGGTGGCAGCGCGGGCCGAAATTGCAGCCCTTCGGCCGCTCGTGCGGCAGCGGCAACTGCCCCGGGATCGAGATCAGCGGCCGCGAATTCTTGTCGGCGCCGGGCAGCGGGATCGAGCGGAACAGGCCTTGCGTGTACGGATGGCGCATCCGGTCGAAGACGTCCTTGATCTTGCCGGTCTCCACCGCTTCGCCCGAATACATCACCGTAATGCGGTCGCAGGTCTCCAGGATCAGCCCGAGATTGTGCGACACGAAGATCATCGAGGTGCCGAACTTCTCGCCCAGCCCCTTGACCAGGTCGACGATGCCGGCTTCCACCGTCACGTCGAGCGCTGTCGTCGGCTCGTCGAGCAGGAGCAGCGCCGGCTTCGACAGCAGCGCCATGGCAATAACGATGCGCTGCTGCTGGCCGCCCGAAAGCTGGTGCGGATAGGAACGCATCATGCGTTCGGGATCCGGCAGCTTCACCGCGCGCACCATTTCCAAGGCGCGTTTATAAGCTTCGTCCTTCGACACCTTGTCGTGGATCAGTGGCACTTCCATCAGCTGCTGGCCGACCTTCATTGCCGGGTTCAGACTGGCCATCGGCTCCTGGTAGATCATCGCGATCTTGTTGCCGCGGATGGCGCGCAGTTCCTCGTCGGACAGTTCTCCCATGTCCTTGCCCTGGAACTTGATCTTTCCGCCGACGATCTTTCCGATGTTGGAGAGGTCGCGCATGATGCCGAGCGACACGGTCGACTTGCCGCAACCGGATTCGCCGACGATGCCCATTGCCTCGCCGGGCATGACGGTGCACGAAAAATCCATGACCGCCGGGATCTCGCCCTTACGGGTGAAGAAGGAGATCGACAGGTTCTCGATCTCGATGATCGGCTCATTGGTCGGCCCATTGGTCGGCTTGGCGGGATTTCGAACTGCCTCATTCATGGGTCGCTCCAATCCTTGTTCTTCAGGCACGTCGGGCCGAACCCGGCCTCGGTCTTCCCGCCGTCAATCTTTCCCGGCATCAATCTTTCCCGGCATCAATCTTTCATAGACTGTTCGCGCAGCGAATCCGCCAGGAGGTTGAGGCCGAGCACGAACGACATCAACGCGATCGTCGGCGGCAGCGCCGGGTGGATGAAGGAGCGCAGCAGCCGGCTTGCATCCTTGATCGCCGTGCCCCAGTCCGGGCTTTCCGGCGCCAGTCCCAGCCCGAAATAGCCGAGCGTGCCGAGCAGGATCGTAGTGTAGCCGATGCGCAGGCAGGCGTCGACGATCAGCGGCCCGCGCGCATTGGGCAATATCTCCCACAGCATGATGTACCAGGGCGATTCACCGCGCGTCTGCGCCGCCGCAACATAGTCACGCGTTTTGATGTCCATGACCAGGCCGCGCACGATGCGGAACACGCCCGGGCTGGAGGCGAACACCACCGCCACGAAGATGTTGAGCTGGTTGGGATCGATGTGGATGATCTTGAACGGATCGGCATCGAAGACAAGGCCGGCATAGATCCAGCCGCCAAGTACCAACGTCAGGCCAAGCAGGATATAGAGGCGGTCGGGACGGTTCTTGTAGCGCGTCCAGAACAGCACACTGAAGAAGATGATCGGAAACAGGAAGAACAGCCCTGCCATCGCGTAGGGGATCGGCGTGTCCATGATGCCCGGCGTCACCAGTAGGTAGAACAGCAAGATCACCGGGAAGGCCAGCACAAGGTTTGCGAGGAAGGACAGCACCGTATCGATCCTGCCGCCATAATAGCCGGCCGGCAGGCCGAGCGTAATACCGACCATCAGCGCAAAACCGGTCGCCGCCGGCGCGATGATCAGCACGATCTGGCTGCCATAGACCATGCGGGAGAACACGTCGCGGGCGAGCTTGTCGCCGCCGAAATAGTATATAAGTTTCGACGCCGGCTCGATCGCGCCCGGCAGCGCGTCCTTCATGATCGGCACCTGGGCAAGCGGATCGAAGGGCGAGATGGTCGACGCGAAGATCGCCGTAAACAGCCAGAACAGGCAGATGCCGACGCCGACAATGCCGACGCCGCTGTCGAAAAGCTGGCCGTAAAGGCCTAGTTTCTTCTTGTAGCCGAAGCTCGCTCCCATCACCAGGGCAAGAGCGATCCAGACCGGCCAGAAGCGGGCAAGCACGCCGAGTACGACGTTGAGGGCGCTGAGATATTCGACCTGCATCCGCCCGGTCTCCTATTGAACTCTGATGCGCGGATTGAGGAACGCGTAGCCGACATCGGAGATGAGCTGTGTGATCAGGACGATAAACACCGAGACCAATGAGCAGCCGAGCAGAAGATCGATGTCGTTGTTCCCGGCGGCCTCGACCAGCGTGTAGCCGAAACCCTGGTAGCGGAACATCACCTCGACGATAACGACACCGGTGAGCAGCCAGGGAAACTGCAGCATGATGACTGTGAACGGTGCGATCAGCGCGTTGCGCAGAGCGTGCTTTATCACCACGCTGCCGAAGGAGAGGCCCTTCAGCCGAGCGGTTCGGATATATTGCTGTGTCATCACCTCCACCATCGAGGCGCGGGTCATGCGGGCGATGTAGCCGATGCCGTAGATCGCCAGCGTCATCACCGGCAAGGTGAAATTGTAGAAGGTGATGCCCTGGCTGGCCGAGGCCGCCGAACCGTTCAGCACGCCGAGCCAGGAGGCGAAGATCACGGTGAAGATGACGCCCGAAACGTATTCGGGCGTCGCCGTCGAGGCGATCGAAGCCACCGACAATGTACGGTCGGTGCGTGAGCCCTCGCGCATGCCGGCGAGAATGCCGATCAAAAGCGAGACCGGCACCATCACGGCCAGCACGCAGAGCATCAGGATGCCGGTGGCGCTGAGCGCCGGGAAGAGTTTCGAAGCGACCGTCGTCTTGAACTTCGTCGAGCAACCGAAATCGCCTTGCAGGATGCCGGAGAATGTCGGCACGACCGGATCGTTGCAGAAGGAGAAACGCTGTGCGGGCTTGCCGGTCGCCGGGTCGGTCACCGGCTGCTTTGGCATGATGCCCAGCCATTGGCCGTAGCGGACAAAGAAATTCTGCCGATAGCCATGGTTGACCAGCCAGGCCTCAAGCTGCTCGGCGGATGTGTGCATTTCGGTCTGGCTGATCGCCAGCTTCTTCAGATTGGGCCCGAGATTGACCAGGAAGAAGACGATCATCGTCAGGCACAGCATCGTCAATGCCATGGTGCCGAGACGCCTGATAACGAAAGAAAGCATGGCGGTCCCCTGCCGGTCGGGTTGGGGGTTGGACCGGTTTGCAAGCCGCCCTGCCACCAGCGGCAGAACAAGCCTTCAGACCAGTCCCAGATGCAATACCCTTTTTATTGCAGACCCCGGCCGAAGAGTCCGCAACTTTTTGCTGCGCCGACTTCCGGTCCATGGATCATGCAAAGAGCGACGGAAAGGGGCGAGACGCCCCTTTCCGGATCGTCCGGTCAGGCCTGCTCGAGCCAGACCTTGCCATAGTCGCGCTCGAAGGTCGGGTGCATCTTGTAGTTCTGCACCGCCTTGACCGAATGGCTGTAGAGCTTGCGCCAATAAGGCTGGATGATAATGCCGGAATCCTGCAGGATCTGCTCGATATCCTTCATCATTTCCTTGCGCTTGGCGGCGTCGGCGACTGCGAGCGCAGCATTGAGCTTGGCATCCCACTCCGGATTCGACCAGGCCGTCTCGTTCCAGGCTTCACCTGTGCGATAGCCGATCGCCAGAACCTGGACGCCGAGCGGCCGCATGTTCCAGTTGGTCATCGACAGCGGATACTTCGTCCAGTCGTTCCAGAAGGTCGAACCCGGCAGCACCGTACGCTTCACCTTGATGCCGGCGTCGCGCATCTGCGCGGCGATCGCATCGCCTGTATTCTTGTGCCAGTCCTCGTCGACCGTGATCAGCTCGTGCTCGAAATCGGCCTGGCCGGCTTCCGCCATCAGCGCCTTCGCCTTGGCCGGGTCGCGAGCAATCTTCGGCAGTTCGTAGTATTCCGGATGGATCGGGGCGACATGGTGGTTTTCGGCAACCGTGCCGGCATTGCCGTAGCCGAGCTGGAGGACGACATTGTTGTCGACCGCGAGCTGCAGGGCGTTGCGAACCTTCTGGTCGCCGTAAGGCTTGTTGGTCACATTGGTGCGGCAGACGATCGTCGAGGCGGTGACGATCTCCGACTTCACCAGGTCCATGCCGTCGAGGATCGACACATAGTCGGCCGACGTCTCGAAGTTGGTGTGCACCTCGCCTGCTTCGAAGGCGCTGACCATGGCCGCCGGATCGGTGCCGTAGTCGATGAACTCGATGCCGTCGAGGAAGACGTCACCATCCCACCATTTGTTGTCTTCGCGGCGCTTGTAGACCACTTTCTGGCCGACATCGTAGGAGACCAGCTCGAACGGCCCAGTGCCGATCGGGCAGGACTTGAAGTCGCCGCCTTTTTCATCGAACGTCTTGTGGACGATGAGGCCGGGATAGTCGCACACGTTGGGAATGAGCGCGATATCCGGCTTGCTGAGCGTCAGCTTGATCGTGTGGTCGTCGACCTTGGTCACCGCGCTCTCATCCAGCTTGTCGTCCTTGACCAGCGAACCGAGGCGACCCGGCATGGAATTGCCTTCGGCCTTCTTGTCGGCCCAACGCTTGAGGTTGAAGATGACGTCGTCTGCGGTGAACGGATCGCCGTTGTTCCAGGTGACGCCTTTGCGCACATGCAGCGTGTATTCGGTAGCGTCGTCATTCACGTCCCAGCTCTCCAGCAGATAGGGGCGGAATGTGTATTCGGTGGTATATTTGACCAGCGGCTCGAGCGCCTGGCGCTCGGCATTGGCGATTTCCGACCAGTCGGACTTGCGCGGATCCTTCGGATCCTTGATCCATTGCGCGACCTTCAACACGCCGCCTTTCTTGCCCTGGACCTCTTCCGCCTTGGCCGGCGTCGGGTCTGCAAGGCCAAGCATGCCATAGGCCATCGCCGTCGAGGCGCCGAAGACGCTGGCGAGAGCCAGAAATTCGCGACGATCCATCTTGCCTGCCTTGGCGTCTTCGGCCATGGCCAGGATGTGATCGGGAACGCGGTCGCCGTTACTCTTGTAGATCGTCATGACTAACTCCCATTGTTGGCTTTCTGCCTTTTAACATTCCGCATCCGCGCCATGATGTCAAAGACGGCACGGATTGGGAACATGCCAAGGAATGTGCAACTTTGAAAGCAGGCCGGTTCGCGCGATAGCGACAGTCTTGGCGCAAATTTGCTACTGCGCCAGGGATTTCGTCCGAAATCTCCACGGGCAATTAAACCGGGACATTCGCTGCTGCGCCGCTCGTTCTTCGGGCAACCAGTTGTTCTGCGCGAACGCCCGGTTTCAATATTCGCGTTCGTAGAAAACACCGCCTTTGGCTTCGCCGGCGTCGGTTGCCTCGCCACGCAGCTTGACGCCGCGCCCAACGTCGAGATCGACGGTTGCCTTGCCCGAGCCCGGCCTGTCGCCCTTCTGGATCGTCACGTAGGTGCGGTCGTTGAGATACTTGCCCGCCGAGACGGCGGTGCCGCCCTCTTCGTCGGTGATCACGTCGAGATCGTCGATGCCGATCGCGCTGCGCAGGTTCTGCAGCAGGGAGGTCGAGCCGCCGACGCCGGCCAGTTGTCCGGCAGCCTCGGCAAGCTGAGCGATCTGCAGCGGCGACAGGTTCGACATCGAACGGCCGAAGATCAGCTGCGCCAGCACCTCGTCCTCCGGGAGCGCCGGTACCGAGGAGAAGGTGAATTTCGGGTTGGTCGCCTCGCCCGACACCACGATGGTCACGGTGGCGCTGGTCGTCTTCGATTGCGCCGTGAGATTGAGGTAGGGCACCAGAGAGCCGGAAAAGCCGACCGTGCCTTCGGTGAAGGTCAGCCGCTTGGCAAGGATCGTCAGCCGCCCGCGCCGCAAGGTGAAGGTGCCGACCGCCTGGGGTGACGATGCCGGGCCGGTCAGCCGCAGCGACCCGCCGAATTCGGCGTCGACGCCCCTGCCCTGGATGAAGATCTGGCTCGGCGCATTGACCGTGACGTCGAGAATGAGGCCGCTGCCGCCGCCACCGCTGCTTGCAGCGGCCGGGCGCAACGCCTTGTCCTGCGCACGCACGGCGGCGGGCGCATTCTTGTGCTTGACGTTGAGCTCGGCCAGCGAGCCGGGCAGTTTTTCGGGTACGGTGATGACGGTCTTGGCCAGGTTGACGGTACCGGAAATCACCGGCGCGGAGGTGAGTGGTCCCTTGACGGTCAGGTCGCCGCCAAGATTGGCGGTGACCACCTTGCCGTCGGTATAGCGGCCGTCGACGAGCTTGATCGACAGATCGGCCGGAAAACCCTTAGCCGGATCGATGCCGACGGTGCCGCTGGCCGAAAGGCTGCCGCGCGTCGACAGCGTGCCGGTCAGTCGATTGATCCTTGCCACGCCGCCACCGACGGCGACATCGGCAGTGATGTCGTTGATCGCAAGCCCCGAACGCGCGTCGAGCAGGCGGGCGCCTGACGTGCGGACCGTGCCTGAGATCACCGGCGACGTTGCCGGGCCGCGTACCTGTATATCGACGTCGGCCGTGCCGCTCAAGGACAAGCCTTGCGCGGCGAGTGTCCTGGTGAGGAAGGCGAACGGCACCTTGCCGGAAAAGTTGAGATCAAGCGTGGGCGCGCCTGATGTCGTCATCGTGCCGCCGCCCTTGAGACCGAGGCCGGCGGCATCGCTCATGTTGGCGTCGAAGGTCAGTCTGTTGCCCGAATACGTACCTGAGGATGAAACGCCCATGGCGCCGAAGCCTGCACCGCGGGTCTGCGACGTCTGAACGCCTGCTGCATCGATCTTGAAGGCAACGGCCGGATTGGCCGGCGCACCCGTCACCTTCACCGTGCCCGAGATGGAACCGGCGGCATCGAGGCCCGGCGAAAAACTGTTGGCTATCGAGATCGGGACGCGGGCCAGCGTCGCGTTGAGGTCGAGCGCCTGCCCAGCTTTGCCCGTGACCGTCGCCGTGCCGCCGCCGAGGTTGAGCACCAGCCTGTCGAGGCTGGGCACTCCATTGGCGATGTTGATGGTCGAGGCCTGGGCGATAGCCGCCTTGATGCCGCGGATGGTCGCCTCGCCGGAGGCAAGTTCGACCGTCGTCGTGCCCTTGACCGCCTTGACCCGCCCACCGGCTTTCAGCGGAATATCCTTGACGGTGGCGCCACCGGAAAAACCGGTCCATTCGCCGTCGCGCTTCAGATCGACGTCGACGCCACGGATAACCGTGCCGCCGGAGGTCACGCTGTCGGCACGGATTTTTCCCGAGATCACTGGTGCCGCCAGATAGTTGGCGATCAGCGCATCGATGGTCACGGCCTTGGCCGAGACATCGCCGCGCGAGATCGAGCCCGTCATCGCCTTGACGGCGACCTGCGGCACGGCGCCCGACTTGGAGAAGGCGATCGTGCCGCGCACATCGCCATCGGCCTTTTCCAGTGCCAGGGCAGCAAGCGGACCGATATCGGGCAGGTCGAGTGCCACCGTGCCGACCGGGACGAAGGCATCGTCAAGCGCCAGGTCGCCGGAAATACGGTTCTTGCCCAGCGACAGCAAAAGCCCGTTGATGGCGCGTTTGCCGTCGGATGTCGCCAGCACGGCGCTGCCCTGCAGCGATTGCCCCGCGACGTTTCCGGTGAGTTGCACATTCGCAGCCGGGTTGGCGGCATCAGCCTTGCCTGTGGCAGTGAGCTTCAGGCCAGTGATCTCGCGCGCCACCACCGAAAGCCTGTCGCTGTTGACAGTCAGCGACAGATCCGGCGCGGTACTGGCGCCTTGCGCATTCAGCGCGAAAGAGATGGCGCCTTTGGCGTCCTTGGATACCAGCGAGACGTCGTCCAGCGCGCCTTTGACGTCGGCGCTGAGCTTGTTGTCGGCAAGGCTCGCCTGCCCGTCCGCGGTCAGCGCACCGGACGACAGCCTGACGGCGTTGGCGGTGACATTGCCGTTGGCGTCTCGCTTCAGCGCGGCACTGAGTTGTGTTCGCTCGGCGAGCACGCCACGTACCGCCGCCGGCATCGCCGCCGACGCGGCATCCGCCTTGAGATTTAGATCGATGGCGCCGTCGGCCAGCGAGACCCGCCCGTTGAAGCCGCTGTTCAACGCGTCGCTGGTCACGGTGCCGCTATCGATGATGACAGCGTCGGCGGCAAGGCTGCCGGCGAGTTTGGCAGTGACCTGGCCGGCGATCAGCGGTGCGACGGTCGGATTGTCGAGGCCGATTTTTTCGGCGGTCACGGTGCCGGCGATCGGCCCGGTCCGGGCTTTCACGTCGAAGCGATCGGAGTGCAGCGCCAGCGTGATGCCCTCGATCCTAGCTAGATTGGTGGCCGCCGATGGCAGCGTCGCGGAGATGTCGAGCTTCGGCTGCGTGCCCTGCCCGGCCGCCTTGAGCGATATCGCCTGCAGCTCGAGCTTGATCGGGCTTGCCTTGCTGCCAAGCGACAGCGGCAGGCTCGGACCGGTCGAGGCGAGGTCGAGCGAGAAATCGCTGGCGCCGTTCGGATTGATGGTGCCGGCTGCCTTGCCGGAGATTTTCTCGCCGGCAAGCGTCGCCTGCTCGATGGCCAGGCCGCTGACCGACGAGAAGCGGCCTGCCGCATCGAGATCGAGCGGCCCGAGCCCGGCCCGCCGGGTCTGGTTGGTTTCGGCGCCGCTGAGCCGTGCCTTAAAACGGATGTCGGGGGCAGCCGACGATCCCGTGACCTGCGCGGTGCCGCTGAGCGCGCCCACGGCATCGAGACCCGGTGAGAAATCATTGGCAAGCGCTGCCGGCACCGCCGACAAGGTGGCAGCGAGATCGAGCGTCTGGCCAGCCGTACCCGACACGGCAACCGAACCGCCGCCGACACCGAGCGCCAGGTTCTCTATGCTCACGATGCCATTGGCGATTGTCAGCGCCGACGGCTGTGCGATCGCTGCCTTGATGCCGCGGATGATTGCCTCGCCCGAGGCAAGCTCGATGCTGGTGATGCCGTTCGCGATCCTGACCCGCCCGGCCGCGCTGGCCGGAATGCCGGCGACCGTGGCGGCGCCGCTAAAGCCGGTCCAGTCGCCGTCGCGCTTCAAGTCGACATCGATGCCGCTGATCACCGTGGTTCCCGAGGTGATCGTGTCGGCCTTGACCTTGCCGGCGATCGCCGGGGCTTTGAGATAATTGGCGACCAGCGCGTTGACGGCGATTGTCTTGGCCGCCAGTTCGCCGCGCGAAATCGCGGTGCTCGTCGCATCGATCGCGACCGTCGGTGCTCCATTGTCGTTGGCGAAGCGGATCGTGCCACGCACGTCGCCGGCTAGCATTTGGCCGGCAAGTCTGGCCAGCGGGGCAATATCGGCGGCATCGAGGGCCAACGTGCCGAGCGGCAGCAGGTTGTCGTCGAGCCCGAGGTCGCCGGAGACCTTGTTGTCGGCCAGCGAGACGGCAAGTCCATTGATGGAGCGCTTGCCGTCGGTTGTGACCAGCGATGCCTTGAGGTCGAGCGGCTGGTCGTCGACCGAGCCGGTCAGCGAGACATCGGCGGCGGGACTGGCGATATCGGCCTTGCCGCGCGCGCTCAGCTTGATCTGCTTTACCGCATGGCCGGACGCCGTCAGGCTGTCGCTGCTGGCCGAAACCGAGAAGTCCGGCGCGGTGCGCGCACCGCTTGCGGTCAGCGCGAAATCGACTGCGCCGCCGACCTTCGCGCCAACCAGCGGCGACAGCACCGACACGTCGCCGACCGTTCCTTTGATATCGGCTCGGATATCGGTGCCCTGCGCGCTGGCGGTGCCGCTGGCGTTGAGCGTGCCAGAGGTGAGCTGCAATGCATTGGCGGCAAACGCACCGTCCGGGTCGCGGGTCGCGGTCGCGGAAAACTGCACGCGTTGGCCGAGAACCGAACTGACCTGCGGCGGCAGCGCCGTCGAAGCCGCGTCGGCATTCATCTTGAGCGTCATCGACAGATCGGCCAGCACCACGGTGGCCGTTACGGACGCATTGAGCGCGTCGCTGCGCAGCGTGCCTTGGTCGACGACGACCTGGTCCTTGCTGACGGAGCCGGCGAGACCGGCGCTGACCCTGCCCGTTATCAGCGGCGCCAACGTCGCAACGTCGGTGTTCAGGCCGGCCGCCGTCAGCTTGATGGTGACAGGCCCGCTACGGTTCTGGATGTCGAAACCATCCGAATGCACTTGCCCGATCAGGTCGTCCACCCGCGTGCCGCCCGCCACCACCGAGACCAGCGACGCGCCGATATCGACCATCGGCGCCTTGCCATCGCCGAAAGCGCGGGCCGTGGCGTCCTTGATCGCCACGGTTATCGGCTGCGCCTCGCTGCCGAGACTAAGCACGATCGGCGGCCCCTTTGCGGCGAGCTTAACGGAAAGATCGCTGGCACCGTTCGGATCGACAGTGCCGGCGGCCGTCGCGTGCACGGCATCGCTGTCGATATTGGCGCGCTCCACGTCGACGCCGCCGGCCGCGGTCGCTGTGCCGGCGAGGTCGAAGCTGGTCTTGCCGGCAAACAGCGGCTTCAGATTTTCGGGCAGGAAGCGCTCGAACTCGCCGTCACCCTTGGCCTCGACATAATGACCCTTGTCCGTGAGCTGATGACGACCGGTAAGCTGGGTGACGATCCGGCGATCGACGACAAAGGTCCCGATGCCATTCCAGTTGGCGAGCGGTCCGGTGCCGGAAACGACAATCTCGACCGGCGGCGCGCCCGGCAGCTTGAGCAGGTTGGCGATGATGCCGCCGGCCGGCTCGGATGCCCTCAAGTCGAGGTCGAGCTTGTTGTCGGCCGGCGCGAATTGGGCTTTGGCGTCGACCGTGCCTTGCTTGCCGTCATGGCGAACGATGTTGAGGTTGGTCTCGATCGCCAACGGCGAGGCATCCGCCTTGAGCGCTCCCTTGGCTGCGAGCTCGGCAACACCGCTGCCGGCCAGAGCCTGCCCGAGTGCGATTTCGGGAAGGTCGAGCTGCTTGACATCGATGGAAACCGGCAGCGTGGTCGCCCCGCTTTGGCGCGGCTGTGTATTGGCCACCGGCAGCCTTGCCAGCTCGATACGCTCGGCCCCAATGCGATCGGCGCTGAAGCTCTTCGACAGAAGTGCCAGCGGCGACCAATCGACGGCCACCTTGCGCGCCACCATCCAGGCGCCTTCGCGATCCTCCAGAACGACATGATCGACCCTCAGCGCGCCCGACCAGATACCGTCGATGCCGACGACAGTGACCTTGCGATCACCGGTCGAGGCCATGGTCGAGATGATGCCGGCAAGGTTTTCGCGGCCGCGCTCGGTTTTGGTCAGCACGACGAGCGCCCCCACCGCCGCTGCCACGCCGATGAGCAGCGTGTAGAAAAGGATACGAAGGATGCGCCTGAATATTGCCATCAGAATGCCTGGCCGATGCCGGCATAAATGCCGAAATGAGGATCGTCGGGGCCGCGGTTGAGCGGCACTGCCGCGTCGATGCGCAGCGGCCCGAACGCCGTCAGATAGCGCAAGCCTACACCCGCGCCGACCTTCATGTCCGAAAAATCGGGAACCTGCCTCGTCGACACCGTGCCGGCATCGACGAACGGCACGACGCCGATCTTGTCGGTGACGGCGATGCGCATCTCGACCGAGGTCTCGAAGAAGGAAAGCCCGCCGATCGGCTCTCCATTGCTGTCCTTCGGGCCGATGCCTTGATAGGCATAGCCGCGCACCGAACCGCCGCCGCCTGAGTAGAAGCGTCGATCTGCCGGAACATCTTGAAGACTGGCGCCGATGATAGAGCCGATGGCGGCACGTTCGGCGAAAACGAATTTCGAGGCCGAATCGAGCGACTGGTAGGCCGACCCCTCGCCCTTCAGCTTGACGAAGGCAGCCCCGCTCAAAATGTCGTAGCTCGGCTCGGCATAGGCCAGCACCCTGAAGCCCCGGGTCGGATTGAGCTTGCTGTCGCGATTGTCGTAGACATATTGCAGTGGAATGCTGGCGATCAGATAGGTGTGTTTGCCGAAAGCGTCGTGGATCCTCGAATAATCCAGCGCGACTTGCGCGGAAACCGTCTGCTTCTTGTCGAGTTCGTAGGATAGGCCGGTACTGCCCTTGACCGAGAAATGGTCATAGGCGTCGGGGTGCTCCAGCACAGCATTGACGCTGGCAATGAATTTCGACGCCGGCCCGACCACGCCCGGCTTTTCGAACATGACGCCGGCATTGTAATTGAGCTGGGTCAAGTCGTTGCTGCCGATGCCGCTGATCTTGCCGTCGATGCGCAGCTTTTCGGCGCGGCCAAACAGATTGCGATGCCCCCAATAGCCTTCGAGGCCCAGCCCTTCGGTGTTTGAGAAGCTGCCGCCAATGCCGAAATAGCGCGGCTTGCGTTCGCTGACCTGGACACCGATCGGGACGTTGCCCTCGGCGTCGAGGGCGTCGGCTTCCTTCACCGTCACGCTGTTGAAGACCTCGAGGCCGAGCAGCCGGTCGCGTGCATCGTCGATCTCATCGGGCGAATACTGGCGGCCACGCTTCAGGCCGGTCATATATTCGGTGAAGTCGCGGTCGACCTTTTCGGTGCCCTCGACAGTGGTGTCGCCATAGCCGGCGACCGGGCCGGCCGCGACGGTGAGCGTCACGTCGAGCGTCGAACCGGCGTGCTCCGCGACGATCTCGCGGCCCGTCACCTTGGCCAGCGGCCTGCCTTCTTGCTTGAGTGCCCGCACGATCGCCGCCTCGGCCTTGAGCACGGCGCCCGAACTGGCGTCACCGCCGGCGATCAGACCGAAATCGGCACTTGCCAGCCCCGCTGCATCGCCTTTCAGTCTGATGTTGCCAAGCGTGAATTTCGGCCCGGCCGCTATGCTTATCACCACCGGAATCGGCTGCGGGCCGGAAAACTCGGCATCGGGCGGCAGATCGTCGAGCGGCTTGCCTTGAATGGTGATGGTGACGACACCCTCGTAGCGCGCGTCCGCGTAGAGCGCGGCGACAAGTTGCTCACGGTCGCTGCGCGCCTTGGCCAAAAGACCCAGCGAACCTGATACCGGGTGTTCCTCGTCGGCTTTCAGCGCCGAGGCGTTTTCGAGCTTCTCGGCGAGATCCTTGTCGGCGTCGGGCGTCTCGATCGTCACGGCATAGCGCAGCGGGTCGACGATCTCGGCATCTTCGTCCTTCGACGATCCCCATAGCTTGATGCCGAAAATCTCGAAGGCTGCCGCATTTCCGGTCTCGACAATAAGTGCCGCCGAGCACAGCAAGGCGAAAAGCAGGGCGCGCGAAAGCGCGCGCCGTGGCGCGGTTCCTCCCGACATCTGCCTTTCATACGCCGGCATTACGCTCCTAGCCTAGCTCGCAAACCTAAAATTGGAATGAAGTTCTGAAGCACTCGTAAAGGGGCCACAATCCAATTGCTGAAATAGACAGGGCTTGGAACTCACACCTTCTGCGTCGCCGCAAGAAAGCGTGATCCCCTGTCCTATGGAGCTACTACCGGTCATCGGCCGGAAAGCAAACCGTTGGCAGGCGGATCCTGCCGCGTCCTGATGTTGACAAGCGCGACTGAAGCTTGAAGATTTCTGGACGTCAGCACTTGTCTGGAGGGGTTTATGGCAATGCGCGCGGCTCGTGGTCTATCGATTCTTTTCCTTCTCTTTTTTGCCTGGAGCGGTGTCGCGCAAGCCGCCGAAGCCCGGCGGGTGGTGACATCGGACAATTCCGACTATTTTGGTTTCGATCTCAGATCCGACCAGAATGTCAGCCTCGACCAGTGCAAGACCACCTGCCTCGGCGACCCGGCCTGCCGCGCCTTCACCTACAATCTCAAGGCCAAATGGTGCTTCCTTAAATCCGATTACAACTCGTTGAAACCCTTCAGCGGCGCCGTCGCCGGCAAGGTCGTCAACATCGATGGCGATCCCGACATCGGCGCGCCACCCGAACTGGCCTTCTTCCCGAACTGGATGGCAGACCAGGCCCAGCAATACCGCAACAAGCTCACTGGCCCGACCTACACCAAGCCGACCGAGGGGCTGACGGCGCTGAGGGCCGCCGCCGAACAGTCGGCGCTGACGGGCGATCATCGCTCGGCCATGCACAAATACGAGGCGGCGGTTTCGGTGTTGCCTGATGATGGCCAACTCTGGCTCGAGCTGGCGCGCGAAACGCTTGCCGTTCATCCGACTGCCAACAGTTCGGAGCCGTCGACGCTGCCGGCGAACGCCACTTCCGCCGCCTTCAATGCCTACAAATTGCTGCGCACCACCAAGACGCGCGCCGACGTCCTGGCGCTGCTCGGGGACGGCCTTGATCGCCGCGATCTCTACAGGCCGGCCCTGCAGGCCTACGAGGCGAGCCTCGCTCTCGTCAATTCGCCGGCAGTCAGGGCCGCCTACCAGGATCTCAAGGCCCGCAAGGGCTTCCGCGTCATCGATCATACGGTCGATGCCGACACCAGCGCGCCACGCATCTGCGCTCAGTTCTCCGAGGAGCTGGTCAAGACCGGTGTCGACTACTCGCAGTTCGTTACTGTCGACAACGCCGCTCCCAAGGGCGTCGAAGCCAAGGACAAGCAGATCTGCGTCGAAGGGCTCGAGCACGGCCAACATTATGACGTGACCTTCCGCGCCGGCCTGCCGGCCGCCATTGGCGAGGTCACCGCGGCACCGGTGGTTCTGTCGATCTACGTGCAGGACCGCGCGCCTTCGGCCCGCTTCACCGGCGACAGCTTCGTGCTGCCCGCCGGCGCACGCCGCGGCATACCGGTCGTCACGGTCAACATGAATGCCGCCGAAATGAAGCTCTTCCGCATCGGCGACCGCTCGCTGGCCCAGCTTCTGTCGGGATATCAGTTCCTGCGCCAGCTTGACGGCTACGACATTTCGAACATCTCCGAACAGATGGGCGAGCCGGTCTGGCAAGGCCAGCTCGACATCGCCAACGACCTCAACAAGGAAGTCACCACCTCCTTCCCAATCGACGAGGCGTTGCCGAAGCGCAAGCCCGGCGTCTATGTGCTGACCGCACAAGCCGTCGACGATCGCAGCGATGACTATGATTCGCACGCCACGCAATGGTTCGTCGTCTCCGATATCGGCCTGTCGACCTATACCGGACAGGATGGACTGAACGTCTTTGCGCGTTCGCTCGCAACCGCCAAGCCGATTGCCGGCGCCGAGCTGACGCTGCTGGCCAGGAACAATGAAGTCCTCGGCACCGCGACCACTGACGCGGAAGGGCGGGCGGTGTTCAATCCCGGCCTGACGCGCGGCGACAGCGGCATGGCGCCGGCCGTGCTGATGGCCAAACAGGGCGACGACGATTTCGTCTTCCTCGATATGGGCCGCGCCGGCTTCGACCTGTCCGACCGTGGCGTCGCCGGACGGCCGGCACCTGGCGCGCTCGACGTCTATGCCTGGACGGAGCGCGGCATCTACCGCGCCGGCGAAGATGTCCATGTCGCGGCGCTTGCCCGCGATAGTGCCGCCAGGGCGGTCGAGAACCTGCCGCTGACCTTCATCTTCTCGCGGCCCGACGGCGTCGAGGACCGCCGCATCGTCAGCGACGGTGCGTCGGCCGGCGGTCACGCGGTCGACCTGCCGCTGGAACCCAACGCCATGCGCGGCACCTGGACGGTGGCGATCCATACCGATCCCAAGCAGGCGGCGGTCGCCAGCCAGATGTTCCTGGTCGAGGACTTCGTACCGGACCGCATCGAGTTCGACCTGTCCTCCGACAAGCAGGAGATCGCCCAGGGCGAGACCGCCAACATTACCGTCGACGGCCGCTTTCTCTACGGCGCGCCGGCCGCGGGCCTCGCGCTCGAAGGCGAATTGACGCTGTCGACCGCCCGCGATTGGGACCGCTTCAAAGGCTATTCCTTCGGTCTGGCCGACGAACAGTCGGCTGAACCGACAGTGACGCCCTTCACCGGCCTGCCGGTGGTCGGCGAGGACGGCAAGGCGACCTTCCCGGTCTCCGTCGATCAATTGCCATCCACCACCAAGCTGGTCGATGCCAAGATCACTGTCAGGATGCGTGAAACCGGCGGCCGTGCCGTCGAGCGCTCGCTGAATATCGGCATCCGCCCGCAGGGCCACATGATCGGCATCCGCCCGGATTTCGACGGAGACGAGGTGCCGCAAGGCGGCACGGCCAAGTTCAGCCTGATCGCCGTCGACCCAGACGGCAAGCGTGAGGCGCTGAAGGGCGCACAGTGGTCGCTGGTCAAGGTCGAGCGGAGCTACCAGTGGTATCGCTCGAGCAACTCCTGGAACTATGAGCCGGTCACCTTCACCAAGGCGGTGGCCAACGGCCAGGTCGACCTGAGCGCCGATGGCGAGGCTACGGTGTCGCTGCCGGTCGACTGGGGCCGCTACCGGCTCGAGATCGAGACAGCGGATCCAGAAGGCCCGGCCACCAGCTACGAGTTCGACGCCGGCTGGTATGTCAGTTCCACCACCACCGAAACGCCCGACGGCCTCGAGATCGCCCTCGACAAGGATACCTATGCGGCGGGTGAAGTGGCCAAGCTCAAAGTGTCGCCGCACTTTGCCGGCGAGCTGCTCGTCACCATCGGCGCCGACAAGCTCCTGAAGACCGTCACCGCCAGCGTGCCGGCCGGCGGCAGCACTGTCGACATCCCAGTCGGCGACGACTGGGGTGCCGGCGCCTACGTCACGGCAACGCTATTCAGGCCGGGCGATGCGCAAGAGACACGCATGCCGGCGCGCGCCATCGGGGTCAAATGGCTGAAGCTCGATCCCGGCTCGCGGAAGCTTGCCGTCAGCTTGGCGACGCCGGACAAGACCATGCCGCGCCAGCAGCTGTCGATCCCGGTCGCCGTTGCCGGCGTGCGGCCCGGCACCAACGCCTATGTCATGGTCGCGGCCGTCGACGTCGGCATCCTCAACCTGACCAACTACAAGGTACCGGATCCGGAGAACTGGTTCTTCGGGCAGCGCATGCTTGGTCTCGAGGTTCGCGACATCTATGGCCGGCTGATCGACGGCTCGCTGGGCACAACGGGTAAGCTGCGCACCGGCGGCGACGGCGCCAACATGCAATCGCAAGGCAGTCCGCCGACCGAAAAGCTGGTCGCCTTCTTCTCCGGCCCGGTCCAGCTCGACGCCGACGGCAAGGCGCGGATCGACTTCGACATTCCGCAGTTCAACGGCACCGTGCGCGTCATGACCGTCGCCTGGACCAAGGAAGCGGTCGGCCATGCCCAGTCCGACGTCATCGTGCGTGATCCGGTGGTAATCACCGCCGGCCTGCCGCGCTTCCTGGCGCCCGGCGATTCCGCCGTCATGCGGCTCGACGTCGCCGACACCGACGGCCCCGCAGGCGACTACAAGCTGACCGTCAACACGACAGGCGACCTGTCAACCGGCAATGCCGCCTTGCCTGAAAAGCTGACGCTCGCCAAAGGCAAGCGGCAGACACTAACCGTGCCGTTGATTGCGCAGACCGCAGGCAACGCCTCGATCACCATCAGGCTTGCGCATGCCGACGGCACCGCCGTCGAGCAGACGCTCTATATGCCGGTGCGCCCGGCGCAACTGCCGGTGACCACCCGCATGGTCGTCGACCTCAAGGGCAATGGCGGCGCGCTGCGCGTCGACAAGGAACTGCTGGCGGCAAGCCTGCTCGATGGCGCTTCGGTCAGCGTCGGCGTTTCGCAGGCGGCTGCCTTCGACGTGCCGTCGCTGCTGATGACGCTCGACCGCTATCCCTATGGTTGCGCCGAACAGACCACCAGCCGCGCCATGCCGCTTCTCTACGTCAACGACATGGCTTCCGGCATCGGCATGGCCAGCGACCCCGATCTGCATGGCCGCGTCCAGGACGCCATCTACAAGGTGCTGAGCTACCAGGCATCGGCCGGCAGCTTCGGCCTGTGGGGTCCGGGTTCCGGCGATCTGTGGCTCGACGCCTATGTCACCGATTTCCTGACCCGGGCGCGCGAGCAGAAATATGACGTGCCGGCCTTGGCGATGAACCAGGCGCTGAGCAATCTGCAGAACGCGATCGGCTACGATCAGGACGTCCAGGATCGCGGCAGCGAGATCGCCTACGCGCTCTATGTGCTTGCCCGCAACAAGAAGGCCTCGGTCGGCGATCTGCGTTATTATGCCGACACCCAGCTCGAGGCCTTTACCAGCCCGATGGCTGTCGCCCAGCTGGCGGCGTCTCTCGCGCTCTACGGTGACACGCAGCGCTCGGAGGCGACCTTCCAGGCCGCGCTGCAACTGGCCAAGTCGACACCCGAATATGACTATTACCGATCCGACTATGGCTCGCCGCTGCGTGACGGCGCGGCGATCCTGGCGCTTGCCGCGGAAAGCAAGCCGGTTCCGACCATCGTGCCGGCGCTGATCCAGTTGGTGACCAGGGAACGCGCCGACGCCAGGTGGACCAGCACACAGGATGAGTCCTGGATGCTGCTGGCGGCCCGGGCGTTGAAGGCCGGCAATGATTCGATCGCGCTGACCGTCAACGGCGCACCGCATGCCGGCGGCTATTCGGACCAGATCGCCGGTGGCGACCTGGCCGACAGTCCGCTGACCATCGTTAATACCGGCAGAAATCCGCTGCAGGCGGTCGTCACCACTGTGGCCTCGCCGATCCAGCCTCTGCCGGCCGGCGGCAACGGCTTTACCATCAGCCGTACCTACTACAAGCTCGATGGCACAGAGGCCAACGTGACGGAGGTCAAGCAGAACGAACGCTATGTCGTCGTGCTCAAGGTTTACGAGCAGAACACCTGGCCTTCGCGGCTGCTGATCACCGACCTCTTGCCGGCCGGCTTCGAGATCGACAATCCGGGCCTGGTCTCCAGCGCTCAGTTGACGAACTTCTCCTGGCTGGCTCAGACCGATGCCGCCCATCTGGAATTCCGCGACGACCGTTTCGTCGCGGCGTTCAATCCCAACGACGGCGACGGCGACCGCAACATCACGCTCGCCTACGTCGTGCGCGCGGTGACGCCGGGCACCTATGCCCACCCGGCGGCAACGATCGAGGACATGTACCGGCCGCAATATTCGGCCCGCACCGCCACCGGCATGATGGAGGTCAAGGCGCCGTAAGGCAAAAAAGGCCGATAGGAATATGGCGATGGCGCTGCCCCTCATTGCCTTGCCGGGCATTTCTCCCCGTATAGAGACGGGGAGAAAGAGCCATGCGCCGAAGTTTTCGCCGAACCTTAACGCCGCAGAGAAGGCGCCAAGGGTCGCGACAGCCCCCTTCTCCCCGTCACTAAACGGGGAGAAAGTGCCGGCAGGCGGATGAGGGGCGGCGCCATGCTCTCCAGAAAATTCCTGCGCCGAGCGGCCATAGCGGGCATTTCCTTGGCCGGTCTCGCTGCAATCACCGCCGTCGCCCTCTGGCAGCTCGACCGCGCATTTCCGCCGCCGCTGCCGGCTGCTTTGACGGTCTCGACCGAGGTGCAGGACCGAGACGGCCAACTGCTGCGCGCCTTCGCCACGCCGGACGGCTACTGGCGGCTCGCTACCAGCCTGGACCAGATCGACAAGCAGTTCGTCGACATGCTCGTCACCTATGAGGACAAGCGTTTCTGGGGGCACCAAGGCATCGACGTGCTGGCACTGGCGCGTGCCGCCGGCCAGTTCGCGACCAGCGGCCATATCGTCTCCGGCGGTTCGACGCTCTCGATGCAGCTCGCCCGCCTGATCGAACCACGCGACAGCCGCAGCCTCGGCTCGAAGATCAAGCAGATGCTGCGCGCCCTGCAAATCGAACGGCGGCTTTCCAAGCGCGAGATCCTCGAACGCTATCTGACGCTGGCGCCCTATGGCGGCAATCTCGAAGGTGTGCGCGCCGCTTCGCTCGCCTATTTCGGCAAGGAGCCGAAGCGGCTGACGGTTTCGGAGGCCGCCCTGCTCGTCGCCTTGCCGCAATTGCCGGAAAAGCGACGCCCTGATCGCAATCTCGAGATTGCCCACGCTGCCCGCGACAGGGTGCTGACCCGCATGGTCTCGGCAGGCCTGCTCGGCGAACGTGAGGCCGCGCGTGCCGCGCTCGACGATGTGTCGGGGCTGCGGCGCACCTTGCCGGCGCTCGCTGCCCATGCGGCCTATGCAATGCTGCCCAAGGCCATCACCGGCCAGAAGCTGCAACTGACGATCCGCAAGAGTGTCCAGGAAGGGTTGGAGCAGGTGGCGAAAGATGCAGCCGCCAGGCTCGGCCCTCACCTCTCGGTGGCCATGGTGCTGGCCGATGCCCGCACCGGCGATATCCTTGGCGAGGTCGGCTCTGCCGATTTCTTCGATGCCACCCGTTCGGGCTGGATCGACATGACCAAAGTCGTCCGCTCGCCTGGCTCGACGCTGAAGCCGTTCATCTACGGCCTCGCCTTCGAACAAGGCCTGGTGGCGCAGGAGATGCTGATCGAGGACAGCCCAGCCGATTTCTCCGGCTACCGGCCGAAGAACTTCGACATGGGCTATCAGGGCGATGTCAGCATCAGGCAGGCGCTGCAATTGTCGCTCAACGTTCCGGCGATCCGCGTGCTCGACGCGGTCGGCCCGGCCCGGCTGATGGCGCGCTTTCGCCAGGCCGATGTGACCCCTGTACTGCCCGTCAACGAGGCGCCTGGCCTGGCAATCGGCCTCGGTGGCGTCGGGATGACACTGCGCGACCTGGTTCAGCTCTATGCCGGCCTTGCCAATGGCGGCAAGGCACACACGCTGCGTGACGGTACGGAGCCGGCGAATGCCGAACGCTCGACCACCACCATCCTCGACGGGCAGGCGACCTGGCAGATCACCGACATCCTGTCAGGCGTCAAGCCGCCTCAGGGTGCCGCCCAACGCGGCATCGCTTACAAGACCGGCACCTCCTACGGCTATCGCGACGCCTGGTCGGTCGGCTTTGACGGCCGCTATGTGCTCGGCGTATGGGTCGGCCGCCCCGACGCCGGCGCGGTGCCCGGCCTGTCCGGCTACATCTCGGCGGCGCCCATCCTGTTCGAAGGCTTTGTCCGTTCCGGCCTGGCCGCCGTACCACTGCCAAGCCAGCCGTCCGGCGTCCGGCGTCCCAAACGCGAGGAGCTGCCGGTGACGCTGACGCGCTTCGGCGCAGGCACCGATGGGCTGGTGCAGGCGACGCCGACCGAACCTGCGCCAACCATCATCTTTCCGCCCGACGGCGCCCGCGTCGATCTCGGCACTTCCTCGGCCGACGCCTCGCCGCTGGTCCTCAAGCTGCAGGGCGGCCGCGCACCATTCCGCTGGCTGGCCAACGGCAAGCCGCTGGTCGGCATCGACCGGCGGCGCACCGCGACCTGGCAGCCGGACGGCGCCGGCTATTCGACCCTGACCGTGATCGACGCGGCGGGACGCGCGGCCAGCGTGAAGGTTTTTGTCGAGTGAAAATTTCCCTTGAATAGATTCCGGCAGGTGATTCAGGGGATTGGGGTTTACGCCTTGCTTTCGGCCGCCGGTATTTCCTCGGCCTTTGCCGACACCCTCCCCGCCGGCTTTGTTCGGCTGGCCGACATCGATCCCAGTATCCGGCAGGATATCCGCTATGCCGGCCTCGAAAATTTCCTGCATCGCAAGGTAAGCGGCTACGACGCGCCGGTATGCGTCCTCACCAGGCAAGCGGCGCAAGCGCTTTCGGCAGTGCAGAAAGCGATTGCTGCCGAAGGGCTGACGCTGGTCGTGTTCGACTGCTACCGCCCTGCGCGGGCTGTCTCCGACATGAGTGAATGGACAAAAACGGGCGGGCCACCGGACCCGCAATGGTATCCAAAGGTCAAGCGCAAGGATCTCATCGCCAAGGGCTATATCGGCGAACTGTCCACCCATTCGCGCGGATCGACGGTCGATGTCGCGATCGCCCGGGTCGACCATAAAAAACGGGCCGGCCGCACGAGCGCTCCGAAACCGGCCTGCGGCGCGACCGATGCCGACACGCTCGATTTCGGCACCGGTTTCGACTGTTTCGATCCGGCGAGCGAAACGGCTCACCGAGCGATAGACAATGAAGCCGCGGCTAACCGCAAAAGACTTGTCGAGGCGATGCGCGCCGGCGGCTTCAAGAATTACCCACGCGAATGGTGGCACTTCACGCTGGAAAACGAGCCGTTTCCAAGAGAGCGCTTCAACTTTCCCGTTGCCGGCGAATAAGCTGCCGAAACCTCGTTCGGACGAGACGCAGCCATTGCCGAAGAGCTGGCCGTCTCTAGTTAATCGCGTCGGGAGCGCGATCATGGTCCATGCGGGAAAATAGTTCCTCGCATCGCCGAAACCAGGCGAAAAATTGCTTCAATGAGCCAAAAAAGGCAACATTGATTGCATCTAAATTCTATCAATTCGGTAGATTTGGCGCGAGTTCAACGGAGGCGGAAATGACCAAACCTCATTTCAGGAAACTGCTCGGCGCACTGGTCGCCACATCCGTCCAGTTCGGCACGCTCGGTTTCGCGTTTGCCGACACCACCATTCTCAACGTGTCCTATGATCCGACGCGTGAGCTCTATAAGCAATTCGATGAGGCCTTCATTGCCCACTGGAAGGCAGAGACAGGCGAGACGGTCACCGTCCAGCAGTCACATGGCGGATCCGGCGCGCAGGCTCGCGCCGTGATCGACGGCCTCGACGCCGACGTGGTGACGCTGGCGCTCGAAGGCGATATCAACGCCATCGTTTCGAAAGCGAAGAAGATCAATCCAGACTGGCGGACGAAATTCGAAAACAATTCGGCGCCCTACACCTCGACCATCATCTTTCTCGTCCGCAAGGGAAACCCCAAGGGCATCCATGACTGGGGCGATCTGGTCAAGGACGACGTCCAAGTGATCACGCCGAATCCCAAGACCTCCGGTGGCGCGCGCTGGAACTACCTCGCCGCCTGGGCCTATGCCAGCTCCAAGGATGGCGGCGACGAGGCCAAGACCAAGGAATTCGTCGGCAATCTCTATGCGCATGTCCCGGTTCTCGACACCGGTGCGCGCGGCGCCACCGTGACCTTCGCGCAAAAAGGGCTGGGCGACGTGCTGCTCGCCTGGGAAAACGAGGCCTATCTGGCGCTCGATGAGTTCGGCGCCGACAATTTCGATATCGTCTACCCGCCGACCTCGATCCTGGCCGAGCCGCCGGTCGCCGTGGTCGACGCCAATGTCGACGCCAAAGGCACACGCAAAGTTGCCGAAGCCTATCTGAGCTATCTCTATTCCAAGGAAGGCCAGACGCTCATCGCCAAGAACCATTATCGCCCTTCGAAGCCCGACCTGGTGCCGGCGGAGGACTTGGCCAAGCTGCCTGAGATCAAGCTGATCACCATCGACGACCCGCTTTTTGGCGGCTGGAAGAAGGCACAGCCTTATCATTTCGGCGATGGTGGTATATTCGACCAGATCTACAAGCCGGCCCAGTAGCATTTAGATCAGGACGACATGACCACAGCACCCGCCAAGGCGGGGTGGCGATTCAGGCAGCCGAGCGTCATTCCGGGTTTCGGGTTGACGCTCGGCTTCTCGCTTGCCTACCTCACCCTCATCATCCTCATTCCCCTGTCCGGGCTGATCTGGCGCTCGGCGGCGCTCGGCTGGACCGACTTCTGGGCGATCGTCACCGACCGCCGCACCATTAACGCGCTTGAGATCAGCTTCGGCACCGCCTTCATTGCCGCCGCTGTCAACGTCGTCTTCGGCACGATCGTCGCGTGGGTACTGGTGCGCTACAGCTTTCCCGGCCGCCGCATCGTCGATGCCATGGTCGACCTGCCCTTCGCGCTGCCGACAGCGGTCGCCGGCATTGCGCTGACCACGCTCTACGCACCGAACGGCTGGATCGGAAGCCTTCTGACGCCGCTCGGCATCAAGGTCGCCTACACGCCGCTTGGCATCGTAATTGCGCTGATCTTCATCGGCCTGCCCTTCGTCGTCCGCACCGTGCAGCCGATCATGGAGGAGATCGACAAGGAGGTAGAGGAAGTGGCCGCCACGCTCGGCGCCAATCGCTTCCAGATCATCAGCCGCGTTCTGCTTCCCGGACTGGCGCCGGCCATCGTCACCGGTTTCGCGCTGGCCTTCGCGCGCGGCGTCGGCGAGTACGGTTCCGTCATCTTCATCGCCGGCAATCTGCCCTATAAATCCGAAATCGCACCGCTTCTGATCGTCATCCGGCTGGAGGAATATAATTACGCGGCGGCGACCGCGATCGCGGCGATCATGCTGGCACTGTCCTTCGTCATGCTGCTGGTCATCAACCTGGTGCAGACCTGGAGCCGCAAGCGCTATGGCTGACCCGGAGATCAAATCCTACGCGCCGCACCATGAAAGCCAGTCGCCGGCGGTGACCGAAAGCCGCACGGCGAGAACCGTGCTGATGGCCGTAACGTTTGCGTTCCTTGCCATCTTCCTGCTCTTGCCGCTGATCATCGTCTTCAAGGAAGCTTTCGCCAAGGGCATCGAGGCCTACACACAGGCGCTAGGCGAACCGGACACGCGCTCGGCGATCCGCCTGACGCTTCTGGTCGCGGCGATCTCGGTGCCGCTCAACATCGTCTTCGGCATTTCCGCCGCCTGGGCCATCGCCAAGTTCGAATTCAAGGGCAAGGCTTTCCTGACCACGCTGATCGACCTGCCCTTTTCCGTCTCGCCGGTCATTTCGGGGCTTGTCTACGTGCTCTTGTTCGGCGCGCAAGGCCTGCTCGGCGCCTGGCTCAAGGCGCATGGCATCGTCATCCTGTTTGCGGTGCCGGGCATCGTGCTGGCCACGATCTTCGTCACCTTCCCCTTCG
Organism: Mesorhizobium sp. M1334; assembly: GCF_040317995.1. Classification (NCBI taxonomy): domain Bacteria; kingdom Pseudomonadati; phylum Pseudomonadota; class Alphaproteobacteria; order Hyphomicrobiales; family Phyllobacteriaceae; genus Mesorhizobium; species Mesorhizobium sp. M1334. The sequence continues at coordinate 441,925 of NZ_JAMYLM010000003.1, forward strand.
TCGCCCGCGAGTTGATCCCGCTGATGCAGGAGCAGGGCAATGGCGACGAGGAGGCGGCCCTGTCGCTCGGGGCCAATGGCTGGCAGGCGTTCTGGTACGTGACGTTGCCCAACGTCAAATGGGGATTGCTCTACGGCGTGTTGCTGTGCAATGCCCGCGCAATGGGTGAGTTCGGCGCGGTCTCGGTCGTTTCGGGCCACATACGCGGATTGACCAACACCATGCCGCTGCATGTCGAAATCCTTTATAACGAGTACAATGCCGCCGCCGCCTTTGCCGTCGCTTCGCTGCTTGCCGGCCTGGCGCTCGTCACGCTGGTCTTGAAAACACTTCTCGAGATGCGCTACGGCGCCGAGATCGCCGCGACGCGCGGACACTGACAAAATGCATGTCGCCCAAAAGTGGGAACCGGTTTTGGGATAACGACATGCATCAACTACAAAAGGGATTTGCATGGAAGTTCGCGTTGCCAACGTGCGCAAGGAGTTTGAGCGGTTTCCGGCCCTCCGCGACGTTTCGCTCGACATCAAGTCGGGAGAACTGATCGCTCTGCTGGGACCGTCCGGTTCCGGCAAGACGACGCTGCTCAGGCTGATTGCCGGATTGGAGCGGCCGACCCGCGGAAAGATCTTCTTCGGCGAAGAGGATGCCTCGCAAAAGTCGATCCAGGAGCGCAATGTCGGCTTCGTCTTCCAGCACTACGCGCTGTTTCGCCATATGACGGTCGCCGACAATATCGGCTTCGGACTCAAGGTCCGGCACGGGCCGTCGCGCCCGTCGGCGAAGGAAATCCGCCGCCGCGCCTCGGAACTCCTCAACCTCGTTCAGCTCTCCGGTCTGGAAAAACGCTATCCGGCACAGCTTTCGGGCGGCCAGCGCCAGCGCGTGGCGCTGGCCCGCGCCATGGCGATCGAACCGGCCGTGCTTTTGCTCGACGAGCCGTTCGGCGCGCTCGATGCCCAGGTGCGCCGCGAACTGCGCCGCTGGCTGCGCGACATCCACGACGCCACCGGCCACACGACGGTCTTCGTCACCCATGACCAGGAAGAGGCGCTGGAGCTTGCCGACCGCGTCGTGGTGATGAGCCAGGGCCGCATCGAGCAGGTCGGCACCGCCGACGAGATCTACGACACGCCGAACTCGCCCTTCGTCTACGGCTTCATCGGCGAATCGAGCTCGATCCCGGTCAAGGTCGAGGACGGCCAGGTCTGGATCGCCGACCGGCCGATCGGGCTTTCCGCGCCGCACGCACCGCAAGGCGAAGCGACGCTGTTCTTCCGCCCGCACGACGTCGATCTGGTGGAAGAATGCAACGGCTGCATCGCCGGCACGGTCGCCGCCAGCCGCCGCGTCGCCGGCACCCGAAGGGTAGAACTCGAAATCGGCGGCGAGCGCCAGCGGGTCGAGATCGAATTGCCCGTCGACCATCCTGCGGCGCAGAAAAGTCGCGTGGCTTTTCGGCCGCGGCGCTGGAAGCTTTTTCCGGCTGCTTGATCATCTATCAGGCGCTACACCAGCCAGTTCTCGACCTCCAGGCCTTTGATCCGGTTGAACTCCCCGGTGTTGGCCGTCACCAGGGTAGTTCCCAGCGCACGGGCGTGAGCAGCAATAAAAAGGTCGTTTTGGCCGATGGTCTGGCCCCTGCCTTCCAGTTCTGCGCGAATCGCGCCGTACTCGGCATCCACCGGCACATCGAGCGGCAAGACGGGAATCTCAGCCAGCAATTCCTCGACCTTCTTGTGCAACTTGGCTGATCTTTTCTTGACGCAGCCATATCGCAGTTCCGACGCGACCACGATGCTGGTACACACGGCGGCGTCTCCCACGCGCAGGACAGCGCTTGCGGCCTTCCCGGACGGATTTCGGATCATGTCGCTGACAATGTTCGTGTCCAGCATGAACCGCATCAAAAAAATTCCTCGGATTTGACAGGCATATCCTCGACATCGGGAAAGTCTTCCTCGGCACCGGGCGGCGGCTCTTTCGCCCATTGCGCGAGCAGTGCGGCGAGGCCAGGCTTGCGGACCGGCTCGATGATCAGGCGGTCGCCTTCACGGCTGATCAAGACCTTTTCGCCGGGAAGTTCGAACTCGACAGGAATGCGCACCGCCTGGCTGCGATTGTTGCGAAACAGCTTTGCCTCTTTCGGCGGGGTTGTTGAATGGCGGTGTTGAGGCATGACGACAGCTCTTTGTATATACTATTTGTATATGCCAGACAGCGCGGAGATGCAATCACATTGCACCGCGTTGGCCGGCCGGGAACCGTCGTGTACGCGGGCGAAAGCGGTACCCCTTCCAGGCTGCGCGGAAGGCCTTCTTGAAAGAAAAAACTAGAAATCGCCCACAACGGGACTACTTTTTCTCGCGATAACGTCGAGGGGCCGCTCTGCGTGCCTCGTCGCGCACGAGGCCTTACCGCTATGGTCCGGCAATAAGCGTACCGCATTGGAGCCCTGTTTTCATGAAGCGATTTTTGCTTGGCGTCGCCACATTGGCCGGCCTGGTCCTCGCATCCTCCCAAGCCTGGTCGGCCGACAGATTGCTGAACGCCTCTTACGATGTCGGTCGCGAACTGTTTGCGCAGGTCAACAAGGCGTTCGTTGCCGGCCACCCCGGCGTCACCATCGATCAGTCGCATGCCGGAACCTCGGCACAAGCACGCGCCATCGCCGAAGGCCTCGGCGCCGACGTGGTCACGTTCAACCAGGTCATCGACATCGATTTCCTGGTCAAGAAGGGCCTCATCTCCGCCGACTGGCAGAAGGACTTTCCCGACAACGCCTCGCCTTTCTATTCGCTGCCCTCCTTCCTGGTGCGCGCCGGCAATCCGAAGCACATCAAGGATTGGAACGACCTCGTGCGTGACGACGTCCAGGTGATCTTCCCCAATCCGAAAACATCGGGCAATGCGCGCTACACCTATCTCGCGGCCACCGCCTACGCCAAGGAAGCCTTCAAGGGCGACGATGCCAAGGTGAAGGAGTTTGTGACGAAGCTGTTTGACAACGTGCCGATCTTCGACACCGGCGGACGCGCCGCGACCACCACTTTCGTGCAGCGCGAAATCGGCGATGTGCTGATCACCTTCGAGTCTGAAACGCGCGGCGTCCGCAAGGAGTATGGCGAGGACAAATTCGAGCAGGTGACGCCTTCGGTCAGCCTGTTGGCGGAATTTCCGGTGGCGATCGTCGATACGGTCGCAGACGAGCATGGCACGCGCGATCTTGCCAAGACTTATCTCGACTTCCTCTATACGCCGGAGGGCCAGGACATCGCCGCCCGCAACGGCCTGCGGGCCCGCGACCCGGCGGTCGCCGCCAAATACAAGGCTGAGTTTCCCGACGTCCGGCTGCTGACGGTGGAGGAGGTCTTCGGCGGCTGGGCCAAGGTCCAGGCCGAGCATTTTGCAGCGGGCGGCCTGCTCGACCAGACCTACGGCAGCCGCTGAGGTCGCCAACTCGTTGAAAGCTGGCCCTTGCCGGCTTTTCCTCCATTTTGCCCGCCGAAATTGCAGCTTCCGCACCTTCGGGACCGCCCGCCCGCCAAAACGTTACGAAGAATCAACGCGTTTGCGCGCAATATGTCGTCGGGCGGCCTGTCTGCGCGAACAGCATCGCACGGCCAAACCGTCATTATTTGCACACAAACAGCCGCCAGATGCGGGTGGTTGGGGCTTTATGGGTTGGTTCGGGCATGCTTACCAAAAAAGGCAAATACGGCCTCAAGGCCCTCGTGCATCTGTCGGGCCTGCCGGTCGGCCAGCTCGCATTCGTCAATGACATCGCGGTCGCCAACAACATCCCGAAGAAATTCCTCGATGCCATCCTGGGCGAGTTGCGCAACGCCGGCTTCGTCCAGAGCCGCAAGGGCAAGGAAGGCGGTTACCGTCTCGCCCGGCCGGCTTCCGAGATCAAGATCGGCCATGTCGTGCGCGTCCTCGACGGGCCGCTGGCGCCGATCCCCTGCGCCAGCCGCACGCAATACCAGCGTTGCGAGGATTGCGACGAGGCGACCTGCCAGGTCCGGCATATGATGCTGGAGGTGCGTCAGGCGATCGCCGAGGTGCTCGACAACCGCAGCCTCGCCGCCATGCGCGACGCCGACAATGACGATTTCCCGGTCGAGCTGACGTCGCAGATCTAGCGCGCGAGCAGGCTCAAGGCGGTCGCGACGGTGTCGGCGACCGAACGCGTGCCATCCAAGGTCATTGCCGCCTCGTCCGCCGCTGGCGGCTCGAGCGTGGCGAACTGGCTGTCGACCAGGCTTGCCGGCATGAAATGACCCTTGCGACTGCCTACGCGCTGTTTCGCCGTTGCCGGGTCGATCTCAAGGTAAACGAAAATGATATCCGCGCAAAAGCCGCGCAGGCGATCACGATAACTGCGCTTCAGCGCCGAGCAGGCGGCGACCACACCTCGCCCGCTTGCGACCGACGCGGCTATGCGCTGGCCGATCGCGTCGAGCCAGCCTTCACGTAGCGCGTCGGTGAGCGGCTGCCCGCTCGCCATGCGCGCGAGGTTTTCGGGCGGATGCAGCCTGTCGCCTTCGATAAAGAGCGCGCCCAATGCCGCTGCAAGCGCTTCGCCGACGACCGACTTGCCGCAGCCGGCAACGCCCATCACCACGATGGCAGGCAACATTCGAACAGTGCTCGCCGGTCTATATGCCACGTCCTTCCCGGTCATGCAGGTCAGCGGCTTGCCGGCGCGCGGCCATAGAGCAGCAGCATGGCGACGATGACGACGCCGTAGATGATCTGCCGTCCCGCCTCCGGCATCTGCATGACGGAAAGAATGGATTGCAAAAGCGTGATCAGGATCACGCCGGCGACGGTGCCGAGATAGGAACCGCGCCCACCGAGGATCGAGGTGCCGCCGAGCACCACCGCTGCTATCGACGGCAGAAGATAGGCGTCGCCCATCGACTGTGCCGCCTTGGAGGCATAGCCGGCCAAAAGCACGCCGCCGAAGGCGGAGAGCCCGCCCGAAACCGCAAAGGCGATCATCACCACGCGCCTTGTGTCGATGCCGGAAAGATAGGCGGCACGCTCGCGGTTGCCGATGCCATAGACGGCGCGGCCGAAGCCGGTGCGGGTCAGCACGAACACCATTGCGGCGCCGATCAGTGCCCAGATGAGCACGGCGTTGGGCACGCCAGGAACGGCAAAGCCGGTCGCCAGATAGCGCATCGCACCGGTCGCCGAATCCTGCGGCGAGAAACCGCCCGTGTAGACCACCATCAGCCCCTGCGCGACGGCGTTGGTGGCAAGCGTGATGATCATCGAGGGAATGCGCAGATAGGCGACGCCGATGCCGTTGACGACGCCGATCAGAACACCGCAGAAGATGCCGAACGGAATGGCAAGCGCCACACCGACCGGCCCATAAGCGGCCGCGGCGCAGGCCATCATCGCGCCGGCCGCCACCGACCAGGGTACCGACAGGTCGATCTGGCCGAGCAGGATGACCAGCATCATGCCGGTGGCGATGACGCCGAGGAACGACGCCACCTTGAGCTGCTGCAAAAGGTATTCAGGCGACAGGAAGCTGCGCGAATAGAGGCTGCCGAGGAACAGCAGCAGCACGATACAAGCGAACGCCGTCAGCACCGCAGGGTCGGCGCGGCGGAGGAATTTCGGCATGCGGCCGGCGAGACCGCTCACAGTCGTTTCGCTCACAGGAACCACTCCAGCCGGTTGCGGACCCGAAACAGGGCGAAGGCGCCGAGGCTGACCGCGATCAGCAGGATGACGCCCTGGAACAGGGGCTGCCAGAGCGGATCGAAATCGAAGACGAACAGCAGGTCACCGATGGTGCGGAAGGCAAGCGCGCCGAAGATCGCGCCGATGGCGCTGCCCTTGCCGCCGAACAGCGACACGCCGCCAAGCACGACCGCGGCAATCGAAAACAGCGTATAGGCATTGCCGCTGGCATAGGCCGCATCGCCGGTATAGGTGAAGAACGTCAGGAACAGCCCGCCGATCGCGGCCAGCAGCCCGGCAAGCGTATAGGCGGCGAACTTTCCACGCCGGATCGGCACGCCGGACATGTAGGCCGCCATCTCCGAGGAGCCGGCCGCATAAGCGGCGCGGCCGAGCACCGACCGGCTGAACGGCACCCAGACAACGAGCACGACCGCCAGCAGCGTCACCAGGCTCGCCGGCACAATACCAAATAGGCGCCCGGTCAGCGCATCGGCGAGCCCTTCATTGACCGAGCCGCCCGGAAACGGCCGAAGCAGCAGGGCGATGCCGAAATAGACCGCACCGGTGGCAATGGTGGCGACGATCGGCTGCAGGCGTCCATAGATGACGATGGCGCCGTTGATTGCCCCGCACAGCAGCCCGGTGCCGAGCACGGCGATGACGCCGAAGGCGGTCTCGAGGCCGGTGCCGACGACCAGCCACGAGGCCAGGCAATTGGTCAGGGTGAAGATCATGCCGACGGAGAGGTCGATGCCGGCGGTGATCACCACCAGCGTCTGCGCCATCGCGACGAAGGCGAGCAGCACGCCCTTGTTCGACGCCGTCTGCACGACATTGGCGGTGAAGCCCGCCGGATGGTTCGAGGTGTAAATGATGAACATGACAACGAAGATGCCGAACGCCAGCAGCGTTCCGCGCTGTTCGGCGAGCCAATAGCGCCAATCCTTCACGCGTCCGCTCCTTGCCTTGGCATCTCTTCGTGAATGTTGAGCGCGCTGGCAATCAGGGCCCTCTCGGTGATTTCGGCGCCGACCAGTTCGCGCTTGACCGCGCCGTCATAGAGCACCAGCACTCGGTCGCAGCAACCGATCAGCTCGTCATAGTCGGTCGAATAAAACAGGATCGCCGCACCCTGGTCGGCAAGCTTGCGCATCAACTGGTACAGCTCCTGCTTGGTGCCGACATCGATGCCGCGCGTCGGGTCGTTGAGCAGGATGATGCGCGGCTGCCGCATCAGCCATTTGGCGATGACGACCTTCTGCTGGTTGCCGCCGGATAGCGCGCCGACCGGAATATCGAGGCCGGCCGTCTTGATCGCCAGGAGACCGACCATGTCGTCGATCAGCCGCTGCTCGGCGGGGCGATCGATGATGCCGGCCCTGGACAGCCGGTCGAGGGCGGCGAAGGAGAGATTTTCGCGCACCGTCATCGGCAGCATCAACCCTTCCGTCTTGCGATCCTCCGGGATCAGCGCCATGCCGATCCGGTCGTCACGCGCCGCGGCCGGACTGGCGATCGCCACCGGCCTGCCGTCGATCAGGATCTGGCCCGACAGGCCACGCAGCACACCGAAGAAGGCGAGCAGCAATTCGCGCTGGCCTTGGCCGTCGAGGCCGCCGAGCCCGACCACCTCGCCCGCCCCGACCGATAGCGAGACATCGTGCAGCCGATCCGTCCAGGACAGGCTGCGCGCCTCCAGAACCGGCGTGGCTGCGGCAGCCGCCCGCGCGGGTTTGGGCGGAAAGATGTGGCTGTATTCGCGCCCGATCATCAGTTCGACGACCTCGTTGTCGCTTTTGGTGCCGGCCGCGTAGCTGGCGACATTGCGGCCATTGCGGAACACCGTGCACTGGTCGGCCAGCTCGGCGATCTCGTTCATGCGGTGCGAGATGTAGAGCAGCGCCAGCCCTTCCGAACGCAGCCGCTTCAACACGGCGAAAACCCTGGCGACGTCGGCCGCGGTCAGCGCCGAGGTCGCCTCGTCGAGGATCAGGATGCGTGGCTTGCGCGCCAGTGCCTTGGCGATCTCGACCATCTGCCTTCGTGAAAGAGGAAGATCCTTGACCAGCGCCAGCGGATGGATATCGGAAGCGCCGGCGCGAGCCAGGGCTTCTTCGGCGACGCGGCGCTGCGCCTTGCGGTCGATCATGCCGAAACGCTTCGGCGGATCGGAAATGACGATGTTGTCGGCAACGCTGAGTTCGGGGACGAGCGACAGTTCCTGGAAGATGCAGACGATGCCGGCCTGGTTGGCAGCGGCCGGCGAAGCGAAGCTCACTTCGTTCCCGTCCAACATCATGCGGCCCTCGTCGGCCGCGACGACCCCCGCCATGACCTTGATCAGCGTCGATTTGCCGGCGCCGTTCTCGCCGAGGATGGCGTGGATGCTGCCTGGAGTGACCGACAGTTCGGCCTTCTCCAGCGCGCGCACGCCGCCATAGCGCTTGGATATGCCTTCCATGCGGAAGAGCGGAACCGCACCGTCCATCGGCCCTCCCCAGGCGCTTGGCAATCAGGATGTCGAGCGCCGGCGCCGCGGGATCTCCCGCGGCGCTGGGCTCTCGGAGTTTACTGGTTTTCCTTGCTCTGGCCCATGATTTCCTGCGCCGTGAAATTGATGCCGCAGGTCGGGAAGGAATTGCCGACGAAGAAATTGTCGGATTGGTCGGGGAAGTAGTCCTGGCCTTCCTTGAAGTTCGGATCCTCGACGATCGCCAGCGGCAGCTTGATCGATTGCGGCACGACCTGCCCTTCAAGTGCTGCAATCGCCGTCTTGATGGCAACCGCCACCTGAGCCGGGCCGGTGCCGGCCGACGAGCATTTCAGGCCTTCTGCGGCGAACTTGGCGCAGAATTTGCGGAAGCCGTTCTCGGTCTCGCCGCCGAACGGCACGAACGGATGCTTGGCATCGATCATCGCCTGCACGATGCCGGTATCGCCGCCCTGTCCGGTAATGCCGTCGAAAGGGCCGTTGGTGGCAATGGCATCGGCCGTAGCCTTTTGCGCAACGCCGTCATCCCACTTGCCGACGACCTCGGTGACATCCCATTTCTTGCCGGAGGCGTCGAGAACCTCGTGGATGCCGTTATGGCGGTCGGTATCGACGGACGTGCCGGCTACGCCGCGCACTTCCAGCACCTTGCCGCCATTCGGCACGTGCTTGACCAGCCAGTTGCCCCACAATTCGCCAAGGCCTTTCTGGTCCACATTGACGTTGATTGCATCCTTGGTGTCGAGGATGTTGTCGAAAGCGACCAGCACCACGCCGGCTTCCTTGGCCCGCTTGATGACAGGGCCGAATGCGGTCGGGTTCTGGGCGTTGACGACGATCGCATCATAGCCGGAATCGATGAAATTATTGATTGCCGAAATCTGGGCCGGCACGTCTTCGCCGGTCGAGACCACCTTGAATTCCTTGAGCTTGGCCGCGACCTCCGGCTGCGCTGCATAGGCTTTTGCCGTCTGCACCATCTGGATGCGCCACGTGTTGGCGATATAGCCGTTGGCCAGAGCGATGCGGTACGGGCCGTCTTTCTTGGGGAACTTGAAGAACTGCGTATCGGCCGACCAGGGCGCGAAGCAGTCAGGCTCGGCCGATGGCCCCTTGACGATTTCAGGCTCGGCGATCGCCGACGAGCTCAGCATGACAAAAGCAGTGGCGGCAACGATACCGCCAACGAGTGACTTGATCATCGATATTCCTCCCATTTGCAGTTTTGTTTGTTCTTACGTCGATGAAATTGCGCTTTTCCGGTCCGGCACCTCCCGCCGTATCCGCTGTGCGTTCAGGTGGCCGAATGCCGACCCGATCCCCTCCTTCGTTGCCCGGTTAGTCCCGCAAAAACTATCATATTATACATAATAAACAAGCATGAGCTGTCGCTTATGTATAATAAACAGCCTCCCATCTTCTGAGCGATGTACCACCCGGCAATAACTGGTAGCGCTACCATGACGTAGTGTAAAGCGCCATTGCGTTGAAGCTCGCTTCAGCGCGCCGTGCTTTCACGTCGCTTGAGTTCGAAGCCGAGATCGACAACGCGCGACTCCGGCCTGTTGCCCTCGATCGCCGCAAGCGCCATGGCGACAGCCCGCCGGCCGATCTCGTAACGATAGGTCCGAACGCTGGTGACCGACGGAAATGCCACTTCCATCATGTCGAGATCGTTGAAGCCGACGATGCCGATCGTCTTCGGCACGGCGATCGAAGCGCGATGGCATTCGAACAGCACCCCGAGGGCTATGTCGTCATTGTTGCAGAATACGCCGTCCAGGCTCGGCACCTTGGCCAGCGCGTCGCGGAACAATTCGCGGCCGAGGGTGACGCTGGAGGGCACCGGCGTGGTGGTGGTAAGCCGCGCATCGAACAGGCCGGCCGCCTCCATCGCCGCGCGATAGCCGGCCAAGCGCCGCTGCGAACGCGGATCCATGCGCGCCCCGATGAAGCCGATCCGCCGATAGCCTGCCTCGATCAGATGTTCGGCTGCCGCCTTGCCGCCCTCGAAATGTGAGAAACCGACCATCATGTCTACCGGATCGGGCCCGGTCTCCATCACCTGCACCACCGGACAGCCTGCCGTTTCCAGCAGTTTTCGCGACGCCGGCGTCTGGTCGATGCCGGCCACGATCAGCGCCGCCGGGCGTTGCCGGCCAAACACCTGCAGCAGCCGCTCTTCCTCGAGGCCGGAATAGTGAGTGTTGCCGAGCTGGATCCGGAAAGGGCCGTCCGACAGGCTGTCGTAGATGCCGCGCACCACTTCGGCAAAGACGTTGTTGGTAAGCGACGGCACCAGAACGCCAAAGACCTCGGCGCGCGCCGAAGCCAGCGCCCGCGCATTCGGGTCGGGCACATAGCCGAGCTCATTCACGGCGGACTCGATCTGGCGGCGCAGATCTTCCGAGACACGCCCCGGCTCACGCAAGGCGCGCGATACGGTAATGGCGCCGACCCCGGCCTTGCGCGCGACGTCGGCGATGGTCGGGCGGCCGCCGCCGCGGCGCGAGCGCGGCTTGATCACCGCATGGGTCCCGAGGCCGGGCAACCGCCTAGATGCGACCGTGAGACGATGTTCAGCGTCTTTGCCACTGCTGCCTGCCAATCTGGCCCGTTGCCACACCTGTCTGGCGTCGCGCAGCCTTCGGCTATTGTCAAGCGACGGACGGAGAGGCTGTACTCGTACCGCCGTGCTTCAGGCCGTCACAGCAGCGCTGCGCCGGGCCTTCCACAACAGCAGCACCATGGCCAAAATGTTCAGCAGGTTCCAGGCGATGCCGTTGAGGAACGCGGCGGCATAGGAACCGGTCAAATCATAGATCCAGCCCGACATCCAGCCGCCGATCGCCATGCCGAAAATGGTCGCCATCATGACGATGCCGACGCGCTGGCCAGCCTCTTTGGCTGGCATATATTCGCGCACGATGATCGCATAACAGGGCACGATGCCGCCCTGCGACAGGCCGAAGACCAGCGAGACGACATAGAGCGAGGCAAGCCCGTCGAAAGGGATATAGAACAACAGCGACAGGCATTGCAGCACCGAGCCGATCAGCAGGGTTTTCACGCCACCGATGCGATCGGCAAGGAAGCCCGAGCCTAGCCGGCTGACGACGCCCGCCGCCAGCATGATCGACAGCATATCGGCGCCATGTGCCACCCCGTAGCCGAGATCCATGCAATAGGCGACGATATGGACTTGCGGCATCGACATCGCCACGCAGCAGCCGAGCCCGGCGAAGATGAGCAGTGCCTGCAAGGCCGCCGGCGACAGTGAGATCGGCTGCACCACGCGGCTCCCCGGCGATCCCGGAGCCGCCTGGGGCGGTGCGCCGCGCCGGAGCAGCAGGATCAGCGGCACCATGGTAACCAGGCAGACGGCGCCGATCGCGGCATAGGTGAAGCGCCAGCCTTGCGCCTGCATGACATAGGGCATCACCGTCGGCCAGATCGCTCCGGCGAGATAGTTGCCGGACGCGGCAGCGGTCACCGCAACGCCACGGCGCCGGTTGAACCAGTGCGAGATGTCGGCAATCAGCGGCCCGAAGATTGCCGACGAGCCGACGCCGATCAACACGCCCTGCACGAGGGTGAACTGCAGGATCGAACTGGTCAGCGACGCCAACAGGAAACCGGCGCCAAGTGTAATCGCGGCAATCAGCGCCGGCACCCAATACCCCATGCGGTCGATGGCGCGGCCGACCAGCACATTGCCGGCGGCAAAGCCTACCATCGTCGCCGTGTAGGGCATCGAGGCAGCGGCGCGATCGACGCCGAATTCTGCCTGCACGGCGGGCAGCACCACGACCACAGCCCACATGCCGACCCCGCCGATCGTTGCCAGCAGCATCGAGATGCCGAGACGTATCCAGGCATAGGCACTGTCGATGCCGGAACTTCCTGCCTGGTTTGAGACGATTTGGGTCAAGAGCGTTTCCTGTCCGCAGTTCTTTAATCGGCGGTTCTGACCACTATCGGCGCATTCGCATCGCGGAGCAGCGCCACGACAGGGCAATCCGTGGCTCCAGGGATTTCGGGCCGAAGTGGAACAGCGGCCCACCATGGGCGTTTTCCCGGCAACGACCTAGTTGAAGGAGTTTGCCATGACCGCGCAACGGAAATGGTCCGCCGACGTCACCGAGCATAGCGACGCGCTGGACCTCGAGGAACACATCTTCGAATCGCACGATCCAAGGAAGATCGCCGCCTCGCTGAAGCGGTCGGCCGAGCGCAGCGACCGACGCAAGGCAGGGCCGTTTCAATCGGCCATGTCGATGCTGAATTTTTACATCAACCGCGCCGGCAAGAACCTGCCGGCGGCGCAGAAGAAAGTGCTGGAGGACGCTAAAGATGAACTGCGCGTCCTTTTTGGCCGCTCAAAGGAGGACTAGTAGTGAAAATCTGACGCTTGGTATCCGTTGGGAATGGCGGGAACCGACCCGAAGCGGAACTTGGCGCACCTACAGCGAACGAAGTCACACCGCAATAAAAGAGATCGCGCCTATTAATACAATTGCCGCTGCTGCAGCAAACCAATAAGACGAGCGTAGAATGCTGCGGTCGTGTTTATTTCCATGGCTTCTTACAATCATAACTAGTCCGACCGAGCAGAAGATAACTCCCACAAGGGCCGACAGAAAAAAGAGATACATACCGGTCTCCACTCCAAGGCGAGCACTTTAGCAAATGGTGGGCATCTGTCGATGGTTACCTTCGTGTGCGGCACGCAGCGCTCTAGGGCGTGGACTCATTACTGCGTAGCCAGATGCGGATTGCGACGAGTTTGAGCGCGGTAAGATAGTTCTCAGCCAGCTTGTCGTAGCGGGTTGCGAAGCGGCGGAATTGCTTCGCTTTGTTGAAGAAGCGCTCAACTAAGTTGCGGGCCTTATACAGGAAGGGGCTGAAGCAGATCGGGCCCTTGCGGTTGGCCTTCGGCGGGATGTTGGCCCATGCCTTTCGCTCGCTGACCGCATTACGCAAGGCGTTGGCATCATAGCCCTTGTCGGCGAGCAGCATGGCACCCTCCGGCAAATCCGTGATCAGGTCCGCTGCCGAGGCAATGTCACTCATCTGACCTGCCGTGTGCATCAGTTTGATCGGCATGCCTTTGGCGTCGACAAGAGCATGGATTTTGGCTGTCAGCCCGCCTCGGGAACGACCGAGACAATGATCTCGATCCCCCTTTCGCGCCCTGCTGATGGACGCGAACAATAGAGGTGTCGATCATCTGCACCTTGCCGTCATGGGCTTTGGTGATTGCGTCCATGAGGCGGTCCCACACACCTGCTTTCCGCCATCGGACGAAGCGATTGTAACAGGTGGTCACTGTCGGCGCGGGCTGTCAATCACGGTGCGGATAGCGTCGGCGGAATGTATTCGCTGTCCGGCACGGGAAGATGCCCGTCCGTTTCGATAATTACAGCCCACATCTCGAAGTTGACAAGCGCTGTGCAATTCACATCTGCCTGCCGAAGGTATGGTGCGCCATAGCTGCATGAGGCTCCGGCTACCTTGGCGATAAAGCCGGGTTCGCTTCCGATTGCACCGAACGCTACACCGTCAACAGCAAGGATAGTCTTGTAATTTTGCCAAAGGCGGGCTGACGCCTCTTTTGTACGGAAAATCAACCAGTTCCTTCCGTCCGAAAAGCTGAAAGTGATCGTTCCATCGGAGAATTTGGTCCGCGTGACTTCACCGGTGCAGCTGGAGGTCAGCTTCTCGTTTCGGACGATAAGACGCTTGCACTCACCCTTGACCGTCCAAATCTCGGGCGGGCCATCTTTCGGTTTGGCTGAGGCCCCGACTGCCCCTGTTGTAAGCGCCAATATTACTAAAACCCGGGCTGCCCCCTTGAACAAATCACACCTTTTTTGGCTGAGCTATGACGAGTTTTTTTAGGCTATTCCTGTTAAAACCACTGCCTAGAACCCCTTAAATCTTGATTTGAAACGACGTAGATACGGGTTCGCAAGTAGGCCGCTTTCCACCCATCCCAGTCATTCCGCCTTTATGAGCTTACGGCCTAATCCACCGCCTATGTCGGCCTTCCACCCAGAGCGGCTGTTATCGTTACCATCAGACTTTCACCACCAGGATCGACCACCATCGACTGGTTCTGCCAAATTCGGCTGAACTGGACCTAGTGACGGGTCCTCTTTGCCGCCAGTCTGCAGGCTCGGCTTGTATTCCCAAGCCCGCAAAGGTCTGGCGCCATGACGGTCAAGATCGGCATCAATCCCATCACCTGGAGCAATGACGACGTTCCGGCGCTTGGCGGGAATACGCCCCTGGAGACCTGCCTGTCGGAAACGGCGCAGGCCGGCTACCGCGGCACCGAGCTCGGCGGCAAATTTCCGCGCCAGGCCGAAGTGCTTGGGCCGCTCCTGTGTTCCTATGGCCTGGAACTCGTCTCCGGCTGGTATGATGGCCGCATTCTCGACCGCACGGTCGACGAGGAATTCGCGGCGATCACTCCGCATCTGAAGCTGCTGCGCGATCTCGGCGCCAGGATCGTCGTCTATGCCGACACCTCGCGTGGTCGCCATGACGGTATTTTCGCACCGATCTCCGAGCGTCCGCGCCTCGCCGACAGCGACTGGCCGTCCTATGGCGAGAAACTTACCGCCCTCGCCGACCGCATGGCCGCATTCGGGGTCGGCATGGCCTTCCACCACCACATGGGCACCATTGTCGAGACGGACGATGAAGTCGACAGGCTGATGGCGGCGACGGGCCGATGCGTTGGCCTGTTGTTCGATACCGGCCACTGCCTGTTTTCGGGCGGCGACCCGCAATCGCTGCTGCAACGGCATCTCGACCGTATCGTGCATTTCCATTGCAAGGATGTTCGCAGGGCGGTGCTGGAACGGGCACGCCGCGAGGACATGAGCTTCATGGCGGCGGTAATGGACGGCATTTTTACCGTGCCCGGCGACGGCTCGGTCGATTTCCTGTCGTTGCTTAAACCCCTCGCCGCGCGCGGCTATGAAGGTTGGATCGTTGTCGAAGCCGAGCAGGATCCGGCCAAGGCGCGCCCGCTGACCTATGCCAGCAAAGGCTATGTCTCGCTGCTCGCCACCGCCCGCGAAGCCGGCTTCGAAGTGGCGACGCGGCAGGCAGACTGACCGGACCGCATCGCGAGCCGGAGGAACATAATGGGCGCGCGCCTCGATGGGGTTAGCGACGCGAAAGCGCCCGGCGATCCGCGCCGTCTTGCTCCCTGTACGGCGCGGATCGCAGAAATCGCGGCCCTGGATTTCAAACGCGGACTTTCAAGCTTGAGGCCGGCCGGAGGCCGTGTCTTGATGCAATCGAGGAGGAGCGACATGGCTTTCGAAGCTGCGCTTGGCATGGAACGGCTTTGCACCATCCGGGAGATTGCCGAGAAGGCGGAACTTGGCACCGCCACCGTGCATCGCGCGCTGAAGAACAGCCGCGAGGTCCGCCCCGAAACCAGGCGACTGGTGCTTGATACCGTCTGTCGGCTCAACGAGGAAAAGATCGCCCGCGCTGCCCGGTTCGTCGGGGGATAGTGCCGTGGCCGACCACATGCGCCTTTCCCTCGACATCATGTCGGTCGACCGCGCTTCGGAAGAACCGATGCATCGTCAGATCTACGGCGCCTTGCGACGCTTCATCCTTGACGGCCAGATCCCGCAGAACACGCTGCTGCCGTCGACCCGCTCGCTGGCCGAAGATCTGAAGGTCGGGCGCAACACGGTCATCGCCGCTTATGACCAGCTCCTTGCCGAAGGTTTTATCGAAGCGCGTGCCGGATCGGGCACCTGGGTCGCGCCGATCCAGCAGAACCGCCCGTTAGCGTCCCTGCGCGCCGGACTGGCAGCGCCGCAAAAACTGTCGCGGCGCGGTCAGACCATCGTCAACGGCCCGCAACCGCCGCGCAATGCCGGCGTCATCAATTTCCATCCCGGCGTGCCCGAAACGGCATCGTTTCCGTTTACCATCTGGTCAAGCCTTCTGGTGCGCAATGCACGCAGCCGCGACGAGAGCCTGCTTGGTTATCTCTCCTTTGCCGGCCACCCCGGCCTGCGTCAGGCCATTGCCTCGACCATCGGCCTGTCGCGCGGCATCAGCTGCACCGCCGACCAGGTGATCATCGTCACCGGTGCGCAGGCAGCGCTCGATCTGGTCTCGCGCGTGCTGATGGACGAAGGCGACCATGTCTGGATGGAAGAGCCCGGCTATCTCGGCGCCAAGAGCGCCTTTCTCGCCAGCGGCGCCAAATTGGCACCATTGAAGGTCGACCGGCGCGGCTGGCATCTTGCCGATCCGGAGCTGCCGCCGCCGCGGCTGATCTATGTGACGCCATCCTGCCAATGGCCGTTCGGCACCATCATGCGCATCGAGGAGCGCCTGCAACTGCTCGACATCGCCGAGCGCAACCGCGCCTGGATCGTCGAGGATGACTATGACGGCGAATACCGGTTCCGCGGCCGGCCGGTGCCGGCCCTGCGCGGGCTCGACCACGCCGACCGCGTCGTCTACATCGGCAGCTTCGGCAAGACGCTGATCCCGGCGCTGCGCATCGGCTATCTGATCGTGCCGCGCGAACTGTCGGTGCCGTTCGATCGGGCAGTGAGCATCACCGGCCAGTTCGCGCCGCTGATCCTGCAGGCAACGGTCAACGACTTCATCACGCAGGGCTATTTCGCCACACACCTCAAGCGCATGCGCCGGCTCTACGCGCGTCGGCAGGCGAACTTCGTCAAGCTGTGCCAGGAGCATCTGGCCGAATGGCTGACCGTCACGGAAAACGATTCCGGCATGCAGCTGCTGGCGAGCTTCGTCAGGCCCTACAAGGACAGTGACGTGGTCGCTGCAGCCGTCAAGGAGGGGCTCGACGTCCAGGGCATCTCGATCAACTACCATTCCACTGAACCCGAGCACGGCCTGCTGCTCGGCTATGCGGCGATGGACGAGCGCCAGATCCTGCGCGCCGTGCTGGCGCTGCGCGCCGCATTCCTAAGGTTGGACAGAAGCTAGGGCAAGCGCGTCATCTCGTTCACCGCGGTTGCAACAGTCGCCCGAGGCGATTAGAAATGCGGCATCGGTCCTGGTCCTTCGCCGCGTTCGCGCAAGGAGCCACTCACAAGGCCGAACTCCCCGAAAACCTGAAGCATGCCACCGCCGCTATGGCCCGGCGGCGCTTTCATCTGAACCATGAGGATTGCCATGAGAACCGCATCCTGTGCCTGCGGGCAACTGAGGATCTCCTGTGAGGGAGACCCGCAACTGGTTGCACAGTGTCACTGCCTCGACTGCCAGAAGCGAACCGGCAGCACGTACGGCGTCGCAGCCTTCTTTGCGCGCGACAAGGTAGAAGCCGAAGGCGACGCCAGCACCTACAGGCGATCGGCTCGGAGCGGCCATCACGTCACTTTCCATTTCTGCCCGGGCTGCGGCTCGAGCGTCTTCTGGGAGCCCGAGCGAAAGCCTGAATGGATCGCCGTCGCGGTCGGCTGCTTCGCCGATCCCGCCTTTCCGGCTCCGGCGCATGTTGGGTGGGAAGAACGGCGCCATCCCTGGGTTTCCGGTTAGCGACGCCAACCCGCCAGGGCAGCGCTTTATCCTACTGGTTGATCTCGGGTTCAACGAGCTTCGCCAGATTTCGCAGCGACTCCTGCCAGCCGAGATAGCAGGCCTCGACCGGGATGGCGTCTGGAATACCTGCCTGCGTGATATTCACCTCGGTGCCGACCGACACTTTCTTCAATGTCACGGTCACCTCGATCTCGCCGGCCAGGTTGGGGTCGTCGAACCGGTCGGTGTAACGCAGTTGCTCGTTGGGCACGAGCTCGACATATTCGCCGCCGAACGAGTGGCTGTCGCCGGTGGTGAAGTTGCGGAAGGACATTTTGAACGTACCGCCGACTTTCGCCTCGAAGTGATGAACCGTGCAGGTGAAGCCGTTCGGCGGAAGCCATTTCGCAAGTGCATCCGCCTCGAGGAACGCGCGGTAGACTTTCTCCGGGCTTGTTGTCAGAACGCGGTGCAGCCGTACGGTGCCGGGCATATCGTTAATCCTCCGTGTTGGTGATCGATGCCCCCCTAGGACGAGCGGAGCCCGGCCTATCCGACACGGGCCCGCGGGTTTTTTGACAACCGGTTATGCCGGCCGGAATCCTCGCCCGGCCACCGGACAAGGAACTCGACCGCAGGGTAGCAAACCGCGCCGGATCTGGTCTAGTTCACACTGTCGAACTTCTGCAGATCAACCGGTGCCGCCTTGCGCAATTCGATATCGTCGAGAGAAGCATTCTCCAGCGCCACCCGCGCCGCCGCGTCGATGTTGTGGATCATGTCCTGAATGTCGCTATCGCTGTGCGCCGGGTTCATGGCAATCATCACGGTGCGGTTGAGGATGTCGAGCGAGCGCTTGCCGAGGTCGTCGGGATAATCCAGCCGCAGGCCCTGGTTCTCGGGCAGTGCGTAAGGATTGAGCGCCGGATGATGCGCCCCTTCATGCATCAGCACCTGGTCCCACTGGGTGAAATTGTGACGGCCGGTCTTGCCGGCAACGACGCTCGGAATGGTCCTCGAAAAAGTCTGCGCCGCCTGCTCGCTCGGCAGCAGGTACATCACCTGTGCGGCGCAGTCGTCGTCCGCGCTGTTCATCGGCGACGGCGTCAGCCCAAGATTGCTAAGGTGGCGGGTACCGGCCAGCACCGTCTTCTTCTCGGTCCGCATCGCCTCGATGATGCCGTCCAGCCGGTGGAGCTGGACATTGAGCATCGCCCCCATCAGTTCGGAAGCACGCGCGCCGATGCCGGCGAAGGGTTTGATGCTGTCGCTTCTGCCCTGCCAGTAGAAATGGCAAGGGTCGATGGCGCAGCGCGCCCGCTCCGCCACTTTGGGATCGCTGGTGGCGATGCCGCCGCCCTCGCCCGAGGTCATGTTCTTGAAGTAGTTGAAGGAATAGGCGCCGGCATGGCCGATCGAGCCGAGCTTGCGGCCGTCATAGCCGCCGCCGATGCCTTGGCAGACATCCTCCAGCACCAGCAGACCGCGCTTGGCAGCAATGTCCATGATCGCATTCATGTTGCAGGCCGCGCCCCACATATGCACCGGGATGACCGCCCTGGTGCGCGGCCCGATGGCGTCCCGCAAGGCGATGGGATCGATGGTCAGGCTCTCGTCGATGTCGACGATGACGGGAATGGCCCCGACCGAAAGCACCGCGGTCGCGGTCGCCATATAGGTGTGCGCCGGCACCAGCACTTCGTCCCCCGGGCCGATGCCGAGGCCGATCAGGCCGGCGGCGAGCCCATAGGTGCCGCTGGCGGCCAGCGCGAAATGCTCGACGCCAAGATGCTGCGCATAGCGGGCCTCGAAGCGGTCGCATTCGCTGTCCTTGCCGTAACGAAACAGCGCGCCCGAGCGGATCACCCTGGCAATGGCTTCGATTTCCTCTTCGCCGGCGGTGTACATGACAGGCCTCCAAGTCATTTGGTAAATGTGGGTCGCTCGATGGTGTGGACAGCTGTAGGCTTGTCGGCACAGTTTGAAAGAACCACTCCGCCGCTATTCGACCAAGCCATCTGCGCCCGGACGACGGTTCCTATGAGTGGTTTTGAACCCTGATTGGGGAAATCGGTAGCTAAGTGTCTCAGCCGGCAGGCAAATCGTATCCATCCGAATTCGCCAAAGTGGCCCTGTCGGAAAGCCGGGTTTCGGCGTTCCATTCCGGCCAGTTGGGCAAACGGTCGGTTCCATGAAATACGGGACACACTTTGGAAGACCCTCGAAACCGGTATGCCGGCGGGAAGGCGGCCATTGGTGAACGCCGCCGGCTCCCGCAAACGGATCGTGCTCCACGAGGACGATGTCGGCATGTGCCACGGCGCCAACAGGGCCTTTCTCGAATTGAGCGGGCTGGGTGTCTGCAGTTCCGGCGCGGTGATGGTGCCGTGCCCCTGGTTCCTCGAAATGGCCGAAGGCGCCGCCGCCAACCCCAGCCTTGACCTTGGCGTCCACCTGACGCTGAACAGCGAGAAGCAGCATTACAAATGGCGGCCCTTGACCGCGCCGTCGCGAGCGGCCGGCCTGACCGACGAGTTCGGCTTCTTCTGGCCCGATGTGGCGACCACGCGCCGCAAGGCGGTGCCGCAGGCGGTCGAGGCCGAGCTTCGCGCCCAGATCGACACCGCCTATCGCGCCGGCATCGACGTCACCCATCTCGACGCGCATATGGGCGCGGCATTGTCGCCGGAATTTTGCGAAATCTACATCAAGCTCGGGCTGGAATATCAGCTGCCCGTGCTGCTGACCAAGACGCTCTCCGCCTATTCCCCCAACGACAATCTGGTCGGCGTTACCGAGGAGGCGTTCCAGCGCGGCGTGGCGCTGGCCCGCGCCGGCGGCTTTGCCATTTTCGACGCCGCGATCCAGACAACCTGGGGCCGGCCGCGTTCCAGGCCGATCGAGCCCGCTTACAAAGCGCTCATCGAGGGCGTGCGCGAGGGCCTGACGTTCTTTTGCCTGCATTGCAACGCGCCCGGTGAACTCGAGCTGATCGAGCCGCGCTCCGCCTATATCCGCACCGAAGAGTACGAGCTGTTCCGCGACCAGGGCTTTCGCGACTGGCTCGCCGCCCAGCCGATCGACGTCATCGGCATGAAGCCGCTGCGCGAGGAGCTTCGCGCCACGCTCTCGGCCGGGCGATCATCGACAACGGCCCGCGGCAGCAACGCGAGGGAACAGCGATTGGCGTCGGCAAAGGCCCGCAAAGCGGCCACCCGATCCGCGACGTGAGCCGATCGTCGCGGCCGGAAAACGGCGCCAGAGGGATTGGAACTGCAACGACAAATGGGAGAATAAGATGAAAACTCTTCTGAAAGCGGCATTGGGCGCCTTCCTCTCGGCGGGCCTGATGACTGGCATTGCGTATGCCGCGGGCCTCAAGGATCCGAAGGACGTCCGCATCACCTTCGTGGTGCATGGGTCGGCGTCCGATCCCTATTGGTCGGTGGTCAAGCGCGGCGTCGATGACGCGGCCGCCCTCACCGGCGCCAAGGTCGAATATTACGCGCCGCAGGTCTTCGACGTGGTCGAGCAGGCCCGGCTTCTGGACGCCGCCATTGCCACCAAGCCGGACGGCATCGCCGTCTCCATCGCCGACGCCAATGCACTCGGCAAATCGGTCAAATCCGGGCTTGCCGCCAATATTCCCATGGTGGTTCTGGATTCCGGCGAAAAGGAAGGCGCCGAGCTCGGCACGACGCTCTATGTCGGCACCGTTTCCGAATATGATTCCGGCAAGAAGGCCGGCGAGCGGCTGGCCAAGGAAGGCACGCTGAAGGTCGTTTGCATCAATCACGAGGTCGGCAATGTCAGCCTCGACCAGCGCTGCCAGGGCCTCAATGACGGGCTGAAGCCATCCGGCGGCGGCACCGAGGTTCTGGCCGTAGCGCCCGATCCCGCAGACATCCAGCGCCGCACGGAAGCCTATCTGTCGGCACATCCCGACACGCAGGCCGTCTTCGCGCTTGGCGCCACTGCCGCCAACCCGCTGATCCCGATGTTCCGCGACAAGGAACTGTTCGGCAAGCTCAAGCTCTATACCTTCGACATCAGCCCGGAGGTTCTCGACTCTGTCGTCGCCGGCGAAATGGGCTTCGGCATGGACGCCCAGCAATATCTGATGGGCTATCTGCCGGTGATCTATCTGGTCGAGCAGGCGACGCACGGCTTCTGGCCGCAGAACAACGCCTATACCGGACCGCTGTTCATCGACTCGCCGGAAAAAGCCAAGGCGATCCTGGCGCTCGCCAAAGAAGGCATCCGCTAATGCATGTCGCGCAAAAGTGTGCAGCGGTTTTGCGGTAACGACATGCATCAAAATTTAGGCCAGCGCTCCGACGGAACGGGAGAATGCGCCAAGCGCTCTCCCGTTCGTTCGAAGATTGCGATTTGAGCGATTGGAGAGCCTAATGGCGGTCGTGGAAGACAAGGCGATATCTCCGGGTGAACTGAAGGCGACCGACCGCTTCGACATGACGTCGAAGCGGGCCGCCGGCGCCGACGAACGGTTGGCCAGCACCGGCAAGCTGACCCAGTGGCTGCGCCGGCCGGAAGCCGGTGCCGCCGGTGGGCTGCTTGCGACGATCATCATCTTTGCGCTGCTGCCGGGCGCCGCGAACCTCTATTCGCTGCAGGGGTCAATGACCTTCCTGACGCTGTCGGCGGAGCTCGGCATCGTCGCCACCGCGGCAGCACTCCTCATCATCGCCGGCGAGTTCGATCTTTCGGTCGGCTCCATGGTCGGCTTCGCCGGTGTCGTCATCGGGCTGACGGTGAAGTACTGGGGACTGCCGCTATGGGGCGGCATCGCCTGCGCCTTCGCCGTTGCCATCCTCACCGGCTATCTCAATGGCCTGATCGTGGTGAAGACGCGCCTGCCCTCCTTCATCGTCACACTCGCCACGCTCTATATCCTGCGCGGACTGTCGATCGGCATCACCCGCGCCGTCACCGGCCGCACCCAGATCCCCTACATCCTCGAAGGCGCACCGGATCCGGCGACGGCCGGTATTTTCAACGGCCATCTGCTCACCGGCCTGTTCCACTGGATGGGCGCGCAAGGCTGGATCGCCACCCGCAGCGACGGCATCCCGTTCGTCGCCGGCATTCCGATGTCGATCGTCTGGTGGCTTGGCCTGACGGCGCTGGCCGGCTACGTGCTGACCCAGACGAAATACGGCAACTGGATCTTCGCCACTGGCGGCGACCTGATCGCAGCCCGCAACGTTGGCGTGCCGGTCGATCGCGTCAAGATCAGCCTGTTCATCTACACCGCCTGCGCGGCGACGCTGCTTGCCACCATCCAGGTGATGGAGGCGGGCTCCGCCGACACCACGCGCGGCCTGCTCAAGGAATTCGAGGCGATCATCGCCGCCGTCATCGGCGGCGTGCTGCTCACCGGCGGCTACGGCACCGTCTATGGCGTGCTGTTCGGCGCGCTGATCTTCGGGCTGGTGCAGATGGGCATCTTCTACACCGGCATCGACACTGACTGGTTCAAGGTCTTCCTCGGCATCGTCATCCTGATGGCTGTGCTGGTCAACAACTACATCAGGCTGAAGGCGCTGGGCCGCGGAGGTGGCAAATGACCGAGCCGGCCCAAATGACTGCGCCAGCAATGGAACTGCGCGGCGTCAGCGTCAATTTCGGTTCGGTGCGCGCCCTCCAGGACATCGACATCAAGGTCTATCCGGGCGAGGTCCACTGCCTGCTTGGCGATAACGGCGCCGGCAAGTCGACGCTGATCAAGGTTCTGTCCGGCGTCTACCGGCCGACCAAGGGCGAAATCCTGGTCGACGGCAAGCCGGTCACTTTCCGCAGCCCGCGCGACGCGCAGGAACTCGGCGTGGCAACGGTGTTCCAGGACCTCGGCATGATCTCGCTGATGTCGATCACCCGTAACTTCTTCCTCGGCCGCGAGCCGACCAAAAGCAGCCTGCCCTTCTCGCGCATCGACAAGGAGCGCGCCAACACCATCGCCAGGCAGGCGATGGCCGATATCGGCATCGACGTGCGCGATCCGACGCAAGCCGTCGGCACGCTGTCGGGCGGCGAGCGCCAGTCGGTGGCGATCGCGCGCGCCGTGCATTTTGGCGCGCGCGTGCTGATCCTCGACGAGCCGACCTCCGCACTCGGCGTCCACCAGGCGGCGATGGTGCTGAAATTCATCATCGAAGCGCGCATGCGGGGCCTGGCCGTCATTTTCATCAGCCACAACATCCACCATGCCTATCCGGTCGGCGACACCTTCACCCTGCTCAACCGCGGCCGCAATCGCGGTACCTACGCCAAGTCGGAGATCTCGCGCGACGAGGTCATCTCGATCATGTCGGGCGGCGAGGATCTGAAAGCGGTCGAGGCGGAGATTGCCGGCCTGCTCGCCCAGATCGGCAACCGGCCG
Source organism: Mesorhizobium sp. M1334 (assembly GCF_040317995.1). NCBI lineage: Bacteria > Pseudomonadati > Pseudomonadota > Alphaproteobacteria > Hyphomicrobiales > Phyllobacteriaceae > Mesorhizobium > Mesorhizobium sp. M1334. Next base: position 466,065 of record NZ_JAMYLM010000003.1, read on the forward strand.
CCTGCGGCGCCTTGAGCTGACATCAGGACATTGCGGGGAATGATCCAATGAGCAGGTTACGCGTCGGGGTCGTCGGCGCCGGCATGGTCTCGCAGGTCGAGCATATTCCCAATCTGCTGCGCCTCAGCGAATTGTTCGAGCTGGTCGGGGTCGCCGATCCCTCCAGGATTTCGCGGCAGTTCGTCACCGACACCCATGGCATTGCCAATTTCGAAACGATCGACCAGCTCTTCGACCAACGCCTCGACGCGGTGGTGATCGGCTCGCCGGACCCGCTACATCACGAACAGGTGCTGGCGGCGCTGGCGGTTGGCCTGCATGTCTTTTGCGAAAAGCCGCTTTGCTATTCGCTGGCGGAAATCGCCGAGATCATCGCCGCGCGCGACGCCGCCAGGAAAATCGTTCAGGTCGGCTATATGAAGCGCTTCGATCCGAGCTACCGGCTGGCGCTCGCTTCGCTGCCTGGAACATCAAACACGCTGCGCGCGGTCTCGGTGGAAGTGAACGATCCCGACGCCTGGCCGTTCATCACCCACCAGCCCTACAGGCGCGGCACCGATATCCCCAGCGACCTGATCGCCGCTGTCGCCGCCAAGCAGAAGCGCCAGGTCGAATACGCCATCGATGTCCCCGTGACCAAGCTCGCTTTCCGTGGATTTATCGGCGCTTACAGCTCGGCCTTGATTCACGACGTCAACGCCGTCCACGGCCTGCTCGACGCGCTCGGCGTGCCGGACGGCGAGGTCGTCGGCGCGCAGATCTTTGCCAATGGCGACGGCGGCCAGGGCGCCGTCAAGTTGCTGGACGGGCAGGCGCTGTGGACCATGACCCATCTCACCGTGCCCAAGCTTGCCGACTACAAGGAGCGGATCACGCTGTTCTTCGACGATGCCAGCCTCGAGCTCGAATTCCCCTCGCCCTGGCTCAACCATCATCCGACCCGGCTGACGGTGACGACCTCGGACGGTCACATACTGTCGAAGCGTGATTTGCGCGCCGGCTACGCAGAAGCCTTCGTCGAGGAGATGCGTGGCTTCTGGGCGGCCATCGTCAATGGCGACCCCGTCGTCAACCCGCCCGAACACGCCGCCCGCGACCAGGAGCTGCTCCTCGGCCTGACGTGGCAGCATCTGGCGACCGAACCCTTCGACTGAGCGCTCAATCTGTAGCTGAACGGCCGCTACCTGGACTTGATGACGCTGTCGGTATTGGCCAGCAGCTTGCGCACCGCATTGCGCGCCGCGTCCGGCCGCTGCAGGCGGATGCTCTTCTCGATCGCCTCATGCAGCCTCTGCGCATGCTGCAAATCGTCGAGTTCCCGCGTGGTATAAGCAAATAGATGATCGAATGCCGATTCGATCAGCACGCCGAGCGGCACCAGCAGATCGTTGCCCGAGGCCCGCAGGATGGCGAGGTGGAACCGCGTGTCGGCGCGCGTTCGCTCCTGCAGATTGGTCGCCTCGCCCATCTCGCGGCAGGCCTGGCTGATCTCGGCCATCTGCTCGTCGGTGCGCCGCATCGCGGCAAAGGCGCTGGCCTCCGGCTCGATGATGTGGCGGAATTCCTGCACGGTCCTGAGGAACACCTCGCGATCCGGCGAGGTCGCGTACCAGGCCAGCACGTCGCGATCGAGCAAGTTCCAGCGCTCCTTCGGCTCGACCCAGCTGCCGATCTTCGGGCGCGAGGCAAGCAGGCTCTTGGCCATCAGCATTTTTATGGCTTCGCGCACCGCCGAGCGGCTGACGTCGAAGGTCTCGGACCATTTGGCCTCGTTGGGCAGGATGGTTCCCGGCGGATAGTCGCCGCGCACGATCCTCAGCCCGATCTCGTTGGCGAGCGACGCGTGAACGCTCGACCCCGGCATGCGCGCCGCATCGGCCCGGCGAATATCGCTCGTGCGTTCGGCGAACGCCTCGGCCGCTGTCTTTCCCTTGTTCGGCTTCGCGTCCTGCATAGCTCCACAAAGTCCGGATTTGGAGGCGTGTCAAGGAGATGAAATCGACGGCAATATCTCAGTTTGGTTTTCCGCCTCAGTCCCCTCCCCGACACCGCGCTTTGCCGAGCGCTCACGCCGGAGCGGCACAAACGGCTTCTCTTGGTTCCGATTGAATTCCTCGATCAGGAAATCAAGGAAGGCGCGGATTTTCGGGGCAAGATGCTGCCGTGCCGGATAGACCGCGTAGAGCGTGGTTTCGACCTTTTCCCAGTCATCCAGAGCCGATTGCAGCCGGCCTGCTTTCAGGTCGCTCTCGACATAGGGATAGGGGATCAGGCTGACGCCGAAGCCGGCGCGCAGCGCATCGCGCACGGCAAGGCTTGACGAGACCGTATATCGTCCGTCGATGGCGACCCGCTCGGCGCGGCCGTCCTTGCGGAATTCCCATATGTCCGCATGCCCCGAGAGGCTGAACCGGATGCAATTGGCCGCCTTCAAATCGGCAGGCGTCTTGGGCCGGCCATGCTCCTCGAAATAGGACGGAGCCGCGCAAAGCACGTGCGGCATGACCGCAAGCTTTCTCGCGACCAGGCTGGAATCCTCGAGATTGTCGCTGCCGCGAATGGCCAGGTCAAATCCCTCCCGCACGATATCGACGCGCCTGTCGTCAAGATGCAGATCGAGTTTCAAATCGGGATAGCGCGATAGAAACGCGGGGATGGCAGCCGAAAGCCGCGTCAATGTGACAGTCATCGGCGCGCTGACCCGCAACGTGCCGCTCGGCGCCGTCTTGACCGGGCCGAGGACCTGGTCGGCCCTGGCCAGCGCATCGAGCCCCTGCGTGACATGCTCCAGATAGATTCTGCCTTCTTCGGTCAGGGCCATGCGCCGCGTTGTCCGGTTGATAAGCCGCACCCCCAGATGCGCCTCCAATTCGGCGATGTTCTTGCTGACCGCAGGAGGAGAGAGACCGAGCCGCCGTCCGGCTTCGGCAAAGCTGTTCAGTTCCGCCACATGGCGGAAAACCTGCAACGCCGTCAGGCGATCCATCTCATCATTCTCTTCTAGTAAACAATGTCTTTCAATTATCGCGTATTATCGCTCGTTGGTAAATTCTCTATCTGCTATCCGAACGGCTTGCTCAATTCGGAACGACATGATGACCAACCCCACAATCTCCCTGATCGAGCGGCGCATGTCGGCCAATCGGTTCGATGCCTCGCACGCATTGACGGATGCCGAGGTCGAGGAACTGGCACGCCTCGCAACGCGCGCGCCAAGCGCCTACAACCTTCAGAATTGGCGGTTCATCGCCGTGCGGACGCCGGAAGCAAAGGCGCGGTTGCGCAGCGTGGCCCATGGCCAGGCCAAGGTGCAGGAAGCAGCGGTCACCTTCATCGTCTGCGGCGTACTGCCCGACCACGCTGCCCTCAATGCCAGGCTGCGTCCTTTCGTCGAAGCCGGCTTCATGCCGGCGGATATGGCTTCGGGCTGGCGGGAGGGCGCCCGCGCCCAATATGCCGATCCTCTAGCGGCCCGCGACGAGGCGGTGCGCTCGGCAACGCTCGGCGCTGCAACGCTGATTTTCGCGGCCGAAGCGCTGGGGCTCGTCTCCGGTCCGATGGCCGGCTTCGATGCCGAAGGCGTGGCGCGCGAGTTGGCCTTGGGCGCAATGAAGTGCCGGTGATGCTCATCGCAGTCGGCCGCGCCGCGCCCGGAAACTGGCCGCAAAAGCCGCGTCGCCCCCTTGCCGAAGTACTGGAAATCTTATGAAAACGCACCGTTCCGATCTGTTGCTTACAGCCATTGCACCCGCAATATGGGGCAGCACCTACATCGTCACCACGCAGTTCCTGCCGAACTTTTCGCCGATGACGGTTGCAATGCTGCGAGCCTTGCCCGCCGGATTGCTGCTGCTCGCGATCGTTCGGCAACTGCCGACGGGCATCTGGTGGCTACGCAGTTTCCTGCTCGGAGCCCTCAACATCTCGATCTTCCTGAGCCTGTTGTTTGTCGCCGCCTACCGGCTTCCGGGCGGGGTCGCCGCGACGGTGCTGTCGGTCCAGCCGTTAATTGTGATTTTCCTTGCCGCTGCCATGCTTGGCAGCCCTGTCCGGCCGTTGGCGATCGTCGCCGCCCTTGTCGGGATCGCAGGTGTCGCGTTGCTGGTGCTGACCCCGAACGCGACGCTCGATGCGGCCGGCGTTGCCGCCGGCGTCGCCGGGGCGGCCTCCATGGCCTTCGGAAGCGTATTGTCGCGTAAGTGGCAACCGCCAGTATCGCTGCTTACCTTCACGGCATGGCAGCTGACCGCCGGCGGTCTGCTTCTCGTTCCAGTGGCTCTGCTTTTCGAATCGTCCATCCCGCTCCCGACCGGCGCCAACCTGCTTGGACTGGCGTGGCTCGGGCTGATCGGTGCGGCGCTGACCTATGTCCTCTGGTTCCGGGGCATTGCGCGACTAGAATCCGCAGTGGTGTCATCGCTGCTTTTCCTCAGCCCGGTGACCGCCGTGCTGCTTGGATGGGTATTCCTGGATCAGACGCTGACCTTGCCTCAAATCGCCGGCGTCGTTTTCGTCATCGGCAGCATCTGGCTGGCTCAACGGCCCAATCGGAACGAGGCTTGAGCCTGAGCGGGAAGTTGGTCAGTTTGAAATTTGGCCGCCGGCTTGGTCGATGACGGAAATGAGCTGTTTCGCGAGCATTGCGCGAATCATATTCTCCATCTCACTGATGTCCTCTTCACCTTTGCTAGCAGCCTCATCGGCCATTTCGAGAGCCTCAATGTAATGGCTATTATCGGTCTCGATTTGTTGAGGGATTGTTGGGGACCCCGGCAACACGTAACCCAATTTAGTGCTCAACAATAAGTAGGATAATGCTCGAGAGGTGCGGCCATTTCCGTCAGCAAACGGGTGAATCCAATTCAGCCGCCACATGGCATACGCTGATAGATAAAACGCAGTTCGCTCGTGCCAATTGTCGTTTATGTAATCACAAAATTCGGTTAGGTGCGTTGTCACCAAATGAGGCGGCGGCGGCGAGTGCTTACTCTTGTGGATGCCGGCGGGGTTTTTGCGTATTTCCCCGGGCTCGGCTTCTATTCCCTGAACAGCCTCTCGCTGCAGGTCCAAAATTAAAGGAACCCGAAGGGCGAACGGCCGATCGGGTTCCAAATAGTAACGAATGACATCTAGCGTTAGGTCGTACTGGCGAAATCCATTTTCAATCTCAAGCCGTGTGTTGTGATCGACCGCCACGCTTTACTCTCTACCGGCCGTGGACAGCTTCTCTCGGCACACGATGTGAGATTTCTTCCACCAGTTCACGCGTCACATTGCTATTTTCGATCTTCGTGTTTCCGTACACGAAGCTGTTGCGCTGTTCGTTGCGCTGCTCGTCGTTCATGTGAACGCCCTTTGCTAGCTCAACGAGTCTAGAAAGGTTGTGGTCGCCCATTCGTGCCTCCTGCTGATTTGTCACTAGAACATAGTGCGTACGCAAGAGGTTGCCAATGCGCTAATCGCCACCGGTACGCTTTGTATGGCCCGCGCTTTCCCGCCTTCGGCGCCATCGCTGGTCGGGGCGCGTGAAACTGAGGCACTACCGCCTAGGCCGCCACCTTGTGTCGGCGGATTGTTCGGCACTATGGTCAAGCGGCGGAGGATCTGCCGATGCCACAACGGCCCTATGATGAGCGTCTGCTCCGTCAGGCGTTCGAAGTCGCGCGCCGAGCCCGCGATGCTGGCGAACATCCCTTTGGTTCGCTCCTCGCCGATAAGGACGGCAATGTGTTGCGCGAGCAGCCCAACGGTTACAAAGCCGGCGGGGGCGACCGCACCGCTCACGCCGAAAGGCTGCTGGCCTCGTGGGCGGCGATGAATGTCAGTCTCGAAAAGCTGGCTTCCTGCACCCTCTACACCTCGGCCGAACCTTGCGCGATGTGCTCTGGGACAATCTATTGGGCGGGCATCGGACGGGTCGTCTTTGGGCAGAGCGAACATGACCTCAAGCGGGTAACGGGTGCACATGTCGAGAATCCCACGCTCGACCTGCCCTGCAGGATCGTCTTCGAAGCCGGGCAGCGTCCGACTGAAGTCGTCGGCCCGCTGCTTGCCGATGAAGCGGCGCAACTCCAGGCCGATTTCTGGAAAGACAAGTAGCTCGATTGCCCGCGCGCGGCAAACGCGTGAGCCTAGCCTCATGACGAAAAAATCGGGGCTGGCCCAGTGGCGGCTCCGCGTCAGATCCGCCCGTCAGCCCGTCTTGACGTATTTCCGCCAGCTGTGCTCAGGCCGGAAGCCGAGCATGTCGCGCGCCTTGCGGTTGGAGAGCAGCGTCTCGTATTCGCCGAGATCGCCCTTGACGGGCACGTCGGGATAAAACCGCTTCAAAAGTTCGGCCGTCGGCAGGTCGGACGAGGTGTCGTCATTGGCGGCGTTGAACACCTGATAGCCGAGCCCGTCCTTCTCGATGGCGCGCAGCGTGATCTGGCCGAGGTCGCGCGCGTCGATATAGCTCCAGGCGATGCGCTTGCGGAAACCCGGATCGGCGAACCATTTCGGAAATAGCGAATATTCATGCGGCTCGATGACGTTGCCGATGCGCAGGGCGTAGATGTCGCTGCCATCGCGTTGTGCAAACGCCCGCGCGGTCTTCTCGTTGACGACCTTGGACAGCGCATAGCTGTCCATCGGATCGACGTCGTACTCCTCGTCGAGCGGGAAATACGTCGGATCGCGCGGTTCGTTGGCGAAGACCAGGCCGTAGGTGGTTTCGCTGGAGGCGATCACCACCTTGCGGATGCCGAGCTTCACCGCGGCCTCGATGACGTTGTAGGTGCCGAGCGCGTTGATGCGGAACACCTCGTTGTCGGGCGTGATCATGATGCGCGGGATCGCCGCGAAATGCACCACGGCATCGACCGGCTGCGTGCGCAGCGACGGGTCGAATTCATGCAGGCCCATATAGCTCGACAGCGCGTTGAACACCTGCCCGCTGTCGGTGATGTCGGTGATCAGCGTGCGCACCTTGGGATTGTCGAGCGGCTTGGTGTCGATGTTGAGTACCTGGCAGCCCTGCTCGACGAGATACCGCACGACGTGGCGCCCGGCTTTGCCGCTGCCGCCGGTGAACATAATCCGCTTCGTCATTTTGCTCTCCCTGGAATTCATGTGTATTGTCAGACAATATCGAACTCTGCAATCGCCTGCCATGGCATGCGGCAAAAACCCGCTTCAACAATTCGCCGGCAAGCTGCAGCGCCGTCATCCATCATTGCAAGATAGGACGAAACGACATGAACACGACCGCCGCGAGCGAAAAGATTGGCTTCATCGGGCTTGGCCTGATGGGGCACGGGATCGCGAAGAACATCGTCGACAAGGGCTATCCGCTGACGTTTCTCGGCCGCAAGAACCGCGCGCCGGCGCAAGACCTGCTCGGCCGCGGCGCCAGGGAAGCGGCGACCTCGCGCGACGTCGCGGCGGCCTCCGACATCGTCTTCATCTGCGTCACCGGCTCGCGCGAGGTCGAAGCCATCATCAGCGGCCCAGGCGGCCTCAAGGAAGGCCTGAAGCAGGGATCGGTTGTCGTCGACTGCTCGACCTCTGATCCCGTTTCGACGGTGGCGCTGGCCGCCGAACTCAAGGGGCTAGGCGTCGATTATGTCGATGCCCCGCTCAGCCGCACGCCGAAGGAAGCCTGGGAAGGCACGCTCGACGCCATGGTCGGCGCGCCCGACGCGGTCTTTGCCCGGCTGAAGCCGGTGCTCGAAACCTGGGCCGGGCGCATCGTCCATATCGGCGACACCGGCGACGGCCACCGCATGAAGCTGCTCAACAACTTCATTTCGCTCGGCTACGCCGCGATCTATTCCGAAGCGCTGGCGCTGGCGCAGAAGGTCGGCATCTCGCCGCCGCGCTTCGACAGCGTCATCCGCAACGGCCGCATGGATTGCGGTTTCTACCAGACCTTCATGCGCTGGACGCTGGAAGGCGACCGCGACGCCCACAAATTCACCATCGCCAACGCCTTCAAGGATCTCACCTATCTCGAGTCGATGGCGGGTGCTGCCGGCATCGCCAACCCGCTCGGCAACGCCACCAAGAACGCCTTCGCCGGCGCCTTCGCGGCCGGCCCCGCCGACCAGTACGTGCCGATGCTGGCCACGCATATCGGCAAGGTCAACGGCGTCGACCTGATGCCGACCAGGGACGGCAAGAAGCAGACGATCTGAGAACGTTGAGATTAACGCCTGGGAGTGTCGCACAACTGTAGACGTTCGCTGCCGACCAGCTACAGCCGCCAATCTCCAACGCTGGCGATTAGCCACATGACACCACACCTTCGTCATCCCAGGGCGGAGCAGCAGCGAAGCGACGTCGCGCAGACCCTGGGATCCATGCCGTGAGATCAGCCGAAGAATGCAGCGCGGCTCAGAACGGCGCTTGTATCCGCCATTGCGCTCGTTGCCCTTCCACCATGACCGCGAGCCAGAAGCTGCTGAAGCGCTGGCTCCGCCAATGGAAGACCGAATTGATCGAGACGACCAGTCGCAGAGTGCTTCGAGCTTTTTCGCAGGACGGGGGTGGCAGCGTTTGGTTCTGGTCCGCTGGAGCACTGCCGCAAGGTAACGGGTCTGCGCCGCGTCGCTTCGCTCCTTGCTCCGCCCAGGGATGACGAAGGGAGGGGATGACGAAGGGAGGGTTTCGGCTAATCTCCTAAATTTGCGATTTGCGACTGACGGGAACGATCGACCTTCGTTGCTGGTTGACCCGACTTACACGCAGTTGGCCGAGAAACGATCGAATCAGCGCCGAAACCGGCCGATAACGTCGTCGGTATTGGCGAGAAGTCTGTGCACCAAAGCACGCGCACTTCCGATCGGAAGAAGCCAAAAACAAAAAACCCGCCTCGGTGGGCGGGTCGTCGGCGCCAATTCGCACCATACCCAAATTAGTAGCATAGCTGCCGGCACAAATCAAGAACAAAGTACATTGCGACGATAAAAACCGAATTCCTGTCCCACCCGAGTTCGCCAGCCCTGTGCAACCATCACCGCCGCGACCGGCCGATAACGTCGTCGGTGTTGGCGAGAAGTCTGTGCACCGCGGCACGGGCTGCAGCCGGCCGCTGCAGGCGGATGTTCTTCTCGATTGCCTCGTGCAGCCTCTGCGCATGCTGCTGGTCGCTGGTTTCGCGCGTGACGAAAACAAACAGGTGATCGAGCGCCGATTCGATCAGCACGCCGAGCGGCACCAGCAGATCGTTGCCCGAGGCCCGCAGGATGGCGAGGTGAAACCGCGTGTCGGCGCGCGTTCGCTCCTGCAGGTTGGTCGCCTCGCCCATCTCGCGGCAGGCCTGGCTGATCTCGGCCATCTGCTCGTCGGTGCGCCGCATGGCGGCAAAGGCGCTGGCCTCCGGCTCGATGATGTGGCGGAATTCCTGCACGGTCCTGAGGAACACCTCACGATCCGGCGAGGTCGCGTACCAGGCTAGCACATCGCGATCGAGCAGGTTCCAGCGCTCCTTCGGCTCGACCCAGCTGCCGATCTTCGGGCGCGAGGCAAGCAGGCTCTTGGCCATTAGCATTTTTATGGCTTCGCGCACCGCCGAGCGGCTGACGTCGAAGGTCTCGGACCATTTGGCTTCGTTGGGCAGGATGGTTCCCGGCGGATAGTCGCCGCGCACGATCCTCAGCCCGATCTCGTTGGCCAGCGACGCATGCACGCTCGAGCCGGGAAAGTGTGCGGCGTCGGCGCGCCGAACGCCGGCCGGCCGCTCAGCCTCTGCCTTCTTGGCGGGTCGCTTTTTTGATGTCGCGTCCGGCATTCGTATTCCCCGGCAGCTGCTTGTCGAAAGCCTGAATTCAGGGCACGACAAGGCAGCGGCCTACGCTCCAAAGCAGCGTCGCCTCGTGCGTTTGTATGGACGATGCGTAACGGGGCGCCCGTCGGGCGCCCCGTAATTGCCGACCTACTTCTGGATGCAGGTGTCGACAGTATCCTTGGTGCATTCGTCGAGGCCGGTGAACACCGGATCGGCCACCGGCTTGCCTTCGATCAGGTCGATCATCACCGAAGGCGCCTTGTAGCCCATCTCGAACGGCCGCTGGCCAACCAGTGCGGTCACCAGCCCGTCACGAGCAATCGCCACCTCGTCGCCGATCGTGTCGGCGGCGCCGATGACGAAGGCGTTGCTGGCGATCTTGTCGGCCATCGGCTTGAACAGGTCGCGATAGGGCTGCGGAGCGCCGAACAGCGGCCAGCCGCCCATGATACCGAAGGCGTCGAGATCGGGATTGGCGGCGAGGATGTCGGTCATCGCCTGCACGCCCTTAGCGCCGTCGTCATTGGTGAACACCGGGCAGCCGGCAACTTCGGTCCAGCCGCCTTCGCCCGCCAGCGCCGCGAGGCCGTCCTTGCCTGAAAGCGCGTCACGCATGCCCTGCGCGCGGCGCAGGATGTTGTCGGCCGCCGGATTGCCTTCGATGGTGCAGATCTTGCCGCCATTCGGCTTGGCCTTCTTGATGTATTCGCCGATCTTGTGACCCATCAGGTAGTTGTCGGTGCCGAGATAGGTCTTGCGCAGCGCCGCGTCTTCCTTGCTGAGGTCGGCGTCGACGGTCATGATCGGGATCGACGGATTGGCGCTCTTGATCGTCTGCGCGATCAATGGCGCGTTCGACGGCGAAATCGCCATCGCCACCGTGTCGGGCTTGCTCAGCATGTCCTGGACGATCTGGGCTTCACCGGCCTCATCCGAGGTCGACGCCGGTCCGGTGTAGAAGCACTCATATTCCGAGCTGGCGTTTTCCTTGTTCCATTTCTCGCAGCCCTGGTGGATGGCCTCGAAGAATGGATTGTCGAGACCCTTCACGACGATGACGAGCTGTTTCTTGGCCATGGCCGGCCCGGCACCCAACGCCATGACGGCGGCGGCAGCGAGCAATAGTGATTTCCTCATGTCAGTCCTCCCTTTTGAAACAAACGGACACCGCGTGCCCGCCACACACAGATCGACCCGGAGCAAGATGACAGAGGATGTCGCACTCGTGCCGCCAAGCCAGGTCGATAAGCATTTTCATATTCAGTCTCAGACAGGCACCGACAGATAGCGCCGGTTGCCAAATCCCTGACCGACAAACCCTCACCGATTCCTTCCGGCAACCCGGTGGCTCGGCGCAAGCTCCTCCGACACTTAGCTAATATCGCCTTGTCACCGACGTCAATGCTATTTGTCCTACAAAACTGATTTTTCGAAAGAAGCCGTGGTTGACGCCAAGAAGGCTTATGCGTAAATGGGCGAAATCGCTGCTTCCGGGAGGAACTGGGAAGAGCGAAAGGCCGCGGTAGAACCGCAGGCCCCAAAGCACGGGGAGGCAAGAAGGCTGGTGGCGGTTCTCGAACTCACCAACATCTCGAAGCATTTTGGCGCCATCCAGGCGGTCAACGACGTTTCGTTGTCGATCGAGGCCGGACAGGTTGTCGGCCTGATGGGCGACAACGGCGCCGGCAAGTCGACGCTGGTCAAGATGATCGCCGGCAATTTCCCACCGAGCCATGGCACGATGCAGATGGACGGCAAGGAGCTGATCCTGCACAAGCCGGTCGAGGCGCGCCAGCACGGCATCGAAATCGTCCATCAGGACCTGGCGCTGTGCAACAATCTGACGGCCGCCGCCAACGTCTATCTCGGCCGCGAATTGCGCCGCGGCCTCGGGCCGCTTCGCATCCTCGACTATGCCGCGATGTACAAGCGTGCCGGCCAGATCTTCGCCGAGCTGAAATCCGAAACGCGCCCGCGCGACCTGGTCAAACAAATGTCGGGCGGCCAGCGGCAAGCGGTGGCGATCGCCCGCACCATGCTTTCGCAGGCCAAGATCGTGCTGATGGACGAGCCGACGGCGGCGATCTCGGTGCGCCAGGTCGCCGAGGTATTGAACCTGATCCGCCATTTGCGCGACCAGGGCATCGCCGTCGTGCTGATCAGCCACCGCATGCCCGACGTCTTTGACGTTGCCGACCGCGTTATCGTCATGCGGCGCGGCCGCAAGGTCGCCGACAAGACGATCGCATCGAGTTCGCCGGAAGAAGTCACCGGACTCATCACCGGCGCCATCGAACAGGTATGACCCACGCCTCAACCATGAGTAAAAAAGGTCGATAATGGCAGTCACCCTTGATCAGACGATCGCGCAAAAGCAGCACACCTTGCTGAGCAAGGTGTTTGCCAGCCAGACCTTCTGGGTGGTGATCGCGGTCATCCTCGCCTGCCTGTTCCTGTCGATGGCCACGGATTCCTTCGCCACGACCAAGAACCTCTACAACATCACCCGCAACGTCACCTTTGTCGCCATCGTCGCGCTCGGCATGACCTTCGTCATCATCACGGGCGGTATCGACCTGTCGGTCGGCTCGGTGCTTTGCCTTTGCTCGATGGTGCTGGCCGTGACCATGCATGCCGGCTACGGCATCGAGATCGGCATTGGCGCCGCGATCGCGACAGCGCTGATCATCGGCGCCTTCAACGGGGTTCTGATCGCCTATCTCGGCTTTCCGCCCTTCGTGGTGACGCTCGGCATGCTGTCGATTGCGCGCAGCCTTGCCATGGTCGCGTCCAACAACACCGTCGTCTTCCAGTTCGGGCCGGACCACGACAAGCTGCTGGCGCTGGGCGGCGGCGCATGGGTGTTCGGCATCGCCAATCCGGTGCTCTACATGATCGTGCTGGCGTTGATCACCGGCTTTGTGCTGCGCTGGACGAAATTCGGCCGGCACATCTTCGCCATCGGCGGCAACGAGCATGCGGCGACGCTGACCGGCGTTCCGGTGCGCCAGATCAAGGTTGTCGTCTACATGATCTCGGCATTGGCGGCTGGGCTTGCCGGCATCATCCAGACCGGCTGGCTGGGCGCGGTCACCACCAATCTCGGCAACGGCATGGAGCTTCAGGTGATCGCCGCCACCGTCATCGGCGGCGCCAACCTGGCCGGCGGCATGGGCACCGCTTTCGGCGCGGTCGTCGGCGCGGCGCTCATCGAGGTCATCCGCAACAGCCTCGGCCTGCTCGGCATCAATGCCTTCTGGCAAGGCGTGTTCATCGGCGGCGCCATCCTGCTCGCCGTGCTGTTCGACCGCATCCGCAATTTCAGGCGCAACGACTGAATATTCGGCCGGATCTCGACGCCGAAGCGGATCGTTCGCTAGTCGAATTGCCGGCCCCGAGGCCTCGCTGGCGCTGGTCGCCGGCCGACGGCATCGGTCTTGCCATAGCGGCCTGGAAACGCTCGCCGTCCTCCTATCGCCGAGTCTGAAAATCCGCCGGTGCGGCGCATGGCCGGCGCCCGGGCGTGCACATGCGTCTTGACGCAAGCCCAAACTGAGCCGCACAATCGCCCGCAGCAGGCGAAGGGAGGCCAGTCGCCTGCGGGAGGATGTACCCATGACGGAAGCGATCAGGCTCTACTGGGGCCGGTTCGGACATGTTTCTGTCCTGAACGTCGCCAGCGACTTCGTCACCCATGCCCATGTCGAGGCGCATATCATCATCTGGCTGGAAGGCACCGCCGGCGAGATGACCATCGGCCGCGAGACGGTGCGGCTTGGACCGGGCACCGCCGCCGGCATCAATTCCTTCCAACCGCACAGCCACGCTCTGTCCCGCGACGGCACGCCCGGCCTGTTCCTCGCCTTTTACATCGATCCGGACTGGGCACGGAAACGCCGCGAGCTGCCTTCCGCCGCGCCGCTGTTCTCCGCCCCGGCAATCACGCTCGAGCCTTGGCTGCACAAGGCAGCGGCTAACCTCCTCGACCATCTCAGCGACAATGAGAGCATCGACGACATCGCCAATTACGAGATCGAGCGCTTCATCGACAGCGTGCTCGATGCCGCCGACGCGTCCGCACCGCAGACCGTGCGTGCCCGCGTCAACACCATGCAGGACTTCCGCGTCCGCAAGGCGATCCAGCTGATGAAAGCCAATGTCTGCGAGCGCATCTGCTTCGACGACGTGGCGCGCAGCGTCGGCCTGTCGCGGCCGCATTTCTTCGCGCTGTTCAAGGAACAGACCAATCTGACGCCCAACGTCTATTGGAACACGCTGCGCATGGAGGAAGCGGTGCGGCAATTGCAATGGTCGCAGGAGCCGCTGATCTCGGTCGCCTGCAATCTCGGCTTCACTACCCAGGGCAATTTCTCGCGCTTCTTCCGCGACCATGTCGGCGTCCCGCCGACGCTTTACCGCGAGGCGGCGTGGGCGATCAGCTGAGCGCCCGTTTTTCAGACTATTTGATAGGCGTTCAAGACGCATTGATAAGCGCCGCCAAGTCCGCCGCCCTACCCTCCCACGCAGCTGATTTGCGAGGGAACGATCAAATGGCGAAAGTCACCATCTCCAGCGTCATCGACGCGCCGGTCGAAAAGGTCTGGGCGCGCATACGCGACTTCAACGGCCTGCCGACCTGGCACCCGCGCATGGTCGAAAGTCATATCGAGGATGGCAAGGATGCCGGCACGATCGGCTGCATACGCAATTTCCAGCTCGCCAGCGGCGCCCGCCTCCGCGAAAAGCTGCTCGATTTCTCCGACGAGAATTTCCTCGTCAGCTACTCCATCCTGGAGACGCCGCAGCCGCTCACCAACCACAAGGCGACGCTGCAGTTGCGACGGGTGACCGACGGCGACCGTACCTATGCCGAATGGACCGCCAGCTTCGACGCGCCCCCAGAGGAAGCCGACAAGCTGGCCGAAGGCATGGGCGCAAACGTCTTCCAGGGCGGCTTCAACGCTCTGAAAGCCCATTTTGCCGGCCAAGGTTGAACTGGACTGTGCTGACAAACAGGAGCGTTCCATGACGCTTGCACTGCAGACTTTCCCGACAGTGAAGGACGCCGGCGCGGCGCTGAAAGCCGCTGGCGCCCGCTATCTCGGTGGCGGCACGCTGGTCGTTCGCGCCGCCAATGAAGGCGATGTGTCGATCTCCGGTTTCGTCAGGTCGACCGAACCGGCGCTGTCGGTCATCCGCATTTCCGGCGGCGAGGTGCGCATTGGCGCTTCGGTGACCATGGCGGCGATCGCCCGCCATCCGAATCTCGCCCCCCTGGCCCACGCCGCGCGCGTCGTCGGCGGACCGGCGATCCGCAACATGGCGACGGTCGGCGGCAATCTCTTCGCGCCGACACCTTACGGTGATTTCACCGTTGCGCTGCTGGCTCTGGACGCAACCGTCAGCACCGGTGACGGCGAGCTGCCGATTGAGACATTCCTGGCAAAGCGCGAGAGCAATGACGCCATCGTCACGGCGGTCGGCTTCACGCTGCCGAAGGAAGGCGGGTTTCGCTTCCTGAAAGTGTCGCGGGTCAAGCCAAAGGGCGTCTCGGTGCTGAGCATCGCAACCGTGCTGGAACAGGCGCCGGACGGAACCGTGTCGTCAGCGCGGATCGCGTTCGGTTGCATGGCCGATCGGCCGATCCGTGCCAGGGCGGCGGAGAAAGCCCTGATTGGCCGGAATCTCACCGCCGAAGGCATCGCGCCGGCGCTGGCTGTCGCCCGCGACGGCACTTCGCCCCCAACCGATCCAATCGCCAGTGCCTGGTATCGCAACGAAGTCCTGCCGGTCCATCTCGGCCGGCTGCTGGTCGCCTGAGAGGCCGTGGCGCGTATGTCCGCCTGGCTGCGGCGCAAGGAGTAAAAAAAGATGGCAAAGGTCCCGGTTCAGTTCACGCTCAATGGTGCCGAAAAGGCCGAATTCATCGACAGCGGCACGACGCTGCTTCATGCGCTGCGCGACAAGATCGGCGACACCTCGCCCAAGGGCGGCTGCCATCAGGGCACCTGCGGTGCGTGCTCGGTCATCATCGATGGCGAACTCCGGCTCTCCTGCCTGACGCTGGCAGAGGCCTGCAATGGTGCGACTATCACCACAACATCAGGGCTTTCGGAAGGCGGCGTGCTGCATCCGCTGCAACGCGCTTTCCTCGACGCTTTCGCCACCCAATGCGGTTTCTGCACACCGGGCATGATCATGGCCGCCAAGGTGCTGCTCGATCACACGCCGAACCCCAGCCGCGAGGACGTGGTCGAGGCGCTTTCGGGCAATATCTGCCGCTGTACCGGCTACGAGCCGATCATCCAGGCGGTGCTGACCGCCGCGCAGTCCAATTCGCAGAACGCGGCTTGAGGGGAGTTAAGAAAATGGAACTCCGCAAGAGCTATTTCGCCGACCAGCGCAAGGACGATCTGCACGAGATCGGCCAGCCGCGGCCGCGTTCGGATTCACCCGGCCATGTCACCGGCAAGACCACCTATTTCGCCGACCGCAATTTTCCCGGCATGCTGCATTTGAAGATGGTGCGCAGCCCGCACCACCACGCCCGCATCCGCAGCATCGATACATCGGAAGCGGAAAAACATCCGGGCGTCGTCAAGGTGCTGACCGCCAAGGATGTGCCCCACAATGTCTACACCATCCTGATCCTGATCCAGATCGGGCCGGAGGACGAGACGGTGCTGGCCGACGGCAAGGTGCGCTGGAAGGGCGAGGCGGTGGTGGCGGTGCTGGCCGAGACCGAGCGTGCCGCCCAGGAAGCCGTCGCCAAGGTCAAGGTCGATTACGAGGTGCTGCCGGCCGTCTTCGACATGGACGAAGCACTGAAGCCCGGCGCGCCGATCGTCAACGAATATCACGGCCGCAATTATTACCTCTACGACAGCGGCGAATGCCGCAAGGTGCGCTTCGGCGATGTCGAGGCAGGCTTTGCCGGAGCCGACCACGTGCTCGAACAGACCTACCAGTCTTCACCGATCGAGCATGCGCCGACCGAGACGACTGGCTGCATCGTCGCACCCGAGGGTAACGACCGCTTCACCTGCTATACCAACACGCAGGCGATGTTCTTCACCCTCGACAACACCTCGATCATCCTGCAGATGCCCGGCAACAACCTGCATTTCGTCGGCGGCACCGTCGGCGGCGGCTTCGGCGGCAAGGTCGACGTCATCGTCGAGCCGATCGCCATCCTTGGCGCCAAAATAACAGGACGACCGGTCTGTTTTATCTACAGCCGCGAGGAAGAGATGCAGATTTCCTCGCCGCGCGCCGCCGAGAAGGTCGTCATCAAGGACGGCGTCATGAACGACGGCCGCATCGTCGCGCGCAAAGTGACCGGCTACACCGATGCCGGCGCCTATTCGCGCCATTCGCCCTACGGCGCGCAGAAGGGCGCAGGCCACTATCCCGGCCCGTATACGATCCCGAACGTCTGGATCGACACTTATTGCGTCTACACCAACCGCACCCCGTCCTCGGCGATGCGCGGTTTCGGCGTCACCATCGGCGATTTCGCGCTGGAGGTGCAGATGGACAAGCTCGCACGGCTGATCGGCATGGACCCGCTCGAATTCCGCTTCATCAACGCCTACCGCGACGGCGACATGAAGGCGCATCGCCAGCCGACAGAGGGAGCGGCGCTGATCGAATGCATGCAGGAAGCCTCACGCGCTGCCAACTGGCCGGTGGCGGAGAAGTTCATGGCGATGTCGTCTTACGCGAAGGGAGCTTGAGATGGCGATCAGGCGCGGACGCGGCGTTGCCGCGATCAACTATCCGACCGGCATGAATCTCGGCGGCGACCCGACCCAGGCGCTGCTGCATTCGACGCCGACCGGCAATTTCATGGTGACGCTGTCGAGTGTCGATCTTGGCCAGGGCATGAAGCAGATCATGGCGCAGATCTGCGCCGAGACGATCGGCGTGCCGACCGATCGTGTCGTCGTCGACACCGCCGACACCGACACCGGTCCGCACTGCATGGGCACCTTCGCCTCGCGTGGCACGCACCGCGCCGGCAACGCCGTCATCGAGGCGGCCAGGGAAGCCCGCCAGGTGATGCTGGAAGTAGCGGCCGAGGAGCTGGAGGTGAATGCGTCGGACCTCGAGACTGATGGCCAGGGCAACATCCTGGTCAAGGGCGCGCCACAAAAATCGATCTCGATCTTCGATGTCGCGCTGTCGGCGCATTTCAAGCGCGGCCGCTCGATTTCCGGCCGCGGCATGTTTTTGATCCCCCGCTCCTATCCCGAAAAGGAAACCGGCGCGATGAAGCCGTCGACCTGCTACGCCCACGCCTGCACGGTTGCCGAGGTCGAGGTCGATGACGAGACCGGCGAAGTCACCGTGCTGACGGTGAAGAACGTCTTTGAGATCGGCCGCGCGCTGAACCCGAAAATGGTCGAGCAGCAGCTCGTCGGCGGTTCGTGGATGGGCATCAGCCATGCTCTCTACGAAACGACCGAGCCCTATTATCCCAACCGCGACCATGGCGGCACCGACTTCAACCAGTATCTGATGCCGGGTCCTGGCGATCTCGCGCAAACCGAGATCATCGTGCTGGAGAGGCCCTCGGCCGACGGGCCGTACGGCGCCAAGGGGCCGGGCGAAATGTGCGCCAACCCGCAAATCCCGGCGGTGGCCAACGCCGTCTTCGACGCCGTCGGTGTGCGCATCGACACGCTGCCGATCACGCCGGAGCGCATCCTGCGGGCGCTGAAGGCGCAAGCATCGAACTGAGTGCTGGAAATGCCCAAGAGAAGCGCCCGGACTTCAAGCGCAGAGACAGTCGCGACCTCGCCGGAGGCGGTGGCGTCCCGCCTCGCCGCCTCGCGCTATCTCGCCGATGAAAGCCTGGCCACCGCAATCTTCCTGGCGATCAGGCTGGGTAAGCCGCTGCTGCTAGAAGGCGCGCCCGGCGTCGGCAAGACCGAAGCGGCGAAGGCGATAGCCGAACTGCTCGGGCGCGATCTGGTGCGGCTGCAATGCTATGA
The DNA here is from genome assembly GCF_040317995.1 of Mesorhizobium sp. M1334. NCBI lineage: Bacteria > Pseudomonadati > Pseudomonadota > Alphaproteobacteria > Hyphomicrobiales > Phyllobacteriaceae > Mesorhizobium > Mesorhizobium sp. M1334. Next base: position 484,827 of record NZ_JAMYLM010000003.1, read on the forward strand.
AGGCATCGACGCCGCACATGCGCTATACGAGTGGAACTACCAGCGCCAGCTGCTCGCCATCCGCCATGCCGGCGAGCACGAGCTCGACATCTACGACGACCGTTTCCTGATCGCGCGGCCGCTGCTGCAGGTGCTGAAGGCGCCGGAAAAGCGCGTGCTGCTGGTCGACGAAATCGACCGTTCCGACCATGAATTCGAAGCGCTGCTGCTGGAGTTCCTGTCCGATTTCCAGATCAGCATTCCCGAGCGCGGCACCATTCGCGCGACGGCGCAGCCGATCGTCATCCTGACCTCGAACCGCACCCGTGAACTGGCCGAAGCGCTGCGGCGGCGCTGCGTCTATCACTGGATCACCTATCCCGACGCCATTCGCGAGGCCGAGATCATCATGCTGCGCGCCGGCGACGTCGCCGAGGCCACGGCGCGCGCCGTGGCTTCCGCGGTGCGCGACATCCGCGCGCGTCCGCTGGCCAAGCCGCCAGGCATCGCCGAGGCGGTCGAATGGGCCAATGCCGCCACCATCCTCGAAAAGGGCGGCAGCCCCTGGCCGGAAGCCTTCCGCCGCGCCATCGGCGTGCTGATCAAGGACGAGGAGGACTTTTCCTGCATCGCGCCCGAGCTCGGCAAGATTATCGAGGAGGCGCTGGCGTGACGAGCAACCGAAGCGCGCTAGCGCGATACCCCAGGGCTAGTGCGCGACGCTGGCGGGACAGCGCCCCCCTCTGTCCTGCCGGACATCTCCCCCTCAAGGGGGGAGATTGGCAGCTTGGGCGCTCCGCTCAATTCTGCAACGTTGAAGATTGGCGAAAGCCGGCGAGATGTCTGATCTCCCCCCTTGAGGGGGAGATGTCCGGCAGGACGGAGGGGGGCGCGAAGGAATGATGCGTCCGGAAAGCTTGCCCCGTGCGACCACGCCGTTCCTCGGCTTCGGCCGGCTGCTGCGCCGCTACGGCTTCCCGGTGGCGCCCGAGCAGGTCTCCGGTTTCATGCAGGCGGTTACGTTGCTCGGCCCACGCTCGATGGCCGACATCCGCGAAGCGGCCCTCGCCACGCTGGCGCCGCCGCCCGACCGCCGCGACGAATTCGAGGCGCATTTCCGGAGCCATTTCTATGGGAATGCCGCGGCGCTGGTCGAAGGCGACGCCGACGAGGAAGCCCGCATCAAGGACGATGGCAAAACCAGCAAACAAGAAATCGAAGTGGTCCGCCAGGAGGAAGGCGGCGAACTGTCTTCGGCCAGCGAACAGTTGAGCGTCCGCGAGTTCCAGCGCGATCGCGACGGGCTTGCCGCCTTCCGCCGCAAGCTCGCCACCGCTTTGCCCGCCCGCCGGTCCTTCCGCACCGTACGCACGCATGCGCGCGGCAAGCTCGACCTGCGCCGCTCGCTGCGCGAAATCGTCAGCGCCGACGGCGATATCCCCTCGCCGCTGCTGCGCCGGCGGCAGACAGTGCCGCGCAAGCTTCTCATCCTGATCGACGTGTCGGGCTCGATGAAGCACTACACATCGGACTATCTCAAGCTGGCACACGCGGCGGTGCAAGGCGCCGACCGGGCGGAGGTATTCACTTTCGGCACACGGCTGACCCGCATCACCTCGGCGCTGCGCATTCGCGACCGCGACCAGGCGCTGGCCCGCGCCGCTGCCCAGGTCGACGACTGGGACGGCGGCACCCGCATGGGTCCAACGCTGCTAGCCTTCCTCTCGGTGCCGCGCTTCTCCGCCTTTGCACGGGGGGCGGCAATCGTCATCCTGTCGGATGCGCTCGAGCGCGGCGATCATGCCGAGCTGGAAATGGCGATGCGCCGGCTGAGTGCCCGCGCCTTCCGACTCTCCCTGGCGACGCCGTTGGCCGGCGATCCGCGTTTCCAGCCGGCAACGGCAGCACTTCGCGCCATCCTGCCGATGCTCGACGACCTGGTCGACGGCTCGTCCATCGCGGGCCTCACCGATTTCATCCTGTCGCTCGCCCGCCCCGCCCCCGTGGCCGCGGCAATCTGGAAGAGGGTTTCGTGATGCAGAAGGCGATCGACGCGCATTTCCACATCTGGCGCCAAAAGGACCAGCCGTGGCTGGTCGGGCCGATGGTGCCGCGCATCTTTGGCCCTTACGAGCCAATCCGCCGCGACTATCCGATCGAGGAATTCCTTGCCGACCAGCAAGGCTCGGGCGTCGAGAAGGCGGTCTATGTCCAGACCAACTGGGCCAAGGAGGATTTCGAGAACGAGGTCGCCTTCCTGCAGAAGACCGCGGAAGAAACCGGCTGGCCGCACGCCATCGTCGGCTATGCCGATATGACCGTGAACGACGTGCGTTCCCAGATCGACCGGCTGATCAAATACCCTCTGCTGCGCGGCGTGCGCATGCAGCTGCACTGGCACGAAACGCCGGCCTTCCGCTTCGCCGCCTCGGCCGATCAGGTCATCGACCCGAAGGTGCGGGCCAATGTCGCGCGCCTCAAGGATTACGGCCTGTCTTTCGACCTGCAGCTTTTCCCCGCCCAGATGAAGGATGGGCTGACGCTCGTCGGCGAGAACCCCGAGACCAATTTCATTCTCACCCACGCCGGCATGCTGACCGGCATGGAGCCCGAAACCACCGAGGCCTGGAAGGCAGGGCTGCGCACGCTGTCAGCGGCGCCCAACCTCTATGCAAAGCTGTCCGGCCTCGGCACATTCGTCCACCATAACGATCCGGCGCTGATCAGCTATATCGTCGACAATGCCATCGACATCCTCGGCAGCGATCATCTGATGTTCGGCTCGAACTTCCCGATCGAGAAACTGTGGACCAGCCACGCCGAACTGACCAGGGCGCACCGGCAGGCCGTGGCAAAACACGGCGCGACCGCCGAGGCGGATGTCTTTTGGAACACGGCGGAGAAGATATATCGGCCGGTGTAGCGCCGCTCTTTCCTTCTCCCCTTGTTGTGGGAGAAGGAAAAGCCCCCCGCCTCCGCCGACACAGAACGGACAACTGCGGCCGATTTCAGCTCCGCAAAACATGGCCCGAGACCTCGGCGCCGGCAGCGTTCGGCAACGCCAGAAAGCGGCACGAGGCCGCGAGCCCGATTGCGCCGATCACCAGGAAGGCAAGTCGGAAGTCGACGAGATCGAGCGCCGCAGCGCCCCTGGCGATCTGCGACAGGTTGAGCAGTGCCGCGGCGACCGCTACGCCGAACAGCATCGCCACCTGTTGCAGCATGCTGGATAACGTCGCCGCCGAGCTGCGCTGCGGTGAGGCCACATCGGCGAAGGCCAGTGTGTTGAGCGCGGTGAACTGCATCGAACGCGACAGTCCGGCGATCAGCATCAGCACCACCACCAACGCTTGCGGCGTCTGCGGCGAAAGCGCCGCGCAGGCCATGATCGACAAGGAGGCGATCACCCCGTTGACGATCAGCACCGGACGGAAGCCGAAGCGCCTCAGCGTCGGCGTCGTCACCGCCTTCATGCCGAGATTGCCGAAGAAATAGGCCAGGATCATCATGCCCGCATCGATTGGGCTCAGTCCGAAGCCGACCTGGAACAAAAGCGGCAGCAGGAACGGCGTGGCGTTGATGGCGATCCGGAAAATCGTGCCGGCCGACAGCGTCGAGATGGCGAAGGTCTGCACCTTGAAAGCTGTGAGATCGAGCAGCGGATGGTTGGCGCGTCGCAGATGCCGCACCGCCAGCCAGCCGACCAAAATGCCCGTGCCGAGCAGTGCCACGGTCGGCAACACACCCTTTTGCGGATGCGCGATGCGCTCGAGGCCGTAGAGCATCGAGGCGAGCCCCACCGAGGTCAGCAGGAAGCCCGGCCAGTCGAGCGGCTTGGCTCCGGCTTCGCGGTCGCCGGGAATAAAGCGGGCGACCAGCGCCAAACCTGCAACCCCAAGCGGGATATTGATGAAGAAATTCCAGTGCCAGGAGAGATAAGTGGTGATGAAGCCGCCAAGCACCGGCCCGACCACCGGCGCAAACAGCGCCGGCCAGGTGATCAGCGCCGTGGCGTTGAGAAGCTCGGATTTCGGTGCATTGCGCAGCACCAGGATGCGGCCGACCGGCGTCATCAGCGCGCTGGCCAGGCCCTGCACCGCGCGCGCGGCAACGAACTCGGCCAGGTTCTGTGACATGCCGCAAACGAGCGAGGCCAATGTAAACAGGGCGATCGCAACGAGGAAGATGTTGCGCGCGCCAAAACGGTCGGCGAGCCAACCGGACAGCGGCACGAACACCGCCATGGTCAGCATATAGACGGTGATGCCGATGCTCATCGCCACCGCGGGCACGCCGAAGGATTCTCCCATCTGCGGCAGCGAGGTCGAGATGATGGTCGAATCCAGAAGCTGCATGAAAAAGGCGACGGCGACGATCAGTGCCACCCGCCGAGCTTGCCGCGCCGCCGGCGCGGTTTCGGGCAAGGCTTTGTTTTCGGGAATGGCGGTCATACACAGACTGTCCGAAGGGGAATTTTCACCCGCTCCATCGGCAACCGCGCAATTGTCCGGCAAACCGATGACGCACCGGTTTCAACAGCATCTGGCCGGTGCCGTCCAGACCTGGTCCAACAAACTTTCGTGTGGCATCGCAGGCGGCCATGCGATGACCTAGACCTGGCGCCGAACCGGCCTTTTACGATCCGCGATGACGCTTTGTGCCTGCCGGGGCGTCTTTATGCGGCTTCGATCTTCTCCAGGAACAGGCTGAGCTGGTCCGGGTCCATGTGCACGACGTGTCTGTCTTCGGGATACGCCAGGCTGTTCACATCGGCGACATATTCGGAGAAGGCAGCGATGCGTTCGGCCTGCAGGCGATCGTATTCGGCGGCGAAATTGCGATAGACCTTGGAATGGCGCGGCATGTGGCCACGGTTCTGGCCGAGGATGTCGTCTGCGAACAGGTATTGCGCATCGCAGCCGGTGCCCGCCCCCATCGACAACATGATCAGCGACGTCCGCTCCGAAATCGCCTTGGCCACCTCGACCGGCACCACCTCGATCTCGGCGCCGATCGCGCCGGCGGCCTCCAGTTGCTTCACCGCCTGGAACACCTGCATGGCGGTATCGGCGGTCTTGCCGACGGCCTTGAAGCCGCCGGTCCAGGTGGCGCGTGACGGGATGAGACCGACGTGGCCGATTACCGGAATAGCATCGTCGGCCATCCGCTTGATGGTGGCGTAGCCGGCGCTGCAGTAGACCGCATCGGCGCTGGCCTTGTAGAGCCGGAACGCCCAGCGGACGAAATCATCTGCGGTGCCGATCTCGAAGAAATTCTCGCCCGGCATGGTGAACAGGCTGGGTGCCGCATCGCGGTATTGCGGATTGAGCACCAGCTCCGGCGGTACCGAGACGATATCGACGCCGGCGCGTTCGGCGGCCTCGGCCTCGTCCATCGTCAGCACGCGCAGCATCGTCAGCTGCCGCTTGCCCTTCATGGCACGCAGGTCGGCGACGGTCGGTCTTTTCCGGCTCATGGATTTTGGTCCCCTTTGCTACGTGACAGAAGGCCGGTCAGGCGATCTGGATCATCACCTTGCCAGCTTCCACCTTGACGGGATAGGTCTGCAGATTGACACAGACGGGAGCCCCTTTGGCCTGGCCGGTTTTGTAATTGAAACGGCCATTGTGCTTTGGGCATTCGATGATGTCGTCCATCACAAGCCCGTCGGCCAGATGCGCCTTCTCATGCGTACAAAACCCGTCGGTGGCGAAGAATTCATCGTCCGGCGAACGGTAGATAGCGAAGGTGCGGCCGCCATGGTCGAAGCGGATGACATCTTCCTCGTCGACATCGTCCACGGCGCACGCTTCGACCCAATCGGCCATCTCTGCTTCTCCCGAAATTTCTGCATTGCGCTGCTGCGGTGCCTATTCAGCCGCCGCCGACATGTTCACTTCGTGGAACTCGCCACGATAGGGCCTAGCCGTTGGCGGCAGTTCGCGCTTGAGGAAATAATCCTCGTATTTGAGCTGCCTGAGCAGGACCGGCCAGACCTCGCGATAGGCATGCCATATCGACGGGTTCGGCTCCGGCAGATCGTGCTTGATCAGTTCGTGCAGCCTGGGCAGCGCGTGGTAAGGCACCATCGGAAACATGTGATGCTCCACATGGTAGTTCATGTTCCAGTAGATGAACCGGCTGATCGGGTTCATGTATACGGTCCTGGTGTTGAGCCGGTAATCGACGACGTTGTCGGCCAGACCGATGTGTTGCAGCAGGCCGGTCATCACCATGTGCCAGGTGCCGTAGAGGCGCGGCACGCCGATGAGCACCACCGGTATCCACGACCTTATGAAAATGGCGAGCGCGATCGTCGCAACGTAGATGGCGATGTGCCAGCGCGCCGCGATGACGGCCTTGTGCTGTTCCATCTCGGGAACGTAGCTTTTCTCGTCGGGCGTCAGCTTGCCGAACGCCTGGCGTACCAGTGCCGGGAGCGAATAGCGAAAATCGAGAATGCCGGTGAAAGCCAGCGCCGCACGCAAAAGGTCCGGCGGGCGCATCACGGCGATCTCGGCGTCGCGCCCGACGATGATCGTGTCTGTATGGTGGCGGGCATGGCTCCAGCGCCAGGTCACCGGGTTGCGCATCAGCATGAAGCTGGCGATCTGGTAGACGACATCGTTCATCCAGCGCGTGCGGAAGGCCGTGCCATGGCCGCATTCGTGCCAGCGCGAGTCGCTGGACGAGCCGTAGAGCACGCCGTAGACGAAGAAGAACGGCACGCACCACCAGGTACCCCAGAAATAGATGGCGCCGGCGGCCGAGCCGAGGATGGCGACGATCCAGATGATCGTGTCGCGGATCGCCGGGCCGTCCGAGCGCTGCATCAACTCCTTGATCGCCTTGCGGGGGACATCCGTGTGGTACCACTCCGCCGAGGCCAGTCCCGTCTCGATCGCCCTGCGCGTGCTTTCGCCGACCAGGCTGTAATCGCGCTTTACCGTGCCCGCCATTGTGACCTCCAATTCCCGATCGGCCGCGAGCCCTCCCCGCTCCGGCCGGAGCCAGCCTCCCGACTGGTGTCTCGTATCCTGTTCGCCATTATCACGACCTGCCTCCAAGAACAGGAAAACGGCCCGACGGCTGCGGATAATCCTGCTGCGGCTGTCTGGCAATCGCCGCGATCCGGCTTTCGGCGGCGGCGATCTCGCCGGCACCGTCGAGAACCCGGAACACCGCATCGTAGGTGCGGCTCTCGCCGTGCTCCAGCCAGATCATCTCGCCGCGTTCGCGCGCCGCCAGATTCCCAAGCACATGATGCGTCGACGGCTCGATGCCAAGCGCGTACTGTCCGGCCTGGAAATTCTGCCATTGATAGGCGCAGGGCAACTGGTCCTTGCGCGTGACCACCTCGAAACCGAGGCCGAGCCTGTCGTTGACCACCACCACCGGGACTTGGCCGGTGCTGTCGGCGCCGAGTTCGTGCTGCCAGACCTGTTCCTTGAATCCCGGTTGCGGCGCCGGCACCGTGCGGTAGCCGACCTGCTGCGCTTCATAGCGCTCGCCGGCATGGCCTGCCCAGACGACGTCGCGGATCGGCGCCAGGTAGCGCGATCCCTCGTCGAGCACCGGATAACTGACATTGATGTGATAGAAATACATATGAGGGGTCCGGTTGAAGCCGTGATTGACGACACGGTCCGAAAGCCGGATCTCGTTGCCGCCGACATCGGCCTCGATGCGCCGCAGCAGGTGCAGATCCTCGCCAAATACAGTCGATTGCTGGACGATAGCTTCGGCCCACAACACGCAGTGGTCGCCGTCCCAGGTCTCGCCGTAGCCGGTCAGCCGCGCTGGGATGGTGCTGACGCGGCCATGCAGCGAGTGGCGCACCGTCTTCTTGGGCGGGTAGTTGTAGGTGTCGGCCGGTACCTCGTTCATGAACAATATATGGTCGAGGCCGCAGGTCAGCAGAAGGCCGGAAAACGACCGCGCCCAGGCCAGCCCCTCCTCGCCTTCGTATTCGTGCAGGCCGGGATGGCGAAAGCCGCTCGGCGAATGCCAGCCGATCGCCTGGCCCCTGAAGTCGCAATCGGCGATATCGAGCGCCCGGTCGACCAGCGCAGTGAAACGCAGGCCGGAGCCGGTGCGGAATTCGAGCATACGGATGCCGCGCTCGACCCCATCGCCAAGCGTCATCAGCCGCACGCCGGCGAATTGCGACAGCATGCCTGAGCGTTCCGAGACCTGCCGGCGCGACAGCGTCTTGCCGTAAAGCTCTACCATGTAACGGCCAGTTCCTTCACTTGCTCCCGTCCTTCACTTCGCTCTCGTCTCCTTGAGGAGGGCCGACATGTCGGCGCCGGTGATGATGCTTTCCACGGTCAGCAGGTCGGTGTCCGCGACCGTCTGCTCGGCGACGATCTCGCCACGGCGCATAACGATGATGCGGTCAGCGACCTGGAAGACGTGATGGATGTTGTGGGTGATCAAAAGCACCGAGTGACCGGCATCGCGCACCTCCTTGACGAAGCGCAGCACGCCGTGTGTTTCCTCGACGCCGAGATTGTTGGTCGGCTCGTCGAGGATGATGACCTTGGCGGCGAACTGCATTGCGCGCGAGATGGCGATCGACTGACGCTCGCCGCCCGACAGCGTTGAGACCAGCGCATCGGCGTCGAGTTTCTTCGAGATGCCGACGCGCTTCAAAAGTGCCGAGGCGGCATCGCGCAATTGAGCGAGATCGAGCGGCGCGAACACGCCAAGCCATTTGAGATTGACCGGCTCGCGGCCGAGGAAAAGATTGCGCGCGATGCTGAGATCGGGAGCCAGCGAGGTGTCCTGGTGGATGGTCTCGATGCCGAGATCCATCGCGTCGCGCGTCGAGCGGATGGAGACCTTCTGGCCGCGCACATAGATGTCGCCGCGATCGACCGGAAAGACCCCGGAGATCGCCTTGATTAATGTCGATTTGCCGGCGCCGTTGTCGCCGAGCAAGGCCACCACTTCGCCCTCGTTGAGCGTGAAGGAGGCGCTCTTCAGGGCGCGGACGCTGCCGAAGGATTTTTGCAGGTTCTGCAGCCGAAGCACTTCCATGATCAGCTCCTGGCGGCGTTCTTCTGCAGCAAAGCGTGCAGGATGAGCATGGCAAGGATGATGACGCCGACGAAGATGTTGTAGGCGAGCCCTGGCACGCCGATCAGCACGATGCCGTTGCGGATGCTGCGCAGCATCAGCGCGCCGACGATGGTGCCGAAAATGGTGCCGCGCCCACCGGTCAGCGCGGTGCCGCCGACGACCACCATGGCGATCACTTCCAGCTCATAGCCGGTGCCGGCCACCGGCGATGCCGCGGAGATGCGGAACGCGCTGATCATGCCGGCGAGACCGGCCAGCACCGAGGTCAGGATAAACAGCCAGATCTTGACCGCATCGGCCGGCACACCACGCGCCACGGCAGCGTTACGGTTCGAGCCGATAGCGCTGATCCAGTTGCCGAGCTTGGCGTAGCGCAGCACATAGACCGCCAGCAGCGACAGGCCGATGAACCACCACAGCGAGGTATAGAAACGGAACGTTCCGATACTAAAGCTGCCGGCCAGCAGCGTCACGAAGAAGCCTGGCTGATCCCAGGACTTCAGCGGAAAGCCCTGGGTGATGTAGAGGGCCGCGCCTCGCACCACGAGCAGCATCGACAGCGTCACCAGGAAGGACGAAATGCCGATCTTGGTGACGATCAGCCCGTTGATCGCACCGATCGCTATGCAGAGCAGCAGTCCGGCCAGCAGCGCCACGCCGATATCGACCCCGCCGTTCTGCACCAGCAGCATGACCACGACCGGCGCCAGCCCGAATACGGCGCCGACCGAAAGGTCGAATTCGCCGGCCGTCAAAAGCAGCGTCATGCCGAGCGCGATGATGCCGAGCTCGGGCAGAAACGCCATCATGTTGGAGATGTTGAGCGGCGACAGGAAATTGGCGTCGGCGATCGCGAACACCGCCAGCAGGACAATCAGGATGACGAGCGAAGAGAACTGCGGCGAGCGGATCAGGCTCGACCTGCGTTTGGCACGCGGCATTTCCTCTTCTGCGGCAATTGTCATGACTGCTTGAACCATACTTCAGGGCGCCGCCCGCCGCCTGCGCGGCGAGCGTCAATTTCCATCACTTGTTGTAGAGTTTCAGGATCGGCTCGACGCTCGAGGCGTCGTAGAGGCTGAAGGTGTGGATGTCGTAGCCGATCGGTTCGCCAGCGGCGGCCAGCCCGAGCAGCGCCACCGGCATGAAGCCTTGCGCCGAGGGAAACTGCCAGGCAGCCGCGTTGATGAACCCAGACTTGACTGACTCTGCCGTTTCCTTCGAATTGCCCCAGCCGACGACCGGGATCTTGCCGGCCGGCACGCCGGCGCCGTCAAACACCCGCTTGACGCTGGCCGCAACGGAATCGCCGAGCGCGATGATCGCCGGCGGGTTGTTGGCGACCATGTAGTCGGTCATCTTGGCGATGATGCCGGCCGGATCGGTGCCGCAATCGACCACGTCATATTTGATGCCGAGCGGATCGAAGACGCTGGCAATGCCTTCGGTCTCGAGCTGCTGGTAGCTGGCGCCCGGCACTTCGACCGGCAGGAATACCTTGTCGCCTTGCTTCACCATCTTGTGGTCGACCAGATACTTCGCCCAGATGACACCGGCTTCCTTCAGGTCGGCGCCGACATAGGCTTGCCGGCCGGTCGCCGGATCGTCGGTGTTGAAGAACACGATCGGGATACCGGCAGCCTTTGCCGCCTTGACCTCCTCGGTCCACAGGCCGGGCTGCGCCGAGGTGGTGGCGATGCCGTCCGGCTTGGCTGCCAGTGCCGAGTTGAAGGCTTCCTTCTGCGCCGCCATGTCGCCGCCGCTGAAGGAGATCTTGCAGGTCACCTTGAGCTGGTCGCACGCCTTGGTGGCACCGGCATTCCAGTCGATCCAGAAGGCATCCGACGGGCCGCCATGCGACAACAGGTAGAACGTCTTCTGGGCGTCCTGCGCCGCCGCCGAGCCCATGGTCACGCCGGCGAGCACGATCGCCGCAGCCGCGATTTTCAACGCGAGTTTCAACATTTCTCTTCCTCCCTTGTTTCGTAGCCGAACCGCGCCGTCACAGTCCGTTGGCGCGGAATTTCCCGTCGAGGAATTTCTTGGCGCGCGGCACGTCGTCTTCCGAAAGATGCTCGATGATGACCGGAATGTTCGGATGCTTTTCGGCCAGCCGCTTGAGATAGAGGTCGTAATTCAGCGAACCGAGGCCAGGCGCCGGCAGCTCGATCTCGCCGACGCCGCGGAAAGTGTGGCTCTCCAGCGCGTCCTCGTCGCCGATGTCGGCGTGCTTCTCCGACTTGTCGCCGCCAGAACGCTTGACGTCCTTGGCGTGGGCGATTTTGATCTTATCGGTCAGCGTGTCGAACACCTGGTTCAGGATCTGGTCCATCCTGTCGATATTGTGCGTTTCGAAATAGTTGGTCGGGTCCATCAACAGGCCGAGGCCTGGGTGGTCGACCTGCGCGAACATTCTCACCGTCTCCTCGACCGAACCGACGACATTGTTCACATAGGTTTCGAGCAGGAACACCGCGCCGTGGTCATAGGCGGTCTGGGCAAGGTCGGCGATGACCTTGCGACATTCTTCAAAACCTTCCTCGGTCTTGTTCTTCGGGTGATGCACCCAGTCGGACTCGGTGTTGTAGGTACCGGTTTCCGAGATCACGTAAGCGGTGCCGAAATGGCGTGCGTTGCGGATGATCTCCTTCAGATAGCCGACGCGCCGCTCGCGCTCGCCCAGGTCCGGATGGATGATGTTGGTGTAACCCGATACGCAGCAGATCGGCAGATTGTGGTCGCGAAACGTATCGCGGACGGTCTTGGCCTTGTCCCTGGTGATCTGTCCGGCCGACAGGTCGATGTCCCTAAAATGCAGGTCGAGCTGCACGGTGTTGAAATCGAGCGCACGGATCTTCTGCGCGGTTTCCTTGAGGCCATACGGAAAATAACCCGTGAAAATACCTGCCTGCATCATGGTGTGAAGTCCTCCCTGTAAGTGATTCAGTCAGTTGATATTTCGGAAAGTTTGACCGTCCGGCCCTTGTCGATGGAGCGGTAGCCGGCTTCGACCAGCGCCATGGTCTTGACGTTGTCGGCGACCGACAGCGCCGGCGGCTCGCCAGTCTTGACCGCGTGCTGGAGCTGCTCCATGACGCCGATAAAAGCATGCGGGAACCACTTCGTGTCCCAGCTGGGTGTCACCCATTCACCACCGGTGGTCTCGGTCGAGGCATAGGTCAGCGTCGAGGCAGCGCCAGTCGGCCAGCCGATGGTGCCCTTGGCGACGCCCTTGGTGCCGTCGACGCGCCAGTTGACGTGCTGGTCGTCCTTGTAGCCCTCCTGGCGCGGCCCGGACCAGACATCCTCCAGCGATACGGCAAGCACACCGGACGGGAACTTAATCGTCGACACTGTGATGCCGTCCGAATGGTCGAAGCGGGTGCGCGGGTCCTTGCGGGTCAGGGTGGTGATCTCTAGGGGATCGCCGAACAGGAAGCGTAGTACGTCGAGATGGTGGACGCTCATGTTGGCGAGCGTCAATCGGTCATAGTCCTCGAGGAAGCTCTGCCAGTGCGGGATCGCATGCATGTCGATCTGGGCAAAGACAATGTCGCCGAGCGCGCCGCTGTCGATGACCTGCTTCAAGACGCGCATCGACTGGTCGTAGCGCATGTTCTGGTTGACCGAGAGGATCTTGCCGGTCTTGGCCGCCTCGTCGCGCAGTTTGACGGCCTCGTCAAGGGACAGCGCCAATGGCTTCTGCGCCAGGATCGCTTTGATATGTGCCTGCTTCAGCGCATGGCGGATCAGCGCCGGCTGCTGGTCGGGCGGAAAGGCAAGGTCGATGATCTCGACGTTTTTGTCCTCGATGAGCTGTTCCGGCGTGTCGTGGACGGCCGGGATATCCCAGCGTTTGGCGACCTTCTCGGCGCTGGCCTTGGTCCGCGAGGCAATCGCCACCACGGGGAAACCGGCTTCCTTGTAGGCGGCAAGGTGACATTCGGCCATGATCATGCCGGCGCCGACGCAGCCGATCCTGTATTCCCTGGTGCGGACTTTAACGTCCGGCTCGAAGCCGTTGCCCACCATTTCTTGGCTTGCCATATGTTCCTCCCGAAGCTCGTTTCTTGCAGCCGCCGTCACCTTGCCAGCGCTCCCCCGCTTTGCCCGAAATAATGCACCCTGCCCGGCTCGCAGGATATCGCCACCATCGCGTCCGGCCTGATGTCCGGCTGGCCGCGCAACAGCGCTCGCAGACGCGCCTGCCCGGCGGCGAGCGTCACTACGGTGTAGCCGCCGAGCGGCTCGACCTCGAACACTCGTGCCGGGCGGCCCGCGCCCCCCTCCGACCAGGCCTTGACCTTGATGTCTTCCGGCCTGAGTCCGATTTCGACGGCATCGGCTGGCGCCGTCTTGTCCGCGATGCGGATCCTGCCTTCCGCCGCCTCCACGCCTTCAGCGCCGTGCACCGACTTCAGTATGTTCATCATCGGCGAGCCAAGCAGCCGCGCCACATAGGTACTGGCCGGCCGGTCATAAATCTCGGCTGGCGCGCCGATCTGCCTGATCTTGCCGTTGTCCAGAATGGCCATTCGGTCGGCGACCGACATCGCTTCTTCCTGGTCGTGCGTGACATAGATCAGCGTCTTGCCGAGCTCGCGCTGGATGCGCTTCAGCTCGACCCGCGTCTCCTCGCGCAGCCGGGCGTCGAGCGCCGAGATCGGATCATCCATCAGATAGGCGGCGGGATCCCGTACCAGCGCGCGGGCAATCGCCACGCGCTGCCGCTCACCGCCGGAAAGCTGTGCTGGCGGCTTGTGCAGGATATGGCCGATATGCAGCTTGGCCGCGACGTCGGCGAGGCGCTTTTCGATCTCGGCTTCGGCGACCCGGCGTTCGACCAGCGGAAAGCGGATGTTGTCGCGCGCGCTCATATGCGGAAACAGCGCCAGGTTCTGGAAGACCATCGCGACGTTGCGTTCGGCCGGCGACACTGCGTTGACCGGCTTTCCGTCGATCAGGATCTCGCCCGTGTCCGGTGTCTCGAGCCCAAGCACCAGACGCAGCACCGTCGACTTGCCAGATAGAGGCGGGCCGAAGAAGCAGAAGAACTCATTGTCGTTGACAGTAAACGAGGCGTCATCGACGGCGAGCGTGTTGCCGTAGCGTTTGGTCACATTGCGGAAGACGATATCGGCCATGGTCTCAGCCCGCTCTCAAGGCAAGGCCGGTGGCGGCGTCGAAGACGCGCACCGCCTCCACCGCAGGTGCGACGACGGCTGTCTGCCCGATCGCCAGCCCGACATCATTGTCGAACACCGCCTTAACCGCAGCTTCCCCGTCGCCAAGGTGGATGATGGTGCGCGGGCCGATCCGCTCGACGAAACTCACCGGCATCGACAGGCCACGGCCGTCTTCAGCCAGCTTCACCTGCTCCGGTCGAAAGCCATAAAACACCTCGCCGCGCATCCGGCGTGCGGCATCGGCGATCTCGACCGGCAGCGGCGGCGTCGCCCCCAGCGGGCCGAGATCGACGACCAGGCCACGGTCGCTTTCCGCCAACCAGCCCTTGAGCAGGTTCATGCCCGGCGCGCCGATGAAGCGGGCGACGAAGACATTGGCCGGATCGTTGTAGACCTCGAGCGGTGTGCCGACCTGCTGCAGCACGCCATGGTCCATCACCGCGATGCGGTCGGCCATGGTCATCGCTTCGAGCTGATCGTGGGTGACGTAGACCATGGTCTGCCGGAACTGCCGCTGCAGCTGCTTCAATTCGGTCCGCATCACCGCCCGGAAGGCCGCGTCGACATTGGAAAGCGGCTCGTCGAGGAGGAAGATCGCCGGCTCCATGATCGCCGAACGGCCGATCGCCACCCGCTGCAATATGTTGACCGAAAGGCGGTCGGCCTTGCGGTCGAGCAGCGGCGTCAGCTGCAGCATCTCGGCAATGGCGCCAACGCGGCGGTCGACCTCGGCCTTGGGTGCGCCGCGCATTTTCGGCCCGTAGGCGAGGTTCTGCCGCACGCTCATATGGGTGAAAATCGCATAGTTCTGGAAGACGAAGCCGACGCCGCGCCGCCCCATCGGCACGCCGGCCATGTCGCGCTCGCCGAACAGGATCTTGCCGCTGGTCGGCTCTTCCATGCCGGCGATCATGTTCATCGTCGTCGATTTGCCGCAGCCCGACGGCCCGAGCAGCGCCATGAACTCGCCGTCGGCGATGGCCAGGTCCATCGTCTTCAGCGCGGTGAAATCGCCGAATTTCTTGATCAGGTTCTGCAGATGGATGGTGCTCATGCCGCCACCTCGGGTACCCGGGCCATGCGTTTGATGGCAAACACCGCAGCGATGGACAGCACGATCAATATGGCCAGCGCGATTGCCGCCACATAGCCCCAGATCAGGTCCTGGGTGGTGAGCTTGTAGATGTAAACGGAGATGGTTTCGGTAGCGACGCCGGGACCGCCGCCGGTCATGATGTAGAGCGTGTCGAAGATCTTGAAGTTCTCGATCACCCTGATCGCCAGCGCGATGATGATGATCGTCTTCATCTTCGGCAGCACGATGGTGACGAATCGCTGCCAAGGGTTGGCGCCGAGCAGCGTCGCCGCCTTGATCTGGTCCTCAGGCACGCCGACCAGGCCGGCAAGCAGGATCAGGAACATCAGCGGCGTCCACTGCCAGATGTCGGCGACCATGACGGCGATGAGTGCCAGCGTCGGGTCCGACAGCCAGGCGATGGTGACGGGAAAGCCTGAGATCCCCGACAGGATGTCGTTGACCGGGCCGCCTGATTGAAACAGCATGAAGAACATGTAGCCGGCCACCGCCGGCACCACCATCATCGGCATCAAGAGGATCGAGTAGAAGATCCGTTTGCCCGGAAACTCGTCGGCAAACAGCGTCGCGAGCGCCAGCCCGAGCAGGAACTCCGTCGGCACGCAGACGATCATGACGATGGCTGTGCGCTTCAGCGCGCTCCAGAAGCGTGCGTCGACCGCAAGGTCGGTGTAGTTGGCGAAATTGTTCCACATCGACCAGGCATTCCACCAGCCGGTGCCCGACAGCGGCGACCAGTCGGTGAGGCTGATATAGAGCTGCATCAGGAGCGGGAAGACAGCGATAAACAGCACCAGGATCTGCGCTGGCAATGTCAGCCGGAAGCCGAGCTTTGCGCCTTCGTCCCGCAAGGCCGGCTTTGCCTGGACGGTCTTCATCACGTCCTCCGGAATCGTCGCTGCCACCGCGCTCATTGCTTGAGCGCCCCGAAGGTCAGCCCGCGCACCAGATGGCGCTGAATGGCGATGCCCATGATCACCGGCGGCACCGCGGCGATCAGGCCGAGAGCAGCCTTGGCGCCGTAGAGCTGTCCGGTCATCGAGGAGGACAGCGAGGCCATGTAGACAGGAACCGTCACCCATTCGCGCGTCGTCAGAAGCAGCGCAATCAGATAGTCCGACCAGTTGAGGATGAAGACGAACAGCGCCGCACTTGCCAGCGGCGCGCGCATCATCGGCAGCGTGATGCGGGTGAAGACGCGCCACCGCGAACAGCCTTCGACAAGTGCCGCCTCCTCGATCTCGCGCGGCATGTCGTCGAAGAAGGTCTTCATCAGCCAGAAGGCGAAAGGCAGCGTGACGATGCCATAGATCAGCGACAGCCCCCACCAGCTGTCGGTGAAGTTGAGGAAAGCCCACATGATCATCACCGGGGTCATGACCGCCATCGGCGGAAACAGGCGAAGCTGGATCAGCGCCAGCGGCAGGTTCTGGCCCGAGCCGAAGCGCGACAGCCCGTAGGCCGCCGCGGTGCCCGCCGACATGGCGATTGCCGTGCCGAACGTGGCCGACAGCAGCGACGACAGGATCGGCTTCAAAGCTGTGCGGTCGAGCGCGACGATCAGATTGTTGGTCGATTCCCCGAAGACGAAGCGGAAATTGCTGAGTGTCGGGTTCTTCGGCCACCATGTCAGGTCGGCGCCGGTCGCCGACCATTCGGCGATCGGCTTGAACGCCATCGACACCATCCACAGGATCGGCACCAGCGTCACCGCCATCGCCGCAAGGATCGCGGCATAGCGGAATATCTCGAAAGGAACTGAACGCTTCATCTTGCGGCTTTGCTGGGTCCTTCGTTGGCGAGGGGAAGAGCGGCCGCTCCTCCCCTCCTTGGTAAGATCCTGCGAGGATCAGGCGATCGGATCGAGGACGGTCGGCCAGGCCTCCTTGTTGGTCTTGATGGCTTCGAGAAGCTTCTCCTCGCCCGTCCGGCGGGCAATCTTCTTCCACTCGGCCTCGGTGTCGGCCATCGCCTGCTCGGCTGTCTTGGCCTTGGTCAACGCGGCTACGAGGTTCTCGTCCAGCGCGTTGTGGAAGGCGGTGGCGCCGGGATAGTTGATGGTGGGCACGGTGCGGGCGACCGTCTCGCGCACCACGTCCATGTGGTAGGCGTGATAGGTCTGGCGAACCAGCGGATCGGAAAAATCCGACAGCCGGAACGGATCGAAATAGCCGCCCGGATTGGCGGTCATCCAGGCATAGATGCGGCTTGAACCCAGCCACTGCAGGAACAGGTAGCAGGCTTCCGGGTTCTTGGCTTGCGAGGAAACCGACGCCGACAGGTTAAGCCACAGCACCGAACGGCTGACCAGTTTTCCGTCGATCTCGCGGCCGGGCGGCAGCATGGAGCCGATCTTTCCAGTGACAGATGAATCCTTGTTGCCGGCATTGTCGAGGAATTTCGGCAGGTTGGAGAAGGCACAGGTCATGGCCGCACCGCCCTTGGCGAAATTGCCGTACTGCTCCGGCCAACCCCAGGAGATCGCATCCGGCGAATGATGCGAGAGCGACGCAATGTACTCGCTGGTCGCTGCGATACCTTGCTCCGAATTGATCAGCGGCTTGCCGGCATCGTCGAACAAGAACTGATTGGGCGAAGCCATTGAGACATAACGCTGATACCAGTTGGTGTAGCCCCAGCCCTGGTTGCGCAGATCGGTCGAGCCGAACAGGCCCTTGTCCGGGCGCTGGAAGAAGGCTGCGATCTCGTCATGCTGCTTCCACGTCTTCGGCGCCGCCAGTTCATACCCGTATTTGTCGGAGAAGGCCTTCTTCTCGGCTGCGTCGCCGAACAGATCGGTGCGGTAGACCCAGGTCTGGAAATCGCCATCCAGCGACACGCCGTAGGTCGAGCCGCGATACTGGTTGAGCAGCGAGACGCCCTTGGCGCCGTTGACGTAGCCACGCTCGGGATCGTCCCATTCCGGCTTATATTGTGCAACGAAGTCGTCGAGCTTGAGGATGCCGCCGGTTTCGGCGAGGTCGCCAAGACGGTTCCATTCGACCGCGTAGATGTCGTAGGCTCCACCCTTGGTGGAGATGTCCTGCATCGTCTTGGTGAATTCCTGGCCGTTGGGCACACCGACGATCTCGAGCGGAATGCCGGTTTCCTTCTCCCATAGATCCTTGATCGACGGCGCGCCCGCCGGAAACGGCTGCGTCAGTTGGCCGATCGAACCGTCGGACAGGCCGAGCACGATCTTCGTCGGCGCCTTGCCGGCGCCCTTCATCGCCTTGGCTGCCTCGATGGCGCGGCCCTCGGGTGTGTCGGCGCCATACTGATAGCGCTCCGAGCCGTCGAAGCCGGTCGGGCCACCGATCATGCCGGGCGCCAGGGCATCGGCCGCATAGGCACGGCTTGGGCGAATGAATTTCGGCGCGATACCTGCGGCGGCAACAAGCACTGCCGCCTTTCCACCGGACGCCAGCAAACGGCGCCGCGACACGCGGATCAAATTCGACATTGGAACTCCTCCCTCAGGGCCTTGTTCCTCCACGGCCCTTATGATGGATATTGACGGCACTGCACCAAGGCTGTCAATATCATAAATAATCAAGACACATCATAATATCTCAAGGAAGGGGAAAATGGCGTTTATCGAGGCTCTCACACCGAAGCCGGTGCTTGAATTTGAGGGAACCAGGCCTGCCCACCTCGCCGCTTTGGTCCGCTTCGGAATTTGGTCTAGCGCAGCGACTTGCGGATCGGCCAAGGCCGGTTACATCATTTCCCATCAGAATCGCGAGCGGCGATGAGGCCGCTCTCCGACGTCGGACCTATGAAATGCGTAATCTCGATGCGCTTTTGGCACATTTTGGAATGAGGTGATCGACAGTGCGGTCCACCCAGACAGACATAGCCCGGGAAGCCGGCGTTTCCGCCGCCACGGTCGACCGTGTGCTCAACAACCGCGCCGGGGTCAGGGCGCGCACTCGCGAGGTCGTGCTCGAAACGGCACAGCGGCTTGGCTACATCGCTGAAAATTCAAACAATCCGAGCTCGCTCAACGCGCTGCGCGGTGAGGTCATACGGCTCGATTTCGCCCTGCCCGCCGGCACCAATTCCTTCATCAAGATGCTGCACCGCCAGATCGAGGCGCAGGCGCAGTCGCGGCCTGACCTCGACGTCCGCGTCGCCACTATCGAAGGCTTCAATCCGGATCGGCTCGCCCGTCTGCTGCAGGAACTGCACGGGCAGACGCAAGGCGTCGGTGTGATCGCGCTCGACCATCCGACGGTGCGCGAGGCGATCCGCTCGCTTTCGGCCAGCGGCGTCAAGGTCGTCACCCTCGCTTCCGACATCCTGCATGTGCCGAGGGTTGCCTATATCGGCATCGACAACCGCGCCGCCGGCCGGCTCGCCGGCTACCTGCTCAACCGCTTCATGGGCGCAGGGCGTCCGGGCAAGGTCGCGCTGTTCGCCGGTTCGCTCTCCTACCGCGGCCACGAAGAGCGCGAGATGGGCTTCCGCCACATACTGACGGAAGAATCGCCCAATCTGCAGATCGTCGAGATGCGCGAAATGCTCGACGATCGGGAAAAAGCCTACTCTGAGGCCTCCGCCCTGCTGGACCGGCACCCGGACCTGGCCGCCATCTACAATGTCGGCGCTGGCAACACCGGCATCGCCCGCGCGCTGAAGGAACGCGGGCGCGCGCTGTCGACGGTCTTTCTCGGCCATGAGGTGACGGAAGGCACCAAGGAGCTCTTGCTCGACGGCACGCTCGACGCGGTCATCGACCAGAACCCGCGCGTCGAGGCCCGCGAGGCGCTCAACACCTTGACCCACGCGGTCAGGGGATTGCCTTACGAACTGCACCAGCCGAGGCTGCAAGTGATCTTCAGGGAGAGTATCCCGGAGATCTGAACCCAGGTGAATGGCTGGGGTTTCGTGAATCTTGCCGGCGCGCTCTATTCCGGCCAGCCGCTGAACAACACGCCGCTCGACCGCTCGCGGCGACCGTCGGCTTCAGGATGCTGGAAGACCAGCTTACCGTTGGCGCGCAATATCTCAGCGTTGGCAAGATCACGCGCACCAACCGCAGCAAACCGGACGAACCGGCTCTCGTCGATGACGGCTTCGATCTGGTCAACGTCTTTGCCAACTGGCGCATCAACGGCCACGCCAATCTCGATTTCAGCGTCGACCTGGCCGCGGGGCGCGGCGGGACTGATGGCCGGCTAGAGCTTGCTCACCATCGCTTGCGCATCTTCGCCCAGACCGATGGCGATCCGGTCGCCGGAGGCAATGCCTGATATGTCGCAGACGACCAGCGGCATGCTGATTTCGTAGAGGAATTCGGCAACGATGGCGCCGACGGCAAGGATCGGGTCCGGCCGCTCCAGGATAATGCCGGCCGGCGCCGTCCCTCTGCGAATCGCTTCGGCCAGAACCGAAGACGAGGACGACGACCCCCGCCCGCTCGGCATCACCAGGATCTTGCCGGCGATATTGCCGCCCAGGTCCGGATGCGAATGGTCGATGATGTCGCCCGTTTCGACATCGATCCCGCCCCAGAAGCTGAGCGCCTGCGAAAGCACCAGCGCCGGGCCCTGTGCGGAGCCGGCAAGGTGGAATGTACCGGTCGTGGCCGGCGCCTTCATGGCGCGCCTCGCACGACGCGGCCGGCCGCGGCCGAGCGGACGCAGTCTTCCATGTCGCCGAAGGCCACCGAGACACCGATGTTGCCAGGTGCGTAATGCGCCCATTTGCCCGAATTGGTCATCACCACGCCGTCGAGACGCTCGAGGATCGACGTGACATAGGTGCAGGTGTCGGTGACCGGGACAAGGCCGAAGGCTTCCATGCCGGCCAGTGCGCCTTCGTCCTGCAGTCGCGTCAGCGTGGCACGCCCTGTGTTGACATAGATCGGAACGCCCCTGCCCGGCGCAACTTCGCGCAGCAGCGGCAACAGGCGCATCCACTCTTCATGGGAGAAATGCGGCGTGCCTAACGACACGGCTGCAAGCTGCACGCCATCGGGGACGCTTGACAGCCTGGCCAGCGCATGGTGGACGTCAGCGCGAGAGATCCGGATTTTTTCCTTCGGCGCCAGGCCTTGCAACGCCTCATCCAGCGTCTTCGCCTCCGGCGTAATGCCGACCGCATGAAACAGCGCCACAGCGCCCGTCGTTGCCGCCGCCGCCCCCAGCGCCTTCAGTTGGTCCTCGTCGCGCGGCTGCGGCAGGCCTGATATGACAGGAATGCGGTCGCCGCTCTTTTGCCCGACAAGTAGTCCGACACCCACGAACAGGGCGTCGCTGGGCTCGAGACCGCCAGTCAGCTCGAACAGGATCTGGCCTCGTCGATTTTCACTCAGATGCAGCCCCCAGGCCGGCGCGCGTCCGGTCATTGCGCAGCATAAATCGATGAAATCGCCATAGCGGTTGGTTCGCGCCCCGATCACCGAATTGGCAAAGACGATGGCGTTGGACTCACCCCAGGCTATCTGCTCGCCGAACCTTGGCCGGAACCGAGTCTGATAGGGTGCGCAGGTGAAGGTCGCCTGGCAGCCGAGGTCCAGATGCGCCATCATCAGGCGTCGCGCCGGCGCTTCTTGCGACATCGGCATCTTCAGCAATCCGGGATGGATGAGGTCGAACGAACCGACATTCAGCGTCGTCGGCACCCGAACGCGGCCGCCGCCCTCGATCAGCCTTTCGACGAAATCGAGGCTGGCCTGGCCGTGATAGAGGCAGCCGTCGATATGGGCACCGGCAATATCCAACAACTTGCGGGCGCCGACCGCCTTCGCGAAGGCGACCAGGATCTTCATGGCGGCAGCCGCTGCCGACCCTTGCTCGCCATGCAGCATCGACTGGTCGCCGGCCGTCAATTCCAGCGTCATCGGCAAATTCCCGAGCCCGCACTATGCCGATCAAGCACTCCCTGATTGCGGAGCGTCTGGCAAGACAGAGCTTCGGATCTCTTCTACTTCGCGGCGATCAGCAGACCAGACGTTCACAGCTCATCGCAAAGCGAGAGAGACGCGAAGCACGGTCGGAGAGCGGGCGATCCACGGCGGAAACGGCGCTATTCCTTCTACGACGGTCCGTCGGCCGTGCTGCGGTCACCATCTGCAGAATGCGGCAGGATGCCGAAGTCGCGCGACTTGGTCCCATGCGCCGCTGTCAGGAAACCATCGGCTGTGAGACCTCGCCTCAAAAGCTCACGTACCGCGGCCGACCGGCTCGGCATGTGCTTTTCGAAGCGCCAGTTCTCCAACGCCGCCAGTTCATCGACAGTCAGCATGATCTGCAATCGTTCCGGGCGTTCCAGTTCGGACATCTCGGCCTCCAGTCATACCAACCTCAACGCAGATGAGTTAGTATGTCCCTGCTTTTGTGTAGAATTAGGTACGTGAGCAGAGTACGTCAAGACCTTCAGATGTGTGACTCATGCAGAAGTCCGATGAAGCGGATCACGCATCAAATGGACAATCAACAAAATACGCTAACTGTTTGACACGAAGCGATTTTTCAAGGGTCTTCGCTTGCCAATCACGAGCCCTGGGCGCATGGTAGAACACGAGGGACAAACCGCTCCTGAAAGGAAGGTTTTCCATGCGCTACGGATTTTCGGTTCGCCTGCACGAAGACGTCGGTTCCCGAGTTCGAGCTACATTGCGGTCCGGGATTGCCATCAATCTGACTGCTGTCGCCGAAGCCGTGCGACTGCAAAACCTCGCCGAGAATATTGCGCGCGAAGACATTGAATGGCTCGTCATGCAGGCAGCCCAGCTCCAAGGCGCAGCTATCGAGTTCGACGGCTTCGCGGAAGCCGATCTGGCGGAGTTTGCGTGCACTCAGCTGATGCAAAGCAGCCCCGCATTGGGCTGGGACGCCCTGGAAGGCGGGGTGGCCGTTTCGCCGGATCTTGGCCGTCAAACACATTGAAGCGCGTGCTCTTGTGAGCCCAGCCATGCTGCCGCCACGTGCTCGGCAAAAAGCCCGCCGCAATGGCGGGCTTTGGACCGCTGGAGGTCTGGTGGACGAAGGCCTCTCGGCCCGGTCCGACATTTCATTCCGATGTATTCGCCTTAGCGGCGCGCGATAAGCAGGCACAATTGGCGCAGATCGCTATCGTAAGTGCCTTCGCTACTCAGCACGTCGACGCAGCGCTTCTTCATCCTGGCCAACTTGTCGCTCGATATGTCGGCGACGACCTGGGGCAAGCTGGAATTGCTGGGATTGGACGGGCTGCCCGGGTTGGACAAATTGCTCGGATTGGTACCACCGATCCCGACACCGGCGCCGACATTGATGCCGCTGCCGACCCTGACCCCCGCGCCAGCCCCAACGCCGCTGCCGATACCTACCCCCGCGCCGGCGGCAATGCCGCTCGAACCGCCAACCGTTGCGCCGGCACCAGCGTTGATGCCGCTTCTGCCCCCGACCGACGCGCCGGCGCCTGCGGCGATGTCCCTGGAACCGCCAGCCGTAGCACCGGCACCGGTGTTAATGCCGCTGCCGCCCACCAAGGCACCGAAGCCTGCCTTGATGCCGCCGCTGCCGCCAAGCGTTGCGCCGGCACCGGCGTTGATGCCGCCGCGACCGCCAACCGTCGCGCCGAGGCCGGCATTGATGCCGCCGTTGCCGCCGATGGATGTTCCAACACCAACGGCAATTCCGTTCGCGGCATTCACGGGCATCGAGAGCATGAAAAGCGCTACGCTGCCTGCCACTGCACCGGTGATCGTTTTGATGTTGATGGTCATAACATTCTTCCTGCTGTAGTTTCGCTGAGCAACCCGCGAACTCGCCGGTTGCATTACGCCCTAAGTGCAAGGAAGAAGATCGGTTTCTTTGCCGATCAACTTGCTGGTCCCATGGTGTATTTTCAAAGAACAGCCGCGTGAAATTTGTATTGAAATTTTCCGAAAGTTTGAAGCGATGCGAGAGTCAGCTGGTGGGCGCCGCAACAGACGAACGTCGCAACGGGTCGGCGGCCGAAAAGGCGAATTCCTAATCTGCAAACCACAACATCAAACCGACCCCTCGGCAATGGAACAATGGGCCGAGAAGATCCGCGCTGCGCGGGTTTGCTTCACCGTGCTGCGTCATTTTTGACCGGTCTGGACTGTCTCTGCTGCCGACCGCGGACGAAAGTACAGAGCGCCGAACCGCGAGATCCAGCGTTGGAATCAAATCCGCGCGAGTTCACGCTTTGCGTGGTCGCGCCTTGGGTTTGGTTCCGTCCTTGGCGGCCGGCGCCGGCTTAGGCTGACGTGCTTTCGACTTCGGCCGGCTGGCGGTCTCTTTCGTGGCGATTTCTGCGTCGATTTCGGCGGTAGCCTGATCCCAATGCTGCTGATGCGCCCCGTCGGGCCTGCCTGCCTGTTCCCAGATCGCGTGTGCACGCTGGCGAATCCGTTCCTGTCTGTCCCTCACCGTTGCCTCCGTCGGTTTATGCGTAAGCAACTTTGTTCTAGCTGAAATTTCGACCGGCGTCTTGAGCCCCCAGGCAACACCGTCATTGAACCTCTCTGTCACACAGGACGGCGACGCCGAGGAGCGCCGCCTTCTTGATGATCAGCCCTTCAAGGTCGGCGTCCGAGCGCTCGGTTCCGGTGCGTTCGCGCAACAGTGCAATCGCCGCCTTCATCGACAGCAGCCCATCGCCTCGTTCAGCAAGCAGTTTGTCGACGGCGGCGGCCACGTTAGCCCGCTCGACATGCGGCAGCATGGGAATGGCTCCTTTCCTTGTTTCGCGACGACAGCGGCTCCATCCCGATCGCTCGGGATGGAGCTCTTATTCGATAATTTAGACCGTGACCTTTCCAAATCCGGTTCGCGGTTTGGGAGCGCCGATCACTCGATGACGTGCACGATCTTGCGGGTGCCTGGGTCGACGAGCACGGTGCGATTGCCGACGACGACGTATCTGTACTTCACGTCGGGAACATCGATCGGTTGCAGCTCGACCGTATCTGGCACCGTGGAACCGATATTGAGCTCCACGCCCAGAAGATTGATCGACGCCAACGGGTGCTTATGGACGTATTCGCGGATGACCGTCTGCTGTTCGGGCGTGACAATCACCTGGTCCGCGGTGGCCACGCCGACGCCGGCGAGCAACACCAATCCCGCCGCAGCAGGAACAAGGTGGATTTTCATCGTCTACTCCTGTTGTTACGGGCCTCGCCCTTAAAGTTGCGACGCGGCATTCCGGTCGAAGCGGCGAACCCTCTAGGCAAACGCCCACGCCACCTTGTTGTTCCGTAAGTGGCGGCTAATCGAATGGTGGTGAAGTGCCCGCGCGGTGCGGCGAATGAACTGCGAATGAGCTACGGTGGCCCGCGTCGCAGGACGCGGGCCGATCGGTTTCCCGATCAGCAGCGACACCGGAGGGGGTGATATCGGCTGCGTCTGAAACAACGTTTAGGACAAGCTAATGTTCCTGAGCGAGGGCAACAAACCTGCCGGTACAGCGCGGCGTTACCGCCATGGGCAAGCCCCTGTGGCAGCAATGAAGCGGCTACTGCTTGGGCGGCTGTGGCGGCACCTCGCCGGGCTTGAGCACCGGGGTCTTGCCCTCATTCGGCGGTGGCGTCGCCATGCCCTGATCGCCCGTTGGCGGCGGCTTCAGGACCCCACCGCATGGCTCGAGCGTGTCGGACAAATTGCTGCCGGCCGGCTTCTGCTGCTGGTTCTTCTGATCCTGCGGCTCGACCTTGCAGCGGTTGGATTGCGCCTGTTCGCCCGGCTGCGCGGCCGCCGGCGCCGCCAGCACCATCGCACCTAGCATATACGGCAAGAAAATGAGCGGTCTCATGTCGAGCTCCTTTCGCGCCAGTATCTTCTGAATGTGAAGGCGGGCAGGCGCGATTGGTTCCGTCGTGCGGCAATGCGCCCGGACCGCAGCGGCCCGGAACCGGCTGCCAGACTTATGAGTTCAACCACTGAGCCAGTTCAGGGCCGCCGACATTATGGAGAATCAGCGATGGAACCGCGCAGGAAAGAACGAACCGACGACGAGACCGAGAGCCCGACCATCCAGCAGCAGGACTGGGATGCCATCCGGAGCGGGAGAACCCTCCCTGACGGCGTGCCGCAAAACGGCGACATCCGTTACGACGTCGAGAAAGACGGCGAACTGCCGGAGGAGGACGACGACAACGCCTACCAGGACAGCGACGAGGCCTTGCCGGACGATACGGAGGAACGCGTTATTTCACGCGATCTCGCACGCGAAGGTGGTCCTTTCGAGAAGGAATGAGCCGCCGCCTGCTTTCAATTCGGGAGGTCGAAGACCGGCTCCTGGCAGCGATAGACCAGACATTGACCGTCACGCGTCTTGATATAAGCGGCGCGCGGCACTTGCGGCCAGTCGCATTCATCGCCGAATTGGCGGACGTAACGGTCGTAGGTGTCCTGGCCGGTGGTCAGCACCACCGAGCGATGCCTCTGGATCAGAAGCTGCGTCTGTTCGCATGTCATCGCGCGGCTGTCCGGCCGGGCGTCGGCCGTCGCGGCAAACAGAAGCGCCCCGGCTGTAAGGACTGCCGCTTGTGTCAGGACTCTGCCAAGCATGACACCATCTCCCGTGAAGCCTAACGCGCATCTTGGTTTCGCAAGCGCCGGATCGAGCCGCCCTCGCAAAGAAAAGATCGTACAGATTGCCAGGAAAAATGCAAAAGCCCGCCGCACCTTTCGGCGCGGCGGGCTTCAACTGACGTCACTCTTAGTCAGGCTTGGGCGGCTTACTCCTCCTTCACCGGCCCGAACCGGCGCACGATCATTTCGAAGACGATATCCGAGATCCACATCGCCGATACGCCAATCAGAAAGGCCGCGGCCAGCGTCGTGGTGTCGTCGTCGGGAGAAGGAATGGGCAGGCCGGCGGCGCGGAAATAATGCACGACCGGCAGCGTCAGATAGGCCGCCGCCAGCGCGCCGCAGATCGGCGAGGCCACCATTTCGCGGACCTTGTAGCGGTGACGTGACAAGGCCCGCAAAATGCCGCCGGACAGGCCGGCGACCAATACCGGCGCCTTGATGCCCAGAACGTCGAGCAGCTCATGCATCATGGCGTCCACCCGCACCATCTGGCGCCCTGCCCGTTGAAGGCGTTCATCTCGTCGAGCTCGGGCCGGGTCATGGCGGCGACGACCGGGGCGGATGGCCGGCGTGGCTGACTTTGGTCGCACCAGACTTGCCGCGGATTGCCGGCCGGCGCGGTTGTCGTGCAGCCGGCCAGCACCAGGCAGAAGATCAGCGCCTTGCCCATTTCTCAGCCTCCGCTCTTGCTGCCGCATCGGTCATGCCGGCGGCCTTCCGCCCTTCGGCGGAAGCCTCGCGGTTCATTTCGAGGCGGTCCCCGGCGGCCGCGATTTTTGCCTCGGCCTGTTTGACCGCCTCCTTCTTCGCCCGGTTGATGCCGCCTGCAATGTAAAGGCCGATGCCGCCGGCCACAGCAGCGAATACCGTCATGACGACCTTGTTGCCGATGATGGCGCTGAGAATGGCGAGGAGCGCGGTCATCACAAATCCTCGGCGCGGCGGCGGCGCAGGAACTCGGTCAAGACGCCGTTGATCACAAGAAACCAGGGGAACCATTCCCCTGGGATGACCGGCGAAAGAACCTGAGGGTCGACATAGGTGACGATGCTCGCGATGATGCCGATAGCCGCCTGAAGCCGCGCCCA
This sequence comes from Mesorhizobium sp. M1334, assembly GCF_040317995.1. Classification (NCBI taxonomy): domain Bacteria; kingdom Pseudomonadati; phylum Pseudomonadota; class Alphaproteobacteria; order Hyphomicrobiales; family Phyllobacteriaceae; genus Mesorhizobium; species Mesorhizobium sp. M1334. The sequence goes on from NZ_JAMYLM010000003.1 coordinate 512,818, forward strand.
GAATATTGTTTCGCTGTCGCGGAAGAAGCTCTTGATCCGGGTCCACATGTCATTTCCTTCCGAATAGTTTGAGGATTGCTGATAATTTGAGGATGGTGGCGATCAGCGCTGCCCAGAAGCCGGGCTTGGCGGCAGGCACAGGAGGCCCAGGAGGCGCGTGCGTGGCGGCCGCTTGTGGAACGGGAATTGGGCTCGCTGGCTCTGGCGGAGCTGCAGGGACGACCGCCGACGACACCGGGCCGGCAGACAGCCAAGGCGTGTCCTTGATGCGCGACCATTTGCGATAAGCCTCGGCAAGCCTGGTATCGTAGGCGTTCTTGCGATAGCCGGCGCCGTTGTAGCCCTTGGCGAAGCCCGCCCAGTCATGATTGCGCAGATTGTCGTCGAGCTTGTTCGTCTTGATGAAGTTGATCGCGGCCTCAAGCTGGGCTTCCTCGTCGGCCATCATGGCTTCCACCATGGCCTGCACTGTCGCAAACCCGGCGGCGGCGTGGTTTTCGCCGAGAACCTGGCCAAGACCCCATGACGCGGATTTGAGCGCCGCGGTTTCGTCGATCGCACAAGCTGCCTTGAGCCGTGGGTAGCCACCCCTGGGATAGGGCTTCTCGCCCCACTTCGGATAGGCGAGGCCAGCGGCTACCGCTCTTGCCCGCTTGGCACCCGACAGGTTGCGATAGAAGACGTGCGGCTCGAACAGGATGACCGGCCGGCCAAAGGCGTCGAAGCCGTGCCCGCTCGTTTCAACATCGAGGAACGCGTGCATCTCGTCCTCGCCCACGCCGATCCGGGCGCCGAGTTTCGGCAAGTCTATATCATCGAGGCGCCTGGCGGCGCCCTTGAACAAAAGGTCCATAGGTTTCCTTTCCGCCCTCGCGGGCAGGGTTTTGAGGTTAAACAGCACGTGCGTGGCGGCAGAGCAGAATTGGGCGGCAGCGCGCGCCGATGTGGCAAGCAGGTTGATGTTTTCGACCCGCCATGTGAAATGGCCGCGGGATGGTGCACATGTCTGATGATGAACAAACCGCTGCGGCACGCTGGACGGTGAAGTCCGAACTCCGCGCCGTCGGTCGCGACAAGCCGCTGCTGCTGGTGCTGGCGGCGATCCTCTGCCTCTATTGTGCGTTTATCGCCGGACCGATCGTCTATGCGGTGCTGGCCATCAACGGCATTGCGGATTTCTTCAAATGAAGCCAGTTCCGGCGATCTCGCTCCGGCCCGGTTCCTGCGTCCACCGCCCGAAATTGCTCGACCTGGATGAAATTGCTTAGCCGGGATGAAACTGTTCCCGTCTATCGTTCGTACCTGTAGCGGGTACGGGAGGACACGTGACGATAAGAATCAGGCTTCCAGGCGGGACCTTGAAGATCAAGAAAAGGGACGAGCTGCGGCGGCGCGAGCAGAAGCGCGAGGTGCCGGTTTGGCAGGTCGGCAATTATTTCGTCATCTGGTGGCCGAGCGGCATGTCCGATCGCCCATCGTCACCCAACAAGTCCTCGCCCAGGAAATAGCCCGGGCACCCGACGATCCTGACCCGGCACTGATGCCTCGGTGCCGGATCAGGAACCGCCGTGCGCGCCAAACTTCCGAGACCGCTCGACAAATCCCAGAAAAAGTCAGCGGACAGGCGTTGACTCTTCCGCCACGGAAGGTTTTGATGCTGCATTGCACAATCAGGCGGGGGCCGATGGCAGTACGTATCAGAATGCCAGGCGGCACGCTGAAGGTGAAAGTGTACCGCGAATTGCGCGATCGCGAGCGCACCCGCCGCATACCTGTCGTCAAAATCGGCCGGGTTTATTTCACCTGGTGGTCGAACCGACAGCGACTCATTGACGACCAGTCGCCACGGTGAACGTCCCAATTCTTCCGACCTGGCATGCGCCTGGGAGCCCGCTCAGCCTCCGCAGGCGAGCTCGCAAAATAAGTTGATGAGGCTGCTGTTGACTCTTCCGTAAGGGAAGGTCTCTATTTACCGCATTGCACGAAAATTGCTGCGTTGCACAACGGGAGTTGGACCGATGGCAGTGCGTATCAGGTTGCCGGGCGGCACTCTGAAGCTGAAGACCTATCGTGAGTTGCGAGCCCGCGAACGCGACCGCCGCGTGCCTGTGATGAAGATGGGTTCGCTTTATTTTATCTGGTGGTCGAAAAGCCTGGACCCTCACCAGAAGCCGCAGGACAGCAGACGGTAGCGGCTCCGCCGGCGACGGGTCCGCGTCACCGATAACCCCGACAATTCCGAAATACAACTCCAGCTGTAGGAATTTTTGGTCGGCCGGGTGTGCCATTGTTGGTGCGCACAGCATCCCGAGCGGCCCTCGCAGAGCAATTCTTCCGACGTCTTTTCGGCGATTTTCAAACGGCGTCCAGACTGGCGGGCGCGGGTGTTTGCAAGCTTGCAAACCGCCGCCGCTTGTCGCAAATAATTGGCCGCGGGCGGGCGATCAGGAGTCATTCATTGATGAATGTCCAATCGCGCATGCATGCTTTCCTTCGCTCAAGTCCGCTCCGATATTATTTTCACCTCGCAAAGGCTCGCCTTGCCGGGTCTCCGCAATCAGATGAAAGTGTGATCCTGTCGCAGATTGTTGGCCAAAGCCCGAAAACGTTCTTGGAATTTGGCTTCCATCCGACGGAATACAACTGCATTGGGCTTAGTGAATTCAGGGGTCTGCTCGTCGACGGCGACGCAACGACCGTGCGGTTAGCGCGCTCGCTGCTTCCAAAGCGGATTGAAGTGCGCCAGAGCTTCATTGATCTCAACAACATCGAAAGTCTCGCCACGCATTTTCCGCAACTTGGAGTCCTTTCCGTCGATGTCGATGGAAACGACTACTGGTTTCTGCAAGCCTTGCTGCCAGTGCGGCCGGCCGTCATTGTGGCGGAGTACAACGCCAGTTTTGGTCTCAATCCTATCACAGTGCCGTATGATCACGCTTTCGATCGCACCGCCAAGCACGACAGTGGCTGGTATCACGGTGCATCGATCACCGCCCTGGCCAATCTCTGCAAGAAGTACGGCTACAAGCTCGTTGCCGTCTCGTCCGCCGGGGGGAACGCGTTCTTCTTACCTAACGGTTCGGACATGCCGGGATTGGAGCCGGCTCAGTCCTATCGAGAGAGCACCCTGCGCAACCGCTGGTCTGGAACTACCGCTAAGGATCAATGGGAGCGTATCAAGCATATGCCTTTTGTCGAAGCGACCTGAAACGGAGACGAGAAATGTATGCTGGATAACCGCATCGACATGTAGCCATATACGATGGCACGACGCTCATTGATGAGCGGCAGCCAAAGGCATCACTTCACTAGGTCTTCTGGCCGCACCAACGAATCGGCCGGGACGTCGTGTCGAACAATCGATCCGGCCGAGATAATCGCCCGATCGCCGATGGTGACACCCTTCATGACCATGGCGCTATTGCCGATCCAGACGTCATCTCCAATAGTGATCGGCGCCGAACGAATGCCCGGGTCGACATGCGGATGGCCCTCACGAAAGATGGCTTGCATCTGAGCAAAACGCTTCTGCGGGTCCATCGGATGCGAATTGGTGTCGTGGATCGCCACGCCCCATGAGACGTGCACTCGTTTGCCGATCTTGATCCCCACCGGGTCCGACGACCAAATCGTCGAGCCTGGACCAAGATAAAACCAGTCATCGATTTTGATCCGACCCTCGTGGGCAAACACCTGCAAATGCCCATCCAAATGGCTGTCCGCGCCGATCGAGACGCGAGACCGGTCGCCGCGGATATTGAAAATTTCCGCCCCGGCGCCAAACTTCGTGCGCGGCCCGATGACGGCATTTTCCCTAGCGGCGCCAGTGGCGATCCATGACCAAAAGCGGCGGCGAAGAGCTAGAACGGTGGAGAAGACGCGCATTCGCGAACATCTGCCACACAGGATCACTCCAGTCTAGGCTCCGAAGAAGCCCCGGCGCGAGAGACGACGAAGTTCCTCTGCATCGAAAGTTCCGTGCCGCAGGCTGCCGGTAGCAGTCGGATGAAGCTCATCGCTCATGTAAAGCAACGAGGTCAGGTAGCCGATGCCGCTCTCGCCTCCTACGTCAATTAACGGTATTGACAGCATATCGGCTACCTCCCGCTCCGCCTTCATGAACTGGACCAGCGTGTTGCCTTGACCGTTTATTCTTCCTATCCGGTGCGTCGCGTGTCCAGGGCCGCCGCTGTAGGTACCAATCATGACGATCTTGGCATTCGGCGCACGCGCTCGGATGGCGGCGCAGGCCGCCCACAGCGAACCATAGTGAGTGGCGTAAGTCGTGTCGCCGAGAGCGCCCAGGGGCGTCTCCTGCGCGCCAAAGGCGTTCGGGCCCGGCTCCAAGATTACCAACTCCGCGTCGACCGGAATGTTGGCGATCGCATTGGACATTCCGTAGCTCGGATAGGCGGTGGTGCTCAGCCCCAAGGCCGAGCCACTGACCGCTAGATTGGTAGGGATCATACCGGTCAGACCGGCGAGGACGGGAACGTAGTAGGCTCCGGCCGAAATGCTAGAGCCGATCAGGGTCAATTTTTTGCCAACCAGGGCGGCCGAGCCGTCGTCATATGGGTCGCCGCCGATGTTGGCCGGATCCGACAATAGGCCAAGATACAGAGCGCCATTGGCGACTGCCGTCACGCCGGCGCTTTTGGTCCAGGCCGAGTTGGAGAGGTTTTCCGAAGACGAGAAGACATTCGGCCCACCATTAATGCTTAGAGCCGACCTTTGGACATAGAATCCAGACACACCATCGCCGACATACGGGTGACCGCCAGCAGACGGGAAAATACGCTGTTGCCAGTTCGTCGCGGCCGTGGCTGTTGCCGTCTTCGTAACCGTGCATTCGTACCAGCCGTTGCCAAGAGCGACGATGCTCGCGCCTGTGCCGGTCGCGGTCCCGGTATCGAGATTGAAGGTGCAGTCGAAGATGACGGCGTTGTTGGAGTAGAGATTGAGACGATTGCGTTCGGCCTTTTTGGCGGTGACTTTCCAGACGATATTGTCGCCATTGACCACGGACCTGCCCTGATAAACGGAAGGATTGCCAGAGCCGACCATTTCGACAAGCTTCGATGCCGTCATTCGGCCTCTGACGGTCACGTCGAGGCCATCGACAAGCGGAGGCAGGGAGATCAGCACCGGTTCATAAGGGCTGACCGTGGTGGTAACCGTCACGTTCTGCTTCGTGAAGGCTGCGTTGGCGGGGTCGCTGCTCGGGAACAGGTTAGCCGGCAGGCCCTGCTTGCGGAGCACGACACTGCGAATGTACATACCGCTGGTTCCATCGCCGGTGAACGGAAAAACGCCAGCAGCCGACATACGTGCCTGCACATTGTTCGTAATATTTGCCGCAACCAGGACGACAGCCTTGCACTCGTACCAGCCGGAGCCAATATCTGTGATGGCAGCGCTGACGAGGTTCGCGCCTGAACTGCTTGAGACGATACCCTCCTCAAGATTGAAGTTGGCTGTATAGGCCGCACCAGCCCCCGCGTGGATAAGCTGCAGAATGCTTCGCTCTCCAGCTTTGGCAATGGCAATGTGCTCGATCGTGTCGCCCGACACAAAAGAGTAGGATCGATATACAGATGGGCTGACTGATCCGGCCGCCTCTGTTAGCCTGGCGGTCGGAACGGTAAGGCCTTCGATCATTGCTAGGCTATCGACGCTCGAAAGGAGAGCAGCCGTTGCCGCCCGGACACCCGTATCAGCCGCTACCGGTCCGGCCCCGACATTGAACAACCCCAAAGAACCAGTCGAAACTTCGGTCCAGAAATACTCGCCGACATCGACATTCCTGCCCAGCACCGCCGCAGCGGCGGCGCCGGCGAGCCCTGCCGACGCCGCAAAGCTGAACGTCGGCGCCACTGTGTAGGAGCCCGGCGCCGTGATCAGTATCTGCGTCAGCGCCCCGCCTGCCACCACGAAGCGGCCGGCAGCGCCCGAACCGGTGCCGCCGGTAAACGCTAGGTCGAACATGCCGTTGGCGCCGCCCGAGCCTGGCGTGATCGCACCGTTGCCGGCGACGCCGAAGCCGATTGCCGCGGCAGTCGTCGGGAAAATACCCTTGCCGTAGAGTGAAGCGTCGCGTGCGGCCTGAGCGCTGATGACGGCCGCCGCGGCCGCGACGGCATCGGAATTGGTCGCAGCCCGGTCGGCAGTGGTTTGGCCGGCATTCGCGGCGGAAGCGGCGGCGCTGGCGGATGCCTGGCCGGCGCTGGCTTCGGCAGCATCCTTCAGCGCCTGGGTTTCATCGCGCAACGCTTCGACCTCATCGACCATCTCCGCGATGTCGGGCGGAACGGATGCGGCGATGGTGATGGCATCGGCGCCGACGGCCGGTTCGTCGGCCGTGAACTCGAACACGCGGTCCGCATTGACCGATCCGATCTGGGTGTGGACCGTCGTGCCCTTCTGCAGGGTGCGCGTAGTGCGGGCATCGGCGGCGCGGAACCATTCGCCTGCGCTCGCCGTGTAGATGCCGTTCTGCGTCGGGTCGGCCTGGTCCTTGACCAGCACGCGGTCTCCGACCTCGGCCGGCACGCCGTCGATCGCCTGCAGGCCATGCAGGAGGATGTCGGCCGTGGTCGCGAGGCGCACGGGTTCGCGTTCGCCGGTCAGGAGACGAACGGCGGCAGTTGCAGGTCGGGACATGAGGGCTTTGCTCCATAAAAAAAGCCCCGCATAAGCGAGGCTGGAAGGGGTTCAGTGCTGTCGGTGGGAAACTTAAGCTACGCGGCCGGACACCGCGCTATCCGGCGCAGCCGGCGATTTTCCGGACAGAGAGCGGCAACGGGCTACAGCAATCCGCCAATCAGCCTTCTTGTGCCGCCCATGGCCGCCAGTCCGCAGGCCATGCCGGCGCAGTCGGCGACCCAGTCGAGGATATCCATATCGCGCGCGATCAGTTGGGCGCCCTGAAGAAGCTCGATCGCCGCGCCGGTTATGGCGAGGAGCAGGACCAGTCTCGTCTTGTGTTCCGGCCAGCCGAGGCTTCCAAGCGCCGCCAGCACCGCGAATGCTGCGGCGTGGTTGAGCTTGTCGTGGTGGAAGGTGAAGCCCAGGTCCAACTCCTGCAGGAAGCGCACCGGCGAAAGCGCGAGCAGGAGAACGCCGGTCAAGGTGAGCAGAAAAACGATCCTTGCCATGGTCGAAAAAGAGTCAGTGCGCAACAGGTCAATCCTTCGTCTGAAATGGGAGGCGATCCAGAAGGCACCACCGACTGGGATCGCTCTGCGGTTATCAGGCCATAAGCCAGCATCGTGACCACAATCAGACCGCTGGCTAGTTGCGGCACGCTCTACCCGGACCGTCCGGCCACAAAACGGATAGCGCATCACAGACCGCGGGGGTCGCACCCCTTCGGACCAGAGGCAAATACCGCTTCTAGCCATGCTTCGAACGGGAGTCCCGAGTGGCGGCTCAGCGGAAAACCCCTGTTTTAGAGAAGGTCTCGGATATTGACAGGTGTTCCCGGTGGCAGGTCTTTCACCTTCGCAATAAGTTGGCCCATTATGTGCCAATAAACTTCCAGGTCCGACAGCTCCTGGTTTTTGATTTCGTCCTTGCCGTTGAGAAACAGCGGTATCTTATAGCCGATGCATTGGTTGTAAGCCGGCTCGGCGCCACCAGCCTCGCCCCAATCAGCGTAAAGATTGGCGGCCAACGCCGCGTCTTCATCCTCTATGGCATCGACCTCGTGGAAGGTGCGGATGTTGGCCGGCACTTGGAGCGCCTCTCCCGTGCCGGGCTCGAACATCACGACACCAGGTTCCCCTTGTTCCAGCCTTTGGCTGTCGACTGCAAGCGCCGTCCCCAGCCAATCATAACCAAAGCAGGTGATCCGGCCGGTGAATTCCGGAAAACCCAGGCAGACACGTGCGTTCCAACGTGCCACGTCCTGCGCCCGGATTATCCTGTACAAACCGTGCTTGAACGAAGCACCGCCGAAGCTGGTCAGCAACTCGGCTAACCCAGGCACTTTCGTATCCAGGGAGAAATTGCCGGTGTCCGCGGGCACCCTGCTATCCACCGGGAAGTTTTGGCGAAATGTCTCGAACATTGCGATCTCCAATTAATCAGCCGATCAATCTGACGGCACCAGCCTACTCTTGCCGAACGTGGAACGGTTTGATCGTAGCGGAAGGGAGACCTCGTTCATCAAACACATCGAAGACTCGCTCCGATAAGACGAGGTTAAAATTCTTGGCGATGCCGAAGTCATCGTGACCCGCTTTCCCGCTCACCTTCAGCCACACGAAAGATGGAAGCTCTACCTCGGGCTGCTGTTCGCGGAAATCTTCGGACGTTATGACTTCAACAGGGGCGAATGCCGCTCCGGTGAAGCCGATTTTTGATAATGCGTGCGCGGCCTCTTCCGTCACGAGAAAACATGGAAAGCTTGTTATAAGAACATCACCGATCCATCCCTCCATCTGGTACACAAGCTTGCTCACGATAGGAGGGTGGACACTGGTATCCAGGATAGTGCCGTCACCCAATCCACCGGCCACATCGGGCAGAATGTCATAGTATCTCATCAGTCACCTATTGGTGGATCGAACAAATGTCCATACTTCTTGTCGATTTCAGTAACATAGTCAAGGACCTTCTGGCGGGTAGCGTGAGGGTTGTTCTTGTAGAAATATTCCCACTCGTTCCGAATTACCTTCTGGTGCAAATTTATGTCGAACTCTTTCCGGATTCCGCGAAGATTCTCGATTGAATGCAGCTCTTGCTCTGTAAAAAGCCCGGGATACCTTTTAAAAACTCCCTGCTCGACGCCATGATGCACTATGTAGTCGCTTTTGTTGAGACTAGGATTCGCGTCGAAAAAGGTTTTTCGATAGTCCTTGAATGGAGACCACCCAACCTTCGCCTCGGCATGTTTAACTTTGGACGTATCCCTAGCAAGCATCGCACCTAGTAACGCGGTATCAAAGGCACTATCGGACATTTCACCGGCTCGCGTCTTCCGGCGTGGGCTTGGTGGCGAGACCGAGCGCGCAAGCGCTTGCTGATGTCTAAGGGTTTCGGCATCTACACCATGAACAAGCGCCTCGCCGCCTTCGGCTAGGCCAGTTGGCAGCCTCGAAAATATTGGGAGTTTCTCTACCCATGGCTTGGCAATCTTCGCGGCAGCGCGTTCCAGGGCCACCGCCGCCAACCTATTGCCAGGAATTGCGCCCGCGGCATTGAGCAGTATTTCGTCGTAGTTGCCCTCCAGCGCTGCATTTCCAGCCTTCTCCAGTGCAAATGACGTCCCCAACGGCGTGAAGTCGGCCACCGAGATGCTGTCTTCGCCAAGCCCATCGGAGCCCACGAGTTTTTGCGCGAGAAGACGCCCTAGGCTCCCCCGCTCACTGTCGCCGGCTATCAATTTCCCGAGCCACTCTTGATTCGTCGGGAGGTAGTTGGTGAGTTCCGCGTTTGCTCCCGATCGTCCTGGCTCGACAGTGTTGGCCAAATCGAGCAGCATCATCGGGTCGACTACAGCTGCCCGGAACGACCTGTCCGCGATGCTGTTGTCCGTTTGGGATACGCTGGTCTGAAGCAGGTGGTTCAGCACTGCTTCGCGCGCGACTTGATTCGGTAGTGCGGCGAACACATTGCGCAGCTCTGCGGTCTGGTCTTGCGGCTGGGCCTTGAGTCTGCCGACAATGTCCTCAGCAACGGAATTGGGTAGCGGCTGGGCGGTCTCAAAACCCAACTGTTGCTGGGCGGCGATGGAGCCAATGATCGCCGCCCGATAGTCTCCCGGCTTCGACAGGTTGCTCCAGGCCGCATCAAGGTTCGCGAATGCCTCGCGGACATAGCCGCCCGGATCGGCCTGCCTGGCCTTGAACGTCAGGTCCGCGGCGGTGGCGATAGCGTCATGGCGCGCCTTGTCCACTTCCGGCGTTGAACTATCTGCGGTGGGGTCGGCGTCCTTGACCATGGCCCGCACGGCGTTATTCGACAGGTCGCGCATGCCGTGGAATTGACGACTAACCTCGATGGCTCTGTTGAAGGCTTGGGAGCGTCTGCTGCCTTCCGTGGTGCCATAAAGTGCGATGAAGTGCTCCGGGGTCGGCATCGCGCCGGAATAGGCACCCGCATCCCTGATGGCGGCCGGAGCATTCTGCTCGGCCAGACCAATGCTGGTGCGTGCTTCGACTTGCCGTGCTGCATCGGCGGCGCGGGCCTGCTGGACAAGCTCTGGCCGATCTTCGAGCGGAATGTCGCTCTGCCAGGCCTGCGCCACTCTTTCGTCAGGCATAAGCCTGCCGATGCGGTCGCCTTTCGAAGCCGGCGCGCCTGAGGCGGCGTCGGGCGTACCCGCACCGCCAACGGCCTCGACGGTATCGTCTTTGGTCCGGCTTCCATCCGGCCCCCCACCTAGCATCTCCGCGGCGCGCTTCGGGTCTTGGGCGATCATCGCCTGGACGAGCGCCTTTGCCGCGTTGCTGCGCCAGGCGGCCTCGGCCGCTTGCCGGGCAAGCGGCTTGCCCATCTTGCCGATCAGGTCGAGCCCGCTCTGCCTGATCGCCTCGAATGTTTCTGTGTCGTTCGGGTCGCTTTGCGCGATCGAGCCGGTATAGATTTGCTCGACCTTGCTCCACTCGGCCTGTTCATAGGTCTGGCGCCGCGCGTGCTGCTGCGCGGCCATGCGCGCCGAGCCGGCCAGCCGCAACGCCTGCTTTTGCGCGAGGAAGTTGGCGCGTTCGCCCTCCGGCACTTTCGCCGCGGTGTCGTCGAAGATCTGGTCGAACAGGCCGGGCTTGACGACGCCGTCGCTGCGCGGATCGAGCTGGCCATACATGAAGTCGTGCAGGCCGCCGCCGTCGGCCGGCGCGGTCTGCACCGCCACGGCCTCGGCGTGCGCTATGCGTGCGTTCAGCTCGCGGCCGATAATGCCGGCGTCGAACGCATCCTGCTGCTGCTTCTGCTGCCGGAAGCGTTCGGCAATCGCCGACAACTCGTCGCCAAAGCCTTGCATGGCGGCGCCCACCGGCGAGCCGTTGGGATAGGAGGCCACAGTGCCGGTGTCGAGGCGGCGCTGGGCAAGCTGGAGCGGGATGGTGGCCATCAGTAGAGGCCTCCACCCGGCGCTGGCGGGAAGGCGCTTCTGCCGAACGTCACCGTCTTGGCCGGGTCGTAGAGGCCGGAGATGCCCGACACGAGGCTGCCGCCGGCCTTGAAGATCGAGGCGCCCACCGCCTGCTTGCCGGAAAAGCGCGCGATCGCCGCTTGCGTGGCGAGACCGTTCTGGCGCAGCTGCGAGCCGTACTGGATCGCCTTGAGGTCGAGCTGGCCCTGCCTGGCATTGGCCGTCAGCACCTCGGTCGGGGAACCAGAAATGGCGACGCCCGAAGTGCCGGCCTGGGCACGCGCCTGAGCCTGGAGGAGATCCTGTTTGTGGCGCTCCTGGCCCTGCTCGAAGGCCGAGCTTTGGGCGTCGGCCCGCGCCTGCTGTTCATAGGCCTTGGCCTGGTAGTCGGCCATCTGCTTGGACTGCTGGCCTTCCGCTAGCGCGCCGCCGACGGAAAGCGCCGTACCGATAAGAGCTAGTGTGCACATGGTCAGCCTCGTTCGCCGGCGGGAATGAATTTGCTTTTGATGCCGTCGACCGGCGCGCCGATCGAAGGGCGCCGGTCGAGCACGCCGCCCGGGCTGAGGAAGGACAAAAGCAGCCGGTCGGCCTGGATTGCCGGGCGGCTGAGACGCGTGGGTGCTGTGGCCCGCGGGCCGGCCATGGCGGTGCGCCGGATGGTGGTCAGGTTGACCTTCAGGCCGACGGCGCCGTTGGCATCGAAATGGCGTTGGCGGCGATGATGGCGCGGCTCAAGGCATCGGCCGCGAACAGCTTCTGGCGCAGTTGCTCGATCAGTTCGTGAACGCTCTTCCAGCGCTCACCGAGGGAGGCCGCCTTTGTTCGGATCTCGGCGCCAAGCGCTTCAATATCGACGCGGGCTTCGCTTTGGGCGACGGCGATACGGCGCTTGTCCACCGCCTCGATGGTCCTCTCGACGAGCGCAATTGCATCGTTGCAGTCGTCTAATGCGGCACGCGCCGCCGCCAGGTCGCCCTCGCCGAAAATCGCGCGATCCTCGGCCTGTTGCAGCTCCTGCTTGCGGGCGATCGCATTGTTAAGGTCGGTGTCGAGCAAGGCGCGGATGGCAGCGAAATCGGCAGCCGTCCGCGCCCTGCCGAGGTCTTCGGCATGGGTTGGGGTCACGGGTGGGTTCCTTGGTTGGGGAAGCGATGGAGGACGGAGCAGGTGATCTCCCCCCTGAAGGGGCAGGGGAATCGCATATGGCGATTTTGGGGTTGAGTTTAGGCTGAGAAAGGATTCTTTGGAGAGGCAGTTGAGCGAAGGAGCGACTGCCATTTCCTGCCTTGAGAGCTACTTTGGCGCGGTGCCTGATCCACGCGCGCCCAACGCCACGCACCGGCTTGGCGACCTGATCGT